>NZ_JAUMUL010000033.1 GCF_030530635.1 Actinomyces sp.
CCCCTACCAGAGAGGACCCCTCGCGGGAATTGCCACCACACTACGAGACCCACCCCGCGTCGTCGACGCCCAGCTTGGTCGGCTGCTCGAAATCGGCGGCGCCGTAGTCATCGAGGGCCCCCGCGCCTGCGGCAAGACCATGACCGGCCTGAATGCCGCCCGCTCCTGCGCCTTCCTAGACGACGACGCCACCCGCCGTCTGATCGACCTCGCCCCCGACGCCGTCCTGGACGGTGATCGACCCCGCTTGCTCGACGAGTGGCAATTGGCTCCACAGCTGTGGAACCAGGTCCGTCGCGCCGTAGATTCGGCAACGCAGCCGGGAGCCTTCATCCTCACCGGATCCGCCGTTCCGGCCGACGACGCCACCCGCCACACCGGCGCCGGACGCTTCCTGCGCATGCGCGAACGCACCATGACGTGGTTCGAACGCGGCAATTCTACGGGCGCGGTGAGCCTCGAGGCCCTCATTGCTGGCGATCGGCCCGCTACGAGTGCGACTGCGAACTCCTACCACGACGTCGTCGACGCGCTCGCACGCACGGGCTTCCCAGCGCTGGCCGAGCTGGAACCCGCGGCAACGGCGGTGGCATTGAACGGCTACCTGGACGATGTCGTCCGGGCGGACCTGGGACGAATGGCTAAGACCCGCCACAAGCCCATGGTCATGCGCGCACTCGTCCGTGCTCTGGCCCGGGCCACGGCAGCCGAGGTCTCCTGGCGAACCCTGGTCAAGGACCTGCGTCAGTTCGCCCCGAATACTCGCCCCGAAACCGTGTCCCGCTACGTGGACCTGTTGGAGCGGCTATTCATCGTCGAGCGTATCCCCGCCTGGGCGGTAGGGCTGCGCTCACGCGCCCGCCTGCGCACCGCGCCGAAGTTTCACCTGGCCGATCCCGCGCTCGCCGTCACCGCATTGAACGCGGACGCCACACAGCTCACGGCGGACCCCGAGACCACCGGCTTCCTCTTTGAGAGCGCCGTCGTCCACGATCTACTCGTCTTCACCGAGGCAATCGGCGGCCAGGTGCACCACTACCGTGACTCCAATGGCCACGAGCTTGACGCCGTGCTCACCTTCACCGGCGGCCGGTGGGCCGCGGTCGAGGTGAAACTGGGTGCCTCCCAGATCGAGAAGGGCGCCCGTTCGCTGGCCCGCACCGTGCAGCAGATTGACACCGCCATGGTCGGGGAGCCGGCGCTCAAGCTGGTGGTCACCGGCACCGGCCCGACGGCCACCCTGCCGGACGGCACCGTGACCTGCCCGCTGACCGTCCTCGGCCCCTGACGCAGAACGCCCTCAGCCACCGCGCGCGCCAGCCCCGAGGACCTTTACTACGCCGGTTCGGGGACTACTACGCCACTTCGCGGTTGATCGAAGGCCTCTGGGGCCTTCAATCAACCGCGAACCGGCGTACCCAACGCCCAAGTGGCGTAGTAGACGAGCCGGACCGTGTGCCGCCGCCTGGGGTTGCAGCCCACCTCCAGGGGATGAGGCAGGGAACCGGGCCGCGTACACCCGGCGCCTGAGGCTCGCCCCTTCAGCCGAAGCGGGACATCGGCCCGAGCCACGCCCCTACAGCCACAGGTCCCGACGCCGACGCACCCCGCGCATGACCTCCGCCGGGAACAGTCCCTCCACTCGGCGCACCAGGCGCTCGGGATCGGCCAGCTCCCGCCACTCGAAGCGATGCACCGTCCACCCGCCGCGACGCAGCACCATTTCCCGCTGCTTCTCCGCGCGTACATCCGCCGCCGTCGCCAGCTTGCCGTAGCCGTCGAACTCCAGGTCGACCATGGCGCTGTTCACGGCGAGGTCGAGGAAGTACTCGCGTGCGTCGTCGCCGATCCAGCGGCGCTGCGTCACCGGTTCAGGCAGCCCGGCAACGCCGACCGCCCAACGCAGCACGCTCTCGCCCGGCGACTCCGCGAAGGGGTCCGCACACTCCACCGCGATCCTGGCACGGCGCTTGCCGTTGCGTCGCCCCTGCCCCTCAACCATTTGCATCAGCCGTGCGCGCGCCGCGTCGATATCCAGCTCGCCGTAGCAACGTCGGTTGAAACGGTCGGGTCGGCACACCACCCGTAGCGCGGCGTCCACCACCGGCAGCGACTCGCGCACCGGCAGGTCGAAGGCGCAGTCCATGGCCGTGCGCAGCGGGGTGGTCACCCGCAGCCCGCCCACGTTGATGACCTCCTCCGGCGCCGGCGCGACTGTTGAGCGCCGCAGGCTCACTCGACGGCCGCGGCGCCTGCCCTCCGGTGCCCCGTACATCACGGCGGGGAGAGTCAAGGTGTTGTGCGTCCGCTTCCCGGGCACCGCCAGACGGATATGCGGCTCGGACTCCAGGATGGGCAGTCCCAGCACCACCGCCGCCGCCTCGTGGGTCAACGCGATTGCCGACGGCGAGGCCCGCAACGCCGCCTCGCAGCGCGCCAGGGTGACGAGCTGCTTGACGCGCCACGGTGGCGTATCCCGGTCGGGTATCGCCATGTAACCGCCGCGAGCCACCCGCACGAGGTCACCTCTGGCAGCCAAGTCGCCGGCGGAGCGGTCGGCGGTGAACAACATGCGGGGGCGGTCGGGCGGCGTCGGATAGTGCTGCATGTCAGCAGCCTTGCTACGGGCCGACTGTCGCGCCACCGGGCCCCGCGAGCTCTGTGGATTGGGGTGTCGCGAACGCTGCCTGTGGACGCCGGTGAAAGGTCGGTGGCAGTGACCGGCCGGGCTATAGCCCGGTTGAGCTCCACCTCACGCGTAGCCAGACGGCAACGCACCGGACCAGCCAGACCATGGCGCACTGGGTGTCCAAGCCGAACGACGGTCCACTGAGTACCACCACCCCACCAGTGGCCGCGTCAGTCCGCGTCGCCGAGACCCCACTCGTCTACTACGCCGGTTCGGGGACTACTACGCCACTTCGGGGTCGGTTGAAGACCTCCGAAGCCTTCAACCGACCCCGAACCGGCGTACCCAACACCGAAGTGGCGTAGTGGAGCGGGCAGCAGACGACAATGTGCGGGCCGCGCCGCGCGCATCCCGCCAGCACCCGCCGACGGCGACACCCGCAGTGTCAACTCGCCGCGCGCATCCCGCCAGCACCCGCCGATGACGACGCCGACGCCGCCAGCGCTTACTTCTCGCCGCGCGCCGCCCACCAGGAGTGCAGCGCCTCGCGCGCCAAGTCCTCGCCCAGGGGACCCTTCTCCATGCGCAGGTCCATGAGGAAGCGGTAGGCCTCGCCGACCACCGGGCCGGGCCCGACGCCGAGCTCGGCCATGATCTGCTTACCGTCCAAGTCCGGGCGGATGGCGGCCAACTCCTCCTCCTCGCGCAGCCGCGCGATGCGGGCCTCCAGATCGTCGTAGGCGGCGTCCAGCATGTGGGCCTTACGCCGGTTCCGGGTGGTCACATCTGCGCGGGTCAGCCGGTGCAGACGCTCCAGCAGTGGCCCGGCGTCGGCCACGTAACGGCGCACGGCGGAGTCGGACCAGGCGGCGTCGGCGTAGCCGTGGAAGCGCAGATGCAGCTCCACCAGGCGGGAGACGTCCTTAATGGTCTGCTTGTCGAAGCGCAGGGCACGCATGCGCTTGGCGGTCATGCGGGCACCGACGTGGTCGTGCCCGTGGAAGGTGACGGTGCCGTCGCGCAGGAAGCGTCGGGTGGCGGGCTTGCCGATGTCGTGGAAGATCGCCGCCAGGCGCAGCACCAGGTCCGGGCCGGGTACGGGCCCGTCCGGCCCGGTCTCCAGGTCGATCGCCTGATCCAGCACGGTCAGGGTGTGCTCATAGACGTCCTTGTGGCGTTTGTGCTCATCGACGGTCTCCTGCAGGGCGGCCAGTTCAGGCAGGACGATGTCGGCCACGCCGGTGTGCACCATGAGTTCCAGCCCCCGGCGCGGCCAGGGTGCCAGCAGCAGTCGCTCCAGTTCGGCCCGCACGCGCTCGGCGGACACGATCTTCAGTCGCGTCGCCATGTCGGTCATGGCGGCCAGCACGTCGGGCTCGACGTCGAATCCGAGCTGGGCGGCGAAGCGGGCGGCCCGCATGATCCGCAGTGGGTCATCGTCGAAGGACTGCTCGGCGGACACAGGGGTGCGCAGCACGCCCGCGAGCAGGTCCTCGAAACCGCCGTGGGGATCGACCAGTTCCAGTTCCGGCAGCCGCAGCGCCATCGCATTGACGGTGAAGTCACGACGCGTGAGGTCACCCACAAGGCTGTCGCCGTAGGCGACGGCGGGCTTGCGGGAGTCGACCTCGTACTCCTCGGTGCGGTAGGTGGTGACCTCGACGATCGTCTCGCCCCTGCGCGCACCTATGGTGCCGAAGGCCTTGCCGACATCCCAGCAGGCGTCGCCCCACTCCTGCAGAATTGTCTCGGTCTGCTCGGGACGGGCGGAGGTGGCGCAGTCCAGATCGTGCGGTACGACGCCGAGGAAGGCGTCGCGCACCGGCCCACCCACCAGCGCGAGCTCGTGTCCGGCGGCGGCGAAGCGGCGTCCCAGGTCGTGCAGGGACGTCGGCAGCTTGCGCAGGGCTCGGCGAGCGGTGGGGGTCAGGCCGGCTGCGTCGGGGCGCTCATCGGGGACGACGGCGGCGCGGGCACGGCGCTCCGGGCGCGAGGCGGGCGTGGTGGCGGGGGCGGTCGGGCGGTCGGTCATCGACCTAAGCCTGCCACGCTGACGCCAAGGAGGCCGATCCTCGGGCGGACCGCCTAGAGTGTTCCCATGTCCTCCCATCGCTCTCGTTTGCCCCGCGCCGATAACCGGCCCGGGCGCACGGCCGCGCCTTCACTGCCGGTCATAGACGAGACTAGTGCCGGCGGGTTGATCATCGACGTGCAGAACGGGCAGGCGGTGACCGCCGTGATTGCGCGCCGCAACCGGGGAGGACGACTGGAGTGGTGTCTGCCGAAGGGACACTTGGAGGGTGAGGAGACCGCTGAGGAGGCCGCCGTACGGGAGATCGCGGAGGAGACCGGCATAATCGGCCGCGTGTTGCGGCATCTGGCTACCGTGGACTACTGGTTCGCCGGTGAGGATCACCGGGTGCACAAGGTCGTCCACCACTTCCTGCTGGAGGCACTCGGCGGCAGGCTCACCACCGAGAACGATCCCGACCATGAGGCGGAGGAAGTCGAATGGGTCACCCTGGAGGACGTCGGCCGCCGCCTGGCCTATCCCAATGAGCGACGGATCGTCGCCGCCGCCAGGGAGATCCTGGTGGGTGACGGGTGAGCCCCGCCCAGGCGCCCCGCCGCCCGCAGGTCTCGCGCGCCGTCCGCCGAGTGCTGACGGCGGTGCTGGCCATGCTCGTACTGGTTGGCGCAACGGTGGCGGCCCCAGCCGGCACCGCACAGGCGGCTACCCGTATCACCGCAGCCGGTGGCCTGTCCGGTACCACCGAACTCCCCGCCGTTGCGGGCAGCGTGGTTCCGGCCGACAACATTGCCGATACCGAGGACGATGAGGCGGCCGGACAGGTTCACCTGTCCGTGACGAGTCTGGCGCCGGAGGTCGTGAGCACCGGGGAGGACGTCACCGTCGCGGGCACGATCACCAACCACACCGACCAGACACTCACGGAGCTCACACTGGTCATACAGGTACAACCGCGCACCGAGGTGACCACGAACGGTCTGGCCTCCTGGCTGGCCGACGAGCAGGACACGCCACTGACAACCGTCGCCCTGCAGACGCTTCAGGGGCAGGTGGCGCCCGGGGCGGAACTGGACTTCAGGGTCACCGTCAGTTCCGACGATCTGCCGCTGACCGGCACCGACCAGTGGGGTCCGCGCGGCGTCCAGGTGGCCCTCACTCAGGGCTACACCACCCTCACTCAGGATCGCACCATACTGCTGTGGAACCCGGGCGTACGGGTCAGCCCCACGCGGGTGACCGCCTTTGTGCCGGTGACGGCCTCACCGGCGGAACTGACGGCGCTCGTCGCCGCCACACCGAACCCGGACGCCGAGGCCACGCCCACGGCGAGCGCCACCGGCACCACCGAGTCCACAGGCGCCGCTGACGCGCCGGACGCGGCCACCGGTGACGCGAGTTCGGCCCAGACGCTAGCCGCTCTACGTGAACGCGTGCTCGGGCTGCTGAGCCTGGCCGGAGACGGCATCGTCCTGGCCGTCGACCCACTCCTACTGCGGGCACTCGGCCTGAACTCCGCCACCCGGGACTCCACTACCGCATCCGACTCCGCTACCGCGTCGGCGGGCGCCACGAGCAGCGCCACCCCCGGATCGGATCCGGCCGCAACCGACCTCACCGAACTCGCCCTGAGTCTGGCCTCGGCCCTGGAAACCGGCGACGTGGTCGCCCTGCCGTGGGCAGACGCCGACCTGACAGCACTCGCCCACCAGGGTGAGTCCGCGCTGATCGAATCCGCCCTGGAGCGGACTGCGACCAGCGAGGCGGCGCAGTCCGGCGCCTCCACTTCCGTCTTCTGGTCAGCCGGCGCCCTGGACCGTACTACCCTCACCGCCCTGCCCGAGTCGGTGACCACCGTCGTCGCCGCCCCCGGCGATGCACCCGTCGCCGTGGACCTGACCTACACGCCGTCAGGCACCATGACGCTGGACGGGCGCACCGTGCTCATCCCGGATGCGGGGCTGTCGGCGGCGGCGGGCGGCATCCTGGTCACCGACCAGGGGGAGATGGGCATGTCCAACCTAGACGCCCTCCAACTGCTGCGCGGGCAGACGGCCATCCTGACCCGCCAGGCCCCGGCCCTAAGCCGCGACATCGTGGTGGCCGTCCCCCGCGCGGCAGCCGCCGTCACGGATCCTGAGGTGCTCGCCAAACGCCTGAACGCCCTGATCAACTCCACTTGGACCGAGCCGCGGAACCTGGATTCGCTGCTCGCCTCCGCCGCCGACGCCGCGAGCGCCGGCACCGAGGTGATGCGGGTCGAACTGCCGGACTCTTCCAGTGGGGAGGGGGAGGTGACGGCGATGACCCTGTCGGCGGCGCGGGACGCCTCCACCCGTCTGAAGTCGGTCGGCTCGATCCTGACCGACCCCGAGCGCGCCCTGGGGCTGTCCACCGACGTGCTGGCACTGACGTCGTCGGCGACCTGGCGGGCGGACGAGGGCGCCTGCACCACCATGATCTCCAAGGCGCGCACCCAAGGCGAAACGGTGACCGGTTCCCTGGCTGCGGCGCCGTCGAGCACCATCAACCTGATCTCCTCGGCGGCCGATCTGCCGGTGCGGATCGTCTCCTCCCTGGATCAGGATGTGACGGTCCAGGTGCATCTGACGTCCAGTTCCACGCGGCTGCAGACCAATGAGGACATCACCGTCACGGTTCCCGCACGCGGGCAGGTGACGGCGAGTGTTCCGGTGACCGCCGTCGGCTCCGGCAACGTCGACCTGACCATTCAGCTGAATTCCAAGGACGGGACGAGTGTCGGCACACCTTCCACGGTGCACCTGCGGGTGCGGGCCGACTGGGAGAATGTGGGCACGCGTGTCCTCAGCGGGATTCTGGTGTTCCTGCTCGTCGCCGGCATCGTCCGGACCGTGCGCCGGGGCCGCCGCACCGCCACACCCAGGGAGCGCAGATGAAGCACAACGGGAGCAGACCCCGCAATCCCGGGCCGGATTCATCGGGGCGTCAGTCCGGTCCGTCCTCGAGTAAGCAGTCCCGTGCGGGCGGGTCGGCACCTTCGATCGCCCGTTCCAGCGCTGTCATGGCCGCGGGCACACTCGCCTCCCGCATCCTCGGCCTGGTGCGCAATGCGCTGCTGGTAACGGCCCTGGGGGCGACCGCCTCCGGAGCGGCGGACGCCTTCAACACCGCCAATACGGTGCCCACCCAGTTGTACAACCTGCTGATCGGGGGCATTCTCAACGCGATCCTGGTACCGCAGATCGTGCGGGCCCTGCGTCAGCGCAACGGGGAGGAACTGGTCAACCGATTGCTGACGGCGGCCTCCGCCGTCATCGCCGCCGTGGCCGCACTGCTGACCGTGGCCGCGCCGCTGGTGATCATGGCCTACGCCTCCGGCCTGGGACGCTGGCAGCCGCTCGCCTTCGCCTTCGCCTTCTGGTGCATGCCGCAGATCTTCTTCTACGGGCTGTACGCCCTGTGGGGGCAGGTGCTCAACGCCCGCTCCAGCTTCGGGCCGTACATGTGGTCGCCGGTGCTGAACAACGTCATCTCGATCGTCTCGATCATGGCCTATTTGCAGATCTACGGCCGCTACACCGCCGGGCAGGACCCCGGCATCTGGGACGCGGGGCGCATCGCCCTGATCGGGGCGACGACGACGCTCGGCATCGCCGCCCAGGCGCTGATCCTGTACATCCCGCTGGTCCGCTCGGGTTTCCGCCCTCGACTCATCTTCGGTGTGCGCGGCACGGGTCTGGGCAGTATGTCCAAGGTGGCGTCGTGGGCGCTGCTGGGTACGGGCATCGTCTCGCTGGGGGATCTGGCGGCCACGAACTTGGGCTCGCGCGCGGTGACGGCTGCGGAGTCGGCCGCCTACGCGGATGTGATCGTCCCATCGACGACGATGTACGCCAACGCCCAGCTGGTGTACATGTTGCCGCAGTCCCTGGTCACCACCTCGGTCATCACCGCCCTGTTCACCCGCATGAGCGAGAAGGCGGCCGCTGGGGATCGTGAGGGCGTGCGTGACGATCTGTCGTTGGGGCTGCGCTCGATCGCCGTGTTCACGGTCCTGTTCGCCGCCGGGATCGGCACCCTGGCAGCCCCGGCGCTACAGGTGTTCGTCCCGTCGCTGTCTTTGGAGCAGGCGACCGCCTCCGCCCCGATCCTGACGGTGTTGGCCGTAGGCATCGTGGGGCAGGGCGTGTGGTTCACCATGCAACGGGTCATGCTCGCCTATGCAGACACCAAGCGGCTGCTCATCGCCGACACGGTGGTGGGTGTCATCCCGGTGGTGTTCTGTTTCGCCGCCTATATGTTGGCTCCGGCCAACCACTGGATGACGTGGGCGGCGGTGGCGTCGGCCACCTGCCAGATCGCCGGCTTCCTCGTACTGGTTCCACTGATTCGCCGTCATCTTCCCGACCTGGATGGGCCGCGGATCGTGGGGACCTATACGCGCCTGATCCTTGCGGCGCTACCCGCGGTGCTGGTGGGTCTGGGTGTGCGACGCGTGCTCGGCCCGACCGACGGCTCCCTGACCGGCTCCCGCCCGGTGGACGCGCTGGTCACCGTAATGGTGGTGGCGGTGGTCATGTCGGTGGTCTACCTGGCAGGCGCCAAGCTTCTGCGCGTGCAGGAGTTGGACGTGTTCTTCCGCCCGCTCTCTCGCATCGTGACCAAGATCGGACGGATGCTACCCGGGCCCGCGGGCCGGGCCGTAGTGGCCTTGGGCCGGGCCCTGGCGCCCGCCCCACCGGCCGACGCCGCAGCGGAGCCGGCCCTGGTACTGCCGCCGTCCTTCCCACCGGCCGCCCATCCGTTGACTCCGGCGCCTCCGCCGCCTACGGCGAGTATCGGTTTCGCCCCGTCTGCCGTCTGGCCCGCCGATCCGGCTAGACTCGCTTTTAATACACAGTTGATTCCGGTAGTGGGAGGTGACCTCATGGCAGACGCTACGCCGATCGGCTCCGGCCGATACGAGCTGTTGTCCACGATGCCCACGACGCTGCCGCGTGTCGTGCGACACCTGGGCCGCGATACGATCCTGGACCGCCAGGTCACCGTGCTCATGCTGACCGACGCCACCCCGCACCGCCGTGAGGTGCTGGAGGCGGCCACCCGTGCCGTCCTGGTAGACGATGCCCGCATCCAGCGCGTCTACGACGTCGAAACGACCGCGCCGTCGTTCATCGTCACCGAACCGATCACCGGCCGGACCTTCTCGGCGCTGGTCGGCCAGGGGCTACGGGCGGATCAGGTGCGTGCCATCGTCGGCGAGGCAGCTCAGGCCCTGGACGCCTGTTCGCGCCGTGGCCTGCACCACCTGAATCTCTCGCCGGATTCCGTGCGGGTGCGCCCGGATGGCACCGTGCAGGTCTCCGGCGTTGGCGTGGAGGCGGCCGCGCTCGGACTCGAGGCGCGGATGACCTCCGACCCGCTGGCCCCCGATCGTGCGGACGCCCGCGCCCTGGTGGAACTGCTGTACTTCGGTTTGACCGGACGCTGGCCGGGCAAGCACGCGGGCCTGCCCGCCGCACCCATGGCCGGTGGGGCGCCCGTGCCGCCCTCACAGATCGCCGCCACCCCGGACCGCGTCGACGCCGAGATCGATCAACTCGTCGCCCGCACCTGGGGTCCGCCCGAGAACATGCCGCAAAGCGCGGCCCAGGTGGCGCACACACTGGTTCCATGGGATACCAGCAGCCTGTCCGGCTTGGTTTCCGCCCCGGCACCCGAGCCGCGTCAGTCCGCCACACCCGAGGCGCCTACCTCCGATTCCGCAGCAGCCTCCACGATCACTGGTATGGCTGGGGGTGTCCTGTCCCGGTTGCGGCGCATCTCCACGGCCCGTGCCGTCCCCCCGGCCGAGACCCGCGCTCCGGCGCCGACGCCGGCTCCGCCCCCCCCACCGACTCCCGCACAGCCGGTCGCCTCGACGCCGCCGGCCCCGGTCGCCAGCACCCCGGCCAACGCCGCTGTACCCGCCGGTCCGCTCCCGTCGGCCGGCGAAGCGATGCTGCCTCGACACGAGGAGTACCGCTCGACGCCGACTACGGGCGAGGAGGACGAGCAGGAACGTGCGGTTAACCGCACCACCACGGTTGTGCTCATCGTGGTGGTGGCCACGGTGTTGGTGGGCGTGTTCTTCGCCGTCAACAACCTGCTCGGCCTGGCCGGCGTGAAGTTCCAGGACGATGACATTCCCGCGGCCAAGACCGTGCCCACCGCGTCGGAGGCGGCCCCGCCCGATGCGGGTACGCAGGAGCAGCAGACACGGCCCTCCGCGACCATCACACCGGCATCCGCCCAGGCACTGGACCCCTTCGGGGACAACAACGAGCACCCGGAGAACGCCGGTCTGGTCGTTGACGGCAACACCGACGGGGCCTGGTCCTCGCGCTTCTACTACGAGTCCTCCCTGGCCTGGAAGCAGGGCATCGGTATGGCGGTGACCCTGGAGCAGGAGGCCGCGGTCACCGGCGTGGACATCCAGGGGACCGGCTCTGGCGGCCACGTCCAGGTGCGCGCCACGACTGCAGAGGATCCGACCGGTGGCACACTGCTGGCCGAGGGCGCCTTCACCGGGGGCACGACCTCCTTCGACTTCGATGCCGCCAACGCACGAACGATCGTGCTCTGGGTGACTGAGATGCCGACGGCATCCGACGGTCAATATAAGGTGACTATTTCAGAGATCACATTTAGATAGGCGGTTCCACTGGAACAAAGGGCTCCGCGCCACGGTTCACGGTCTGTAAGCCTCGGGCGCATTCGGCGTCCGGGTGTCACGAGCGAGGAGAGTCATGATCCACGACGTCGTCATTGTCGGTTCCGGACCCGGAGGCTACACCGCGGCGATCTACGCCGCCCGTGCCCAGTTGAAGCCGATCGTGCTCGCCGGCTCCGTTACCGCCGGCGGCGCGCTGATGAACACTACCGAGGTGGAGAACTACCCCGGCTTCGGCGAGGGAATCATGGGTCCCGACCTGATGACTCAGATGCAGGAGCAGGCCGAGCGCTTCGGTGCTGACGTCCGCTTCGAGGACGTCACCGCCCTGGAGCTGACCGGAGACATCAAGCGCATCACCACCGATGACGCCGTCTACGAGGCCCGCGCGGTGATCCTGTCCACTGGCTCGGAGTACCGCAAGCTCGGACTCGACGGCGAGGACCGGTTGTCCGGTCACGGTGTCTCGTACTGCGCCACCTGTGACGGATTCTTCTTCAAGGACAAGCCGATCGTCGTCGTCGGCGGCGGAGACTCCGCCATGGAGGAGGCAACCTTCCTGTCGCGCTTCGGCTCCACGGTGACCGTGGTGCACCGGCGGGACCAGCTGCGCGCCAGTGCGGTCATGGCCGCTCGCGCCGAGGCCGACCCGAAGATCGACTTCGCCTGGAACTCCCGGGTGGTGGCCCTGAACGGGGCCGAGGCCCTGGAGTCGGTGACCCTTGAGGACACCGTCACCGGCGAGCGGCGCGACATTCCGGCCGCCGGACTGTTCGTGGCCATCGGGCAGGTTCCGCGCTCACAGCTGGTGGCGGGTGTACTTGACTTGGACGAGGCCGGCTATATCAAGGTGGACTCGCCCTCCCAGCGCACCAATTTGCCCGGCGTCTTCGCCTGCGGCGACGTGGCTGATCCGCATTACCAGCAGGCGGTCACCGCCGCCGGCTCCGGCTGCCGGGCCGCGCTGGACGCCGAGGCCTACCTGTCCGGGCTCGACGCCTGAAGTAGATCCGTCCACGGGTCTATTAACAGCCGGGCCGATTCACTTCCATTCCATCCATATTCACACATTCTTGAGGAGAACCCATGTCAGATCCCATCACCGTCACCGACGCGACCTTCGACGCCGAGGTCATGCAGTCCGAGGTCCCGGTTGTCATCGACTTCTGGGCCGAGTGGTGCGGCCCCTGCCGCCAGATGGCACCCGTTGTGGACGAGGTGGCGGCCGAGCTGGGCGAGCGGGCCAAGTTCGTGAAGGTGGACGTGGACGCCAACCCCGCCACCGCCCGTTCCTTCGGGGTGCGTTCCATCCCGACCTTCGCGGTTGTATCCGGGGGCGAGGTGGTGCATCAGTTCGCCGGTTCCCGCCCCAAGCCTTCCTTCAAGGCGCAGCTGGAGAAGGTCATCGCCTGACCGTGGGACTTGCGCGCCGTGCCCGGTTAACGGGCTGTGGGGCGCCGCCCCCGCAAGAATGTCGCAGATCGGCACAAACGCCGGGACCAGTCACCGACCCTTACGGCAAAGCCGCGTGATTCCAACGATCGTCGGCGGGCCCAAAGAGCCCGCCGACGCGTTTGTGCCGATCTCGGACATTCCTCAGCACTGACACCCACGCTCGCCGACACGAGCCTCCGACGACCGCGCCGGCTAATGAGGCGCCAAGGATCAAGGATGGCAGTTTATGGGCTCTTCCGGCTTGAGAGGTGCGGTGGGGTGGGGGTGTCTGCTGCGCTGGTTGGGCGTTAACAACGCTACTTAACCTTCTGCTGTACACCTCAGAACCCTTCAACAGACCACTAACAGGCGTTGTTAACCCCGAAGTAGTGCAGCAGACGGCCAAGTAGCGCAGCAGATGAGCCCGCTCCTGCGCCTGACGCACCCAACCATCAATATCCCCATGCGCCCGCCCCACAGCATCATCAAGCTCATCAACCATCGGGAACCACACTCCTGAATACGCTCAACCAGAACGCCACCTATCAGATATGTGTCGTGTCCAACCGCGCCTACCACAAGGGTTCTTCATCACGTCCGCCTCCGCTCCGGGAGACACCGCACTGCCTGCCAGGGCGAAGGTGCCGGTCGCATAGAATGGGAGCGCATTACCACGGAGCACGAGAGGGCGGCACATGCAGCACCGCACGCAGGACACGAGCTATGTCTCCACCCGGGGCGGTATGGAGCCCGCAGGCTTCTTGGACGTGCTTCTATCGGGGCTGGCTCCCGACGGCGGCCTGGCTGTCCCCACCGAGGTCCCGCACCTGACCGCCAGCACCCTGGAGTCCTGGCGGTCATTGAGTTATCCGGAGCTTGCAGCAGAAGTAATCGGTCTGTATGCCACTGATATTCCGGCCACGGATCTGCAGGCCCTGACGGCCGCCGCCTACGGTCCAGGGCACTTCCCGCCGCCCGTGGTGCCGCTGCGCCCGGCGGGCGCCGTCGCCCCCGGCCTTGCCCTCGTAGGCCTGTCCGAGGGGCCGACCATGGCCTTTAAAGACCTTGCTATGCAGTTCCTCGGCCAGGCCATCCCCTACACACTGTCCCGAGAAGGTCGGGTACTCAACATCCTCGGCGCCACCAGTGGGGATACCGGCTCGGCCGCCGAGCACGCCTTCCGCGGACGCGATGGCGTCAGCGTCTTCATGCTCTCCCCACAGGGACGCATGAGCGATGTACAGCGCGCCCAGATGTACTCCCTGGCTGACCCCAACATTCACAACATCGCCGTCGAAGGCGTCTTCGACGACTGCCAGAACCTGGTAAAGGCAATCAACAACGATCCCGACTTCAAGACCGAACACTCCATCGGCGCTGTCAACTCCATTAACTTCGGGCGCATCGCCGCCCAGGTCGTCTACTACGTGTGGGCCTGGCTGCGCGCCTCCGACCATCTACGCATTGCTGCCCCGGGTGAGAGTGAGGCCGCACGAACTCATGGAGGCGCAGACGCACCGCACCACGAAACAGGCGTCGAGGCCGCCTGCTTCAGCATCGACGTGGCCGTTCCCAGCGGTAACTTCGGCAATATCTATGCCGGCCACCTGGTCCGCACCATGGGTGTGCCCATCCGCCGCCTGATACTGGCCACCAATGAGAACAATGTGCTGGACGAGTTCTTCTCCACCGGTGTCTATCGGCCCCGGTCGAGTGGGCAGACCCTGGCCACCTCCAGCCCCTCCATGGACATCTCGAAAGCCTCCAACCTGGAGCGCTTCATCTGGACGCTGCTGGGCCCGGAGGAGTTCCAGTCCCGCTGGCCCGAACTTGAGCGCACCGGAGTGCTGGACCTGTCCGACCGGCTCGTGCGGATGCGCAAGGACTTCGGATTCATCTCCGGCACCTCTACGCACGCCGACCGGATAACCGCCATCCGGCGAGTGCACGAGGCCACCGGCGCCCCGATCGACCCGCATACTGCCGACGGCGTCGCTGTGGCCTTGCGCGCCATGGAACCCGGTTTCCCAACCCTGGTGCTGGAGACGGCCCGCCCGGAGAAGTTCCCCGAGACCGTGGCCGAGGCGCTGGGAGCCCCGCAAGCCGTGCCGCCCACGATTCATAGACTGCTCAACGCCGAACAGCATGTGGTCAATATCCCTTGCGATGAGAGTCGCCTGCGCGCACTCATTGCCACAGACGCACTGCGGCCCTGACCCGGTCGCCACAGAACGACGACCAGGGATGCCCGGCATGTTTCACGTGAAACACTCCGCACCACCGAAGTCCGAACTCTCACGTTGACGCCTCCTGATCGCCGACCAATCGGCTCTTATGCATATCTTCGTGTTTGTGGGTGTGGTGATTCGGGTCGGGCGCTGCGGTGTGGAGGTCGTCTTCGGTGGGTGCCGGTGCGCCGAAGACGACCTTCTCATCTCCAAGCCCTCCACGTTCGGGAGGGTTTGGGGCGCAAGAGACGTTCTCGCCAGGCCTGGGTCGTTCTCGGGGCGATGAGGACGTCCTCGGGCAGGCGGGAACGTTGTCGGGCGGGAGGGGACGAGCTCGGGCAGGTGGTGTTGCGCCCGAGACGATTCGTTGGAATCGTCGAGTTTATGCGGGCGCCGGATCACGATCGTAGCCGTTAGCGGTGCCGATCTCGGCACCTCACCCGCACCACCGCACACACCCTCAGCAACCCAGACACCCACACCAGCAGCCGCCCATCGGCCCACCACACCCACACACACGAAGCGCCGTATGCCACCAGGTCCCGGGGCAGTTACATGAAGGTGGCCGGGTAGACGTCGTGCGCGTGGTGCAGGTCGTGAGGACCTCCGGCCGGGAGTATCGCCTAACGGTTAGGGATGACCTGAACTCACAATCGTTCAGGCGCACCTCCGATTCATCCTCGGAACTCTCACCCGACAAGTCCGTAGGGCGGCACCCGATAAGCTGCGGGGCTACGGACGCCGCCGTTACCTGAGCGCACCTCCGCTCCCTGCACATGCACCGAACAGGGTAGTCGACCTGAATCGGAGCCCACACCGTAGACGTCTGCGCGATGCCAGTCGTTGCCCAGAAGGTTGATTTCGAACGCTGAACCCGAAAGAGTGATTGCTGGTAGGGGCGTAACGGAGTGAGTGTTTCACGTGAAACACTCCGCCCTCAGACGTGCGTTCTGACGTAGCCAACAGTCGCCTCCACCACTACACGCCTTCAGCGCCGGGCTGGGACCAGCATCCAGACGTCGATACATGCATCCCGCTGCCTCAGCGCAGGCGGGGGCGAGCACGGCCACAGCGGAACGGGGTACTGGAAACCCAACGTGATCAGCGACCCTTGAGCGGCGACTATCGTGTGCCGACCCGCGCGATCTCAGCCGTCCCGTGGCTCACCGAGAAATGAGCCCGCCGATCATCAACAGGGCCTGACAAACCGACGCGAACCCTACGGCGAACCCATCCAGTGATCGGGCGCACGCGCACCTCCCCGGTGGCAGCGGCAGTCCTCCCACATCCATTCCGCGTGTCTTGAACCCGCACACTGGAACATACGCAAGTGGCCTCAGTCAGATCCGGCAATGTTTCACGTGAAACTGTTAACCAGGGACGAGTGCGTCCGGCGCGCCGATGAACTCGGCTCCGAGCCGTCTCGGGTATCAGCAGACCTTCCATCGACGTGCATGTGGATGTTTCACGTGAAACATCCAAAGAGTCGTTGACCCCCGCTTAGTCTTGACACCCCCGAGTACAACGACGCTACCGTGTCCGGTTAACGTCTGCGCTCCACAGCGTGATGTTTCACGTGAAACATCACCGAATACCCTGATCGTGGCAAACTGGTCCCAGAGACACAACACCCGCCGGGAGGGATGACCACGTGAATGAGAGCAACCCACAACGAGGCAACCGGCTGGATCCCTGGCTCGACTCCTACGCTACTCGTGCGTATGGACTACGCGAGTCCGAGACCCGCTCCCTGTTCGCCGTCGCATCCCGGCCTGAAGTGGTATCGCTCGCCGGCGGCATGCCCAACCTCAAGGACCTGCCCTTGGACGAACTCGCCGAGGCCACGGCCCGCATGATCCGGAAGGACGGCGGTCGTGCACTCCAGTATGGCAACGGCCAGGGCCTTCCGCGGCTGCGCGAGCAGATTCCCGAAGTCATGGCCTTAGAGGGAATCGACGCCTACCCCGAAGACGTCGTCATCACCACCGGTTCCCAGCAGGCGGTCGACATCGTCACCGAGCTTTTCATTGATCCCGGGGACGTCATTCTCACCGAGGCGCCCACCTATGTCGGCTCACTGTCTATCTTCTCCACCTACCAGGCGGACATCCAACAGGCTCCCATCGACGCCGACGGCGTCATTCCTGAGATGCTGGAGCAGACCATAGCTGAGCTCGAGCGCCAGGGACACCGAGTCAAGTTCTTCTACTGCCTGCCCAACTTCCACAACCCCGCCGGAGTCACTCTGTCGGAGGAGCGCCGCCCCCAGGTAATCGAGATTTGTCGCCGACACCACGTGCTCATCATTGAGGACAATCCCTACGGCCTACTCGACTTCCAGGGCCGTACGCACACCGCCTTGAAGACTCTGGCGCCCGACGACGTCGTATACCTGGGCTCCTTCTCCAAGATCTTCGCCCCGGGGTACCGCGTGGGCTGGGCCGTGGCACCATCGGCCGTGCGTGAGAAGATGAAGCTCGCATCAGAGGCCGCGATTCTGTGCCCGAGCTCGGTGGGCCAGTTCTCCATCTCCACCTACCTGGACAACTTCGACTGGCGCGGCCAGATTCAGGACTTCCGCACCATGTACCGCAGGCGGCGGGACGCCATGGTAGAGGCCCTTGCGGAGCACATGCCTATGTGCACGTGGAACGTTCCCGAAGGCGGTTTCTACGTCTGGGTGGGTCTGCCCAAGGGACTCGACGCCAAGGAGATGCTGCCGCGAGCCGTGACCAACCTGGTCGCCTATGTCTCCGGTACCGCCTTCTACGCCGGCGGCCGGGCCGGGCGCGACCATATGCGCCTGTCCTTCTGTTACCCGGAACCGGTTGACATCCGCGAAGGCGTCCGGCGGCTATCGGAGGTCGTCAAACACGACCTTGACCTGATCGACCTCTTCGGCCCTGCTAAACAGCGCCCGTCCGGCGGCGTCTCAGCCCCATCACCGGATCAGGTATGAATCATGTCCCGCACCGAGTCGAACCATTAAGGAGCCGCCATGTCCGACACCCCTGAAGCCAAGCCCGGCGCACCCTTGCGCATCGCCGTAATCGCAGGCGGACTCAGCCACGAACGCGATGTCTCGCTGCGCTCCGGACACCGGGTCATGAACATACTCAAGCACCTCGGGCACACCGTAGTCGTCCTCGATGTAGACGCCCGCACGATCCCTTCACTCCGAGCCTTCAGTCCCGACGTCGTCTGGCCTCTGGTACACGGAGGCCACGGGGAGGACGGCGGTCTACAGAATGTGCTCATCGCCCTCGGACTGCCCTATGTGGGTACGCATTCCGACGGTTGTCAACGCGCATCCTTCAAACCCACCGCCAAGGCCTCGGTGCGTGCGGCCGGAGTCCGCACACCGGACTCGGTGACGCTGCCGAAGGCGTACTTCAGCCAGCTCGGCGCACAGGATGTGCTCGGTGTCGTCGCCGGCCACCTCGGATTGCCGGTAGTGGTCAAACCGAATCAGGGCGGATCCGGACTGGGAGTCTCCTACGCTTCCAACGCGGATGAGTTGCGCACCGCCATGGTGTCCTGCTTCGCCTACGATGAGCGCGCCCTGATCGAGAACTACGTCGAGGGAACCGAACTCGCGGTGTCCGTAGTCGACACCGGTGACGGCCCACGCGCGCTGCCGCCGGTGGAGGTTGTTTCACAGGGCCGCTACGACTTCGATGCCCGCTACAACCCGGGACGCTCCGAGTACTTCGTTCCGGCGCGCCTGGAGGACGACCTTCTGCACTTGGTGCAGGACATGGCCGTCACCGTCCACAGCACGCTCGGTCTGGGTAACCTCTCGCGCACCGACATCATTCTAGACGCCGAAGCCACACCCTGGTTCATCGACGTCAATGTGGTCCCCGGTATGACCGAGGTGTCTTTGCTCCCAATGGCCGCGAATGCCGATGGAGACCTGGCTGGACTCTACGACCAGCTGGTCCGTCATCCCGCTGTGCGGCCGCAACCACACAATGTTCCTTAGCCGAGGCGCACTCCGCGTGCCGTAGCGGGATCTGAATTAGTGGTACGCGGCTGAAGCAGGTGCCCGGGGCCGGGATGTTTCACGTGAAACATCCCGGCCTCCGGTTTACACGGCCCGAATGCCGAACTCATCCCTCATCCAGCGACGTTCCCGGCGCCAGTGCCTCGACAATGCGCGCCAGATCCTCATCACCGGCGAACTCAATGGTGATACGTCCCTTCTTGGCGCCCCGCGTAACCCGCACCCGAGTATCAAAGGTATCCGACAAGCGGGTGGAGAGTGCCGGCAGAGGAGTGTTTCGTGAACGCGTAGTGGCCTGAACCGGGACCACGTCCGGCGCCTCGCCGTACATTGCCACAATCTCCTCGGTGGCCCGTACCGACAGGCCCTCCGCTACGATGCGTTGCGCCACGCGCTCCATCGCCGCGGCGTCGGGCAGCCCTAGCAGAGCGCGGGCATGTCCGGCGGACAGCACCTCAGCCGCCACACGCCGTTGCACCAACGGAGGCAGTTTCATCAACCGCAGCGTGTTGGAGATCTGCGAGCGAGACCGGGCGATCTTCGCGGACAGCTCGGCCTGGGTGCAATCGAAGTCCTCCAACAACTGCTGATAGGCCGCCGCCTCTTCAAGCGGATTCAGCTGCACACGGTGCAGGTTCTCCAGCAGGGCGTCACGCAGCAAGGACTCGTCAGCGGTATAGCGCACCACCGCCGGTATGGTCTCCAGACCCGCCTCCTTGGCCGCGCGCAGGCGCCGCTCACCCATTACCAGTTCGTACAACGCCGCCTCGTCGGCGCCGGCCGACGTATCTGCAACACCGTCATCCGAGTCCGCATCTCCTGGCGGCTCTGCAACACCTTCGTCCTGGTTCGGAGTCTCGGCGTCCTCAATACGACGGACCACAATCGGCTGAAGCAGGCCGACCTCCTTAATTGAGGTCGCCAGCTCGGTAATGTCGTCCTCGTCGAAAACCTGACGCGGTTGACGCCGGTTGGGCACAATCGACCCCACCGCCAACTCAGCAAAGGTTGCGCCCGGAACCGGTACCAGTTCGACTTCCGTTGCGGCGCCGTCAGCCTCCTCCGCGGGCGATGTTTCACGTGAAACATCGCCCGCCGGCGTTCCCGCGCCCGCATGCACCGGCGATGCGGATACTTCGCCCGCCGTACCCGGCTGCCTCGCGGGAGACCGGTCCGTGTCGGCGGAGCGCGAGTTGCGTCGGGATCGTTTGGACGGAGCAAGCAGCGTGGCAGCAATGTCATCCGCGTGGCGTGCAGCAGCCATATCAGAGGCGGCATCGGCAGCCGCATCGCCACTGCCCGCGGGGAAGAAGACGTCCGAGGGGCGCCGAGTCGGATTCTCCGACTGTGCCTCGGGAATGAGCGCCTGCAGTCCGCGCCCCAGACCGCGCTTCTTCTGTGCCATCGTCACTCCTTAGTGGATTCGTCCTGCGGGCCGTGGACGGAATCCACCCCGCGGCCCGCGATCTCAAGCGCAAGCTTCTTGTAGGCAACAGCACCACTCGACCGGGGATCCCAGAACACAACCGGAGAACCGAAGGACGGCGCCTCCGCCACCCGAACCGAACGGGGGATGCGTGTACTCAATGCCGCCGCCGGGAAGTAAGTGCGCACCTCGTCCTCCACCTCCTTGGCAAGCGTTGTGCGCTTGTCAAACATGGTCAGGGCAATCATGGAGACGGTCAGATTCGGGTTGTGGATCTGGGCTATCCGATCCACCGAACGCGTGAGCAGAGCCAGACCCTCCAATGCGTAGTACTCGGCCTGCATGGGAATGAGTACCTCCCCTGAGGCCACGAAGGCATTGATCGTCATAATGCCCAGGCTCGGCGGACAGTCGATGAGCACGTAGTCCATACGGGGCACGCCCTGGGCATCTCGCTCGCGCAGGAACTCCTCCAGGGCCAGGCGCAGACGCGATTCCCGTTGGGAGGAGTTAATGAGCTCAATCTCCACGGCTGCTACGTCGATTGTGGAGGGGACGCACCACAGCGTCTCGGCGAAGCGCGTGTGCACCACGACATCCTGGATGCGGGCTCCCTCAACCAGCACGTCGTAAATGGAGGGCTGCTCCTCGCCGTGCTCAACGCCGAGCGCAGTCGAGGCATTTCCCTGGGAGTCGGCGTCGACCACCAGGACGTGCATGCCGCCCTCAGCCAGCGCCGCCGCCACATTGACGACCGTGGAGGTCTTACCGACGCCGCCCTTCTGATTGGCGACGGCGATGATTCTGGTGTGTTCGGGTCGAGGAAAAACGCCCCCGGCGACCTCATCCAGGGTTGAGCGGTCAGCGCTGAGCTGATCGAAGATGGACGATCCTGACAATCTGCTTCTCCTAGGGCGACATCCCGGCGGCGCACGCCTTTCGTCGTTTCAGTCTACGTGAGAGGCAGCGGTCGAACGGTCAGCGCCTGGCCGGTCTCCGGATCTGGACGACCTTGGTCAGCTCCTCACCGGAGGTGACCACCTCATGGACGATGGCCGGCTCGAGCCGCGCCCGTTTGATCACGTACTTCGCGTCCGCGACCTCAGCCTCGGCGCGGGCTCCCTTGAGCGCCAGCAGACATCCACCCGGACGCAACAGCGGAGATGCGATCCTAATCAGCTTTGTGAGATTCGCCACAGCCCGAGCGGTGACCGCATCATAGCGCGCCCTCACCTCCTCGGCCCGCGCCCGCATCACGGTCACATTGTCCAGATCCAGTTCAGTGACGACGTCGTCAAGCCACTGCGTGCGGCGCACCATCGACTCAACCAGCACTACATCAAGGTCCGGCCGCAGCAGGGCAACCACTATTCCGGGGAAGCCGGCACCGGAACCGATATCCGCAACCTTCCCGCGATCGGGTAGGAACGGAACCACCGCGGCGGAGTTGATGATGTGACGGGTCCACAGCCGCGGCAGCTCCCGAGGACCCAGGAGTCCGCGCAATTCACCCTGCTCGGCAAGCATCTGCGCGAAATGCTCGGCTGCGGCGAAGGCGGGGCCGAACATGGAACGCATCTCCGCAGTAGGACGTTCCACCTGCGCCGCGGCATCCGGGACCACGACAGGACCGTCGGAATCGGACATCTTCCTACTCCTGATCGTCGTCGGCCGCCGGCTCGGCGTCGTCGAGCACCCCGGTGCCCGTTGGCGTCTCGTCGCCCCCAGCCGGATCGTGCGTCTCGTCGCCGTCGTCGGGCAGCATGACCACCACATGCCGGTGCGGCTCGGTGCCCTCGGACTCGGAAAACAGATCCGCCGCGGCGACCACGTCGTGACAGACCTTCCGTTCGAAGGGATTCATGGGCTCCAGCGCCACCGGCTCACCAGTGGCCTTTACCTTGGTGACCGCCTCCTCGGCGATCTTCGTCAGCTCTACGCGACGCCTGGCACGATAGCCGTTGATGTCGAGCATCAGCCGGGAGCGGTTACCGGTGCGCGCATGCACCGCCAGCCGGGTGAGTTCCTGCATGGCCTCCAAGACCTCGCCGTCCCGTCCGACTAGATCCGCAAGCTCCCGCTCGTCGCCCTCCTCCGAGGCGATAATCGCTACCGACGCCCGGCCGTGGTCCACATCAATGTCGATGTCGCCGCCGAGGTCGACGATGTCCAGGAACTCTTCAAGATAGTCCGCGCCGACCTCGCCCTCCTCCTCGAGGTCCTTGACCGAAAGTGTCTGATGCTTGAGGTTTGGTGTTGCGTGATTGCTCATGATGGCTGTCTTCTTCGCTCGTCGGTGAGCCGGGTTCGGCGGGGGCCGAACTCAGCGGGGCTTGCGCTTGTTGTTCTTCTTGTTCTTACCGGCCTGGCCCTTGCGCTTGGCGGCGGCCTGCTTGCGGGCGCGGGCGCGTCGCTCGTAGCGCCGTCGCGCGATCTCCTCCTGAGTGAGCCCGACGGCGTTGGTCCGCTCGCCGGCCTCATTGACGTCGGACTCGGCATCCTCGGAGACGGTATGGTCCGCGCCCGCCTTGGCAGGAGTGCTTTGCGAGCGCTTCTTCTGCCGGTCCTTGCGCACCGGCTGAGTCCGCTGCCCCGAGGTGGCAGTGCCCTCGGCCTCCGCCTTGGCACGCTCCTCCTCCTCCAGTGAGGGCATCCCCTTGCGGGCGCGTCGTGCATTCTCACGCGAGCGCATCTTCTTCTCCGCCTCCGAACCGGGCGCCGGCATCTTACGGATGGTGAAGAACTGCTGACCCATCGTCCACAGGTTGGTGGTGACCCAGTACACCAGTACACCGATCTGGAACTGCACACCGGTGAAGGCGAAGATCAGCGGCATGACCACCATCATCATGCGTTGAGTGCGCATGGCCGGGTTGTCGGCGCTCTTGGCCGACTCCGGCATGTTCTTCATGCTCAGCTGCGCCATCGTGTACCACTGGGTGATGCACATCAGGGCGATCATCACCACGGTCACTGCCTTGACCGTCACGTCACTGGAGTTCATGAAGGAGGCTGACAGCGGGGCTCCGAACACCGTGGAGGCCTGCACCTGCTCGGCCAGCTCGGCCGTCAACGGGCCGATGGAATCGTGGCCGGCGTAGGCGCCGGTGGCCACCGCCTCCAGGTTCGCCAGGACCCGGAACAGCGCGAAGAACACCGGCATCTGGAACAGGATAGGCAGGCAGGAGGCGAAGGGGTTGGTGTTGTGCTTGCGGTACAGCGCCATCATCTCCTCCTGCTGGCGCTGTTGGGAGACCGGGTCCTTCTTGCCCTTGTACTTGTTCTGCAGCGCCTGCAACTCGGGCTGCATCAGCTGCATTCCGCGGGAGGCGCGGATCTGCTTGACGAACAGCGGCATGATCAGCAGCCGCACGAACATGGTCAGGCCGACGATTGAGATGACCCAGGCGACGCCCGGTCCACCGGAGAATCCGATGAAGACGAGGAATCGATGGATGCTGACCATGACCCAGGCGACCGCGACCATCAGGGGCCACAGGATCGTGTCCATTGCACTCCTTGTACTCTTAAATCAGCTAAATCTGAGATCTGGACGGTTACTGCGGTCACAGCGCCTGTGGCGCCTGACGCGGTTCGGGCCCGTCATCGGGCTTGGCGTCGGGGTCTGCCGCGAAGCGCGGGACGTCGGGCGGTAGGCGGTAACGCCACGCCCCGGAGTCAGGAACATGATCCACACCGCCGCGGGCCAAGGGGTTGCAGCGCAGCAACCGCCATATCGCCAGCAGCATGCCCTTGAACGCACCGTGCGTCCTGAGCGCTTCGACGGCGTAGGCCGAACAGGTCGGGTAGTACCGGCAGCGGCGCGGCAGCGCCGGAGAGATCCAACGTTGATACAGCTCCACCAGGAACAGTGTGGCGCGGGCTGCTGCGGAGAGTTCACGAGTCTGAAGGGATGCAGTCATCGGCGCCGTCCGGAGTGGGCCAATTCACGACTGCGCCTCAACAACCGGTCCAGGTCGGCGGCCAGCTCCGCGCTGGTGGCGCCGTCGGCCGCGGCCAGTGGGCGCACCACTATCCGCGCTCCCGGCTCCAAATCTCCCAGGCGGGCACGCATGAGCGCACGCACACGCCGCTTGATCCGATTGCGGTGAGTGGCGCGGGGGATCTGCTTCTTCGAGACCACAATCCCGACCCTCGTGGGTGCATCCCCAGACACGCCCACGGCCCCGGTCGCGTCCACCGTAGGAGGCGAGTCGAGGCCATGATCAAGTACGGGATTCGGCCCGGCGCAGTAGTGCACCACCAGTCGGCGACTGCCGCTGCGCGCACCGGACCTCACCGCGGCCGAGAAATCCTCCGACCGCAGCATCCGGTGCGCCGCCGGAAGCACCTCAGGCCGCGAGACGGGCGCGGCCCTTGCGGCGGCGCGAAGCCAAGATGGCACGGCCGGCACGGGTGCGCATACGCTTACGGAAACCATGCACCTTGGCGCGGTGACGGTTGTTGGGCTGGAAGGTCCGCTTGCTCACGGGTGTACTCCTGGTGCGATGATCGGAACCGTGCGTCGCCAGTCGCGGCACGGTCGCTCGCGTTGGCTGCCCCATGGTCCGGGACGTGACTCCACGCGAACGTCCGCACCACAATAGGGCCACGCTTTCACCGCGGTCAAACGAAAACGGCGGCCTGATGATGAGAACCCGAACACGCCCCCCGCCGACGGCGACGGCGGGCAGTGCGCCCGCCCATCCCAAGCCTGTGAACTCCGGCCAACCGATCCTGTGCACAGCCACCAGCGGCACCCGGACCGAATCACCTCCCCGCGCCCGACGTCAAGCCCGTCGTCGCACCGCCCACCGGGGATGGCGGTAGCGCATCCACTACGATGACATACTCTTCCCCAGCTGTGGACAAAGCTGTGGGCAACCACCGGTGCACCCTCGTCTCGAGCCCACCTCCAGTTGCCCGAGCTGTCAGCCACAGGCCACGCGGTGCGCACGGGATCGGCTACGGTTCTTCTAGCGCATCCGTCCAGCCGACTGCCAGCCGGCCGGCAGATCATCATTTATGCCAACCATCCGACCAGTGATCAATCAATCAGGAGTGAGCCGTGGCCGACGAAGCGACGACACAGTGGCGCTCGGCCCTCGAAATTCTTGCCGCCTCAGCCGAACTCGGCCAAGGCAAACTGTCCATCATCCGCACGACCCACGCCGTCGATGTAGACGGCACGCTCGTGTTGATCGTCGGTTCCGGATTCGCCAAGGGCGTGGTCGACAACTCACGCGAACTGATCGGTGGGGCACTGCGCCGCGCCGCCGGCTACGACATCCCCTTCGAGGTGATTGTCGACACGTCTCTGGAGGCCTCCCCACCCCCGTTCGCCAACCGGACCGATAACCCTGTCACCCACCTGGCCCGCCCCGCCGTCGAATCGATTCCCGAGACGCCCGCGCCGGCGGTCACGGCCATGACCCCGCCCGCTGGAACCACAGCCACGCCCACACCCGGCTACATGACCGGCCCGCCCGCACCAACGGCGGAACCGCCGATCACCGATTCGGACTTGAACCCGAAGTACACCTTCGACACCTATGTCACCGGCTCGTCCAACCGCCTGCCGCACGCCTCCGCGATCGCAGTGGCCGAGGCGCCCGCCAAGGCCTATAACCCGCTGTTCATCTACGGCGGCTCGGGCCTGGGCAAGACCCACCTGCTGCACGCCATTGGTCATTACGCCCGCCGCCTGTACCCCTCCATCCGGGTCAAGTACGTCTCCAGCGAGGAGTTCGTCTCCGACTTCATCGCCTCGGTCGCCGATGGGCGCATGGATGCCTTCAAGCGCCGCTATCGGGAAGTCGACATCCTCCTGGTGGACGACATCCAATTCCTCCAGGGCAAGGAGCAGACGCTGGAGGAGTTCTTCCACACCTTCAACGCCCTGCACACCGCCAACAAGCAGGTGGTACTCACCTCCGACCAGCCGCCCAAAGCCCTGGGCGGCTTCGAAGAGCGGTTGCGCTCGCGCTTCGAATGGGGACTGCTGGCCGACGTGCAACCGCCGGACTTCGAGACCCGCACCGCGATCCTGTCCCGTAAGGCCGGTACCGAGGGGCTGGACATGCCCGCGGACGTGCTGGAGTACATCGCCAGCCGGGTCACCACCAATATCCGTGAACTCGAAGGCGCCCTCATCCGGGTGACCGCCTTCGCCTCTCTGACCAAGCAGCCGGTTGACCGGACCCTGGCGGAACTGGTGCTCAAGGACATCATCACCGACCCGGCCAGTGAGGAGATCACCTCCGCCCTCATCATGGCGCAGACGGCCGACTACTTCGGCATCAGCATCGACGACCTGTGCTCGGCCAACCGGGCACGCACCATCGTCCACGCCCGCCACATCGGCATGTACCTGTGCCGAGAGCTCACCGACATGTCTCTGCCCCAGATCGGCCGGGAGTTCGGCGGTCGCGACCACACCACCGTCATGAGCGCAGACAAGAAGATCCGCACCCAGATGGCCGAGCGGCGCGAGACCTACAACCACGTGGCCGAACTGACGGCCCGTATCAAACAGGCGGCCCAGTCCTCAGCCGCCTCCTGACGCGTCGACGCCTCCCTTCGGCCCTGCCTTCGCGGAAGGCAGTTAGAGGCACGAGTTTGTGCCCCGGCGCGAGCTTTTACACCCGGATGCGCGACTAAGGGATGCGCACCAGGGTGCAAAGGTTCGCACCAGAAGATCATCACGGGCTGTGGACACGGCTGCGGAACGGCCGTGGACAGCCCGGCGTGAGGATGTGAACCGGGCGCCCACCACCTGGGGACGGCCGCACGAACGAACTACACAATCCACCGGCCGCATCAATCCTCCACGGAACCACGAATTTGTAATTCCACAACCTCTCGGCGCCCGACGTCACCGCAAACACCGGTTATCCCCAACATCCACACCACCTACCACCCCTACCCA
This sequence comes from Actinomyces sp., assembly GCF_030530635.1. Lineage (GTDB taxonomy): Bacteria > Actinomycetota > Actinomycetes > Actinomycetales > Actinomycetaceae > Actinomyces. The sequence continues at coordinate 27,375 of NZ_JAUMUL010000033.1, forward strand.
ACTTGTCATTCACCGCCATCACACGTCGCCCGCACTTGGGCCTGCGATCCCAGACGACGCCGCGATGCGCCATCGGGCCCCGAGCGTCTACACTCGACGGCAAACCGTCCATCACCAAGCATCCGCCGGAAGCACCCGGCCGCCGAGGAGGCACCACATGAAGCTCAGGGTCGACCGCGACGTCCTCGCCGACGCCGTCACTTGGACCGCCCGCTCCGTGCCGGCGCGCCCCCCGGTGCCCGTCCTGGCCGGTGTCCGTCTGGAGGCCTCCTCCTCCGCCCTGGTCCTGGCCTCCTTCGACTACGAAGTCTCCGCCCATTGCGAGGTCCCCGCCGATGTCGAGGAGGAGGGCGTCGTACTCGTCTCCGGACGGTTGCTGGCGGACATAGCCAAGGCCCTGCCCTCCAAGCCGGTGGACCTGGAGGTCGACGGTACGAAGGTGACCGTCACTTGCGGCGCCTCCTACTTCACCCTGGCGGCCATGGCCGCCGACGACTACCCGGCCCTGCCGCAGATGCCCGGGGTGGCCGGCACCGTCGACGCCCATGACTTGGCCCAGGCCGTCTCCCAGGTGTCCATCGCCGCCTCCCGCGATGAGACCCTGCCACTGCTCACCAGCGTGCAGATCGACGTCAACGGTCCCGCCCTGACACTGATGGCCACCGACCGCTATCGGCTCGCGGTGCGGGAGATTACCTGGCAGCCGCAGGACCCCGGACTGGCGACTCAGGCGCTGCTCAAGGCCCGCACCCTGTCGGACGTTGCCAAGTCCCTGACCTCCGCCGGAGATGTGACGATCGCGCTGACCGAGCCCGATTCGGCTGCTTCCAGTCTCATCGGCTTCGAGGCCGGTGGGCGCCGCACCACCAGCCTGCTGACCGACGGCGACTATCCGCCGGTGCTGCGCCTGTTCCCCGAATCGACCACGATTCACGCAACCGTCGGCCGCGAGGAGCTCATGGGCGCCGTGCGCCGCGTCAGCCTGGTCGCCGACCGGGCCGCCCCCATCCACATGTCCTTCACCGAGGGCAACCTGGCGCTCGATGCCGGGCAGAGTGATGACGCGCAGGCCTCTGAGCAGCTGGTCGCCCACCTGGACGGTGAGGACATCGCCACCGCCTTCAACCCCGGCTATCTGCTTGATGGTCTGGGCGCCATTAATCAGCCCTATGTGCGCTTCGATTTCACTCACCCCTCCAAGCCCGCGGTGCTGACCGGCATGAGTGCCATCGACGGCGAGGAGGACACCTCCTTCCGCTACCTGATCATGCCGATCCGCTTCGGCGCCTGAGGCGTCCCGGGCCCAGAATGCTTCCGGCTCCCAGCCATACAGTCCGTCGTCGGGCGTCGTGGCGAGGAGGCGATCGCCGTCTCCGCTCGCGTCCACAGTTGTGGGTCGTTGTAGGGGGTTGAGGCGGACATGTACATCTCCGACTTCGCGCTGGACGACTTCCGCTCCTTCCACGAACTTCTGCTCGCGCTCGACCCCGGGCCCACCGCATTCATTGGGCCTAATGGGCAGGGCAAGACAAATCTGGTGGAGGCGGTCGCCTACCTGTCCACCCTGTCCAGCCACCGGGTGGGCACCGATGCGGCGCTGGTGCGCCATGCCGCCCCGGGCGCACCGCAGCCCGCCGGTGCGGTGATCCGCGCCAAGGCGGTGCATGGTGAGCGGCCCAGCGTTGTGGAGCTGGAACTGATCGCCGGGCGCGCCAACCGGGCGCGTTTGAATCGGAGTGCGGCGCGGCCGCGTGATCTGCTTGGGATTGTGCGCACCGTCGTCTTCGCTCCGGAGGATTTGGCGCTGGTGCGCGCCGAGCCGGGTGTGCGACGACGCTTCCTGGATGATCTGGCGGTCTCGCTCAAGCCGTCCGTGGCGGGTGTGCGCGCCGAGCACGACAAGATCCTGGCCCAGCGCGCCAGTCTGTTGAAGTCGGCTCGCGCCGCCCGCGCCTCCACCGCCTCTATGCTGTCCACCTTGGAGGTGTGGGACGCGCAACTCGCCGCCGCCGCCGCCAGGCTGACCGCCGCCCGCGTAGACGTGGTGCGACGTCTGCGCCCCTGGGTGGCCGACTGCTACGGACGGGTCAGTGGAGGCGGGTCCGCGGCCCATATCGCCTACCGCTCCAGCCTCCTGATTCAGGAGGGTGCCCCAGAGCCGGAACCCGGCGATCAGGCGGCCGCCCTGGCGGCGGAGGAGGCGCTGTGCGATGCCTCGACCACCGCCGTCCGTTTGGAGGAGGCCATGGCGGCGTTGCACGCTCGCGAGATCGATCGGGGCGCCAACCTGGTGGGCGCCCATCGCGACGACCTGAGCCTGTTCCTTGACGTCCTGCCCGCCAAGGGCTTCGCCTCCCACGGTGAGCAGTGGTCCTTGGCGTTGGCGCTGCGGTTGGCCTCTTACGAGATGCTGCGGCACGACGTTGACGCCTACGGGGGTGATGGTGAACCGGTGCTCATCCTCGACGATGTCTTCGCCTCCCTGGATGAGGCCCGTCGGCGTGCCCTGGCCACAATCGCCGCCGACGCCCAGCAGGTACTGCTCACGGCCGCCGTCGACGCGGATGTGCCCGCCAGTCTGGCCGGTGCCCGCTTCCATGTGATCAACACCGATTCCGGATCTCAGGTGCGCCGTGACTGACGACCGTGCCGACCCGGGCGCCGACGACGTCGAGGCCGCCGACGCGCTGGCGGCCCGGGCACTGGCCCGGGAACGCGGCCGCGCCTGGGATACCGGGCAGACCCGCCGCGCCCTGAACCGGCAAGCGGCGGATGCCGACGGCGTGGCCGCCTGGGACCGGCGCCGCGGTCGTGGGGTCTTGGACGCCGATACGGACGGCGTCACCAGTGCTGATATGGACCGCGGCCCCGGACTGCCGCCGGGCCGCGACCGGCCCGGTCCCACCCGCTTCGACCCGCGCACCGGCAAACAGGATCTGCGCCGCTACGCCGAACGGCACGGCTGGGCCTCCAAACTGGCAATAGCATCGGTATCCGTGCGCTGGCGGGAGATCGTCGGCGAGCAGATCGCCGAGCACGCCACCATCGAGCGCTTCGAACCCGGCCGCCTGACCCTGCGCGCCTCATCCACCGCCTGGGCGCAGCAACTGCGGCTGCTGCTGCCCGGGATTGAGCGACAGGTTGAACAGGCACTCGGTGAGGACGGCGGCGCCGTCGAGATCCGCATCCTCGGACCGGCCGGACCCACCTGGCGGCACGGCCGCTTCGGCGCCGCCCGCGGCGGCCGCGGCCCGCGCGACACCTACGGGTGAAGGGCGCGTCCCGCCTCCTATAGGAGCCTCGGCGCGAACGAATCTTCCAGTGGCGTCAACTCGATGGTCCGGTCGGCGCAGGCGGCCAGTAGTTCCTCGTCGTGGGTCACCACCACAACCACCTTGTCCGCATCGGCCAGTCGGCGAATCGTCTGTGCCGTGGAGCGCAGATGCCGGTAGTCCAGTCCGGAGGAGGGCTCGTCGAATACGTAGACCTCCTTGTCGATCATCTCCGCGGCCGCCACGACGAGTCGCTGCTTCTGCCCCCCTGACAGGGACATGGGGTGGCGCTCGGCGACGTCTGACAGGCTGTGTGCGGACAGCACTCGGTCTACGCGGTCACCGTCGAGCGCGGCCTGCGCAGTCCCGAGGGTCAACTCCTCGCGCACATCGGAGCCGAACAGTTGACGGTGTACGTCTTGCATGACGATGTAGCCCAGTGCGGTGCGCTCACGTGCCCTTACCGGCCTGCCATCCAGGAGGATCGTGCCGTGGGCTCGCTGCAGTCCAACCAGAATCCGGGTCAGGGTCGACTTGCCGGCGCCATTGGGGCCCACCAGTGCCGTCACCCGCCCCCGGGGCAGATGCAGGTGGGCAATGTCCAGCACGCGGTGAGAGCCGTAGGAGAAGCGCAGCCCCTTCAGGACGAGCCCGTCGGGACTCCTCTCCGCGTTCGAATCGGGCCCCGTGCTCGGATTCGCCCCCGGAGCGGCGACCTGATCGGTGGCCGGCGTGTGGAGGATCTGGTCCGGAGGCGTCTGGGGAATCGGGCGCAGTGCGCGCAGTCCCAGTTGTTTGCGCTCATCCTCCCCCAGGGCCCACAGTTCGGCGGCCGTCAGCTGACGTACCACGCGGCCGTGATCGAGCATGAGGGCCCGATCCACGATGCCGTTGAGGTAGGTCAGGCGATGCTCGGCTATCACCATGGTGGCACCGGCGGAACGCAGGTCCAGCAGGATACGGCGCAGGCGCTCCACCGAGAGTGCGGACAGATTCGAGGTCGGCTCGTCGAACAGGTGCACCGCCGGCTGAGCCGCTATGGCGGCTCCACAGGCGACCAGTTGTTTCTGTCCGCCCGACAACCCGAACACACCTGCCTGCAGCAGACTCTCGATGCCGGTACGTTGCGCCGCCTCACGCACGCGCTCGCGGATCAGATCCGGGGCGACTCCAAAGTTCTCCGGTCCGAAGGCGAGTTCATCGCGGACACGGGAGGTGAAGAACTGGGTGCGGGGGTTCTGGAAGACGGTGGCCACCCTGCGGCCGGTGACGTGCAGTGGTGCGGTAGCGACATCAAGATCGTCCACTCGCACCGAGCCGGTCAGGGAGCCCCGGTGAAAATGCGGCACCAATCCGTTGATCGCCCTCAACAGGGTCGACTTACCGCAGCCGCTGGGTCCGCACAGCAGTACGCACTCGCCGGCTCCGATGTGTGCATCGACGTCGAACAACCCGGGCACCATCGTTGCCGGGGTATCTACGGCCTCCGCATCCGAAGAGCCGTAGGAGAACGAAACCCGATCGATGTCGATCATTCGACTAGCCTCCCGATGAACACGCCCATGATCACTACGGCCATGGTCAGGCCGAGTAGGTCACCTGTACCGAAACCCAGTTGAATGATGGAGGTGCGCCTGCGGCTTCCGCCCAGTCCTCGTGTCAGTGCGGAGGCCGCCAGCTCATCGCCGATGCGAGTCGAGGAGACCAGCAGCGGCACCATGATGTGCTCGATGGCCCGGACCGGCTCGCGCAGGAACCCCCAACGCCCCGAGTGGAGACGCCGCAGCCGGGCCGCCTGCACCACCGCGGTCATCTCTTCAGCCAGTGTTGGGAAGAACCGCAGCATTACCGACATGGGAATCACCAGCGCCTCGGGCGCGTGCAGACGTCGCAGCGCCTCGATCAGTTCCGACGGCGTGGTGGTGCTAACGAGATACGCGCCGATGGCCACTGCGGGCAGGTAGTTGCCGAGGAAGAATCCCACCGCGCCCAGCGTGTGCCAGACCGGGTCGTCGAACACCTCGGAGGCGAGTAGTCGTGTAGTCCTACACACGGCGAACAGCAACGCCAGTGCGCCGAGCATCCGCCAGCTGCGGGCGGTGGCCAGCAGCAGTGCTGCGCAGATGAAGGCCACCAAGGAGGCGGTCAGATCCACCCTGGTCAGTGCCGCCACGTTGATGACGCATACCAGTAGCAGCTTGGTGCGCGGATCAACACGCAGCCGTCCCGTTGCCGGGGACTGTGCGAGCAGCTGCATCTCAGGCGATGCCCGCGCGCTTGAAGTGCTTGTGCAGCAGCTTCTGCCCCAGGAGACCGCCCAGGCAGGCACTGACAAAGATGACCGCCAGAATCGCCGCGAAGGGACCGGGTGAGAACACGGTCTCCCAGGCGGCGGCGTACGCATCACCCATCTGATCGGCGATGTCCGCCAGGTAAGCGTCGCGCTGGTAGTACATGGGCACGATCGGCCCGATCACCCACAGTGTGAAGAATGCATAGGCGAGTATCGCGGCCCGGGCGGAGCGGTAGCGGCCGCGGGCAAGGATCAGTTCCGCTATCCCGGAGAAGAATGCGGCGGCCACCAGGGTGGTCCAGGCGTGACCGGTCAGCACCATGAGCAGGGCGGCGATGAGTCCGGTGAGCAGAACCATGCCGGGCTTGCGGATGCGGGTGAAGTACAGGGAGAAGACGATGCCGTTGACAGCGGCAGAGACGATCATGCCGACAGCATGGGCTACAGGTCCCAGCACGCCGACGAAGCCGAAGGCGAAGCCGATCACGAAGTACAGGGCCGTGAAAATCCCGACCGTGATCAGGTCCCTGGGCCTGAGGGACCGGTTGGCGGCGGCGCGAGCGAGTTCGGTGCTCTGGTCGGATGCGGTGGTGGACATGAACCAACCCTTCTACAGTTGAGTAAAGACAAACCTAACATGAGTAGGAGTATCATTATCGTGCGTCATCGCGGAGTTCCTGGGTCCTGCGGCCCGGATACGCCGCGACCGCGGGTGACCTTGCCCACGTATCGATCGGTGCTCCGAAGACCGAAACCGTGCGTGGGCACGGTAGAATCGGCACGTAACAGCCCATGGTGCGTCCAGGGCCATGCGCAAGGTACCCACCTACACGCGCCGGGTCCCATGCCCGGATTCCGGCGTCTGCGTGACCGGATGGAATGCGGGCCTGACGCATATGACGAGGAGCAACTGATACGTGTCTGACCTGGATCAGCCTGTGACCGCCGGCAGCAGCACCGGTAATCCCGACGTCTCGGCCGCCGCTGAGCCGGATGCCCCGGAGGTGACCCGCACCGAGCACGGCTACGACGCCGGTGACATCACCGTCCTGGAGGGCCTGGAGGCGGTGCGCAAGCGCCCCGGCATGTACATCGGCTCCACCGGTGAGCGGGGCCTGCACCACCTGGTCTACGAGGTGGTCGACAACGCCGTGGACGAGGCCCTGGCCGGTTACTGCGACCACATTGAAGTCACCATTCAGGCCGACGGCGGCCTGCGCGTGGCCGACAACGGCCGCGGCATCCCCGTCGACGAGCACCCCACCGAGCACAAGCCCACCGTCGAAGTGGTCATGACCATCCTGCATGCGGGCGGCAAATTCGGCGGTGGCGGCTACGCCGTCTCCGGCGGCCTGCATGGGGTCGGCATCTCCGTGGTCAACGCCCTGTCGACCCGTGTGGACACCGAGGTGCGCCGCCAGGGCCACGTTTGGCGCATGAGCTTCGGCGATGGCGGTCGCCCGCTCACCCCATTGACCCGGGGCGAGGAGACCGACGCCACCGGCACCACCCAGACCTTCTACCCGGACCCGGCCATCTTCGAGACCACCGTCTTCGACTACGAGACCCTGCGCCGTCGCTTCCAGCAGATGGCCTTCCTCAACAAGGGCCTGCGTATCACCCTGACCGATGAGCGCGAGGGCGTGACCGACTCCGGGGACGAGATCACCGGCGACGAGCTCGGCCCGGACGATGACCCGGTGGTGGGTCACCGCTCCGTCACCTACCGCTACGAGCACGGCCTGCGCGACTACGTCGAGTTCCTCAACCGCTCCAAGAAGGTGGAGTTGATCCACCCTGAAATCATCGACTTCGAGGCCGAGCAGGACCTCGGTGAGGGCCGTGCCATCAGTCTGGAGATCGCCATGCAGTGGACCGGCGCCTACTCGGAGTCCGTCCACACCTACGCCAACACCATCAACACCACCGAGGGCGGCACCCACGAGGAGGGATTCCGCACGGCGCTGACCACCCTGGTCAACAAGTACGGGCGTGAGAAGGGCCTGATCAAGGACAAGGACGACAACCTCACCGGTGACGACATCCGTGAGGGCCTGACCGCCGTCATCTCCGTCAAACTCACCGAACCGCAGTTCGAGGGGCAGACCAAGACCAAGCTCGGCAACACCGAGGCCCGCACTTTCGTGCAGCAGACCGTATACGCCCGGCTCGGCGACTGGCTGGACTCCCACCCCGCCGACGCCAAGGCGGTGCTGACCAAGGCCACCCAGGCCGCCGCCGCCCGCCTGGCCGCCCGCAAGGCCCGTGAGGCCACCCGCCGCAAAGGTGTGCTGGAGTCCGCCTCCATGCCGGGCAAGCTGCGTGACTGCTCCTCCCGCAACGCCTCCGAGTGTGAGATCTTCATCGTCGAAGGCGACTCGGCCGGCGGCTCCGCCGTCGGCGGGCGTGACCCCGAGCACCAGGCGATCATGCCGATCCGCGGCAAGATCCTGAACGTGGAGAAGGCCCGGTTGGACCGGGCCCTGTCCTCCGACACCATCCGCTCCCTGATCACGGCTTTCGGCACCGGTATCGGCGAGGACTTCGACATCTCCAAGCTGCGCTACGGCAAGATCGTCATCATGGCCGACGCCGACGTCGACGGCCA
>NZ_JAUMUL010000113.1 GCF_030530635.1 Actinomyces sp.
CTGCCCAAGGAGGACATCGACCGCATGGTCAAGGAGGCCGAGGCCCACGCCGAGGAGGACAAGAAGCGTCGTGAGGAGGCCGAGACCCGCAACACCGCGGAGCAGCAGGCCTACTCCATTGAGAAGCTGCTGAAGGACAACAAGGACAAGCTTCCCGAGGACGTCAGCTCCGAGGTCTCTGCCGCCGTCGACGAGCTCAAGAAGGCCCTGGAGGGCACGGACATTGAGCCGGTCAAGGCCGCCCAGGAGAAGCTGAACGAGGTCTCCCAGAAGATCGGCCAGGCCCTGTACGCCTCCGAGCAGGCCGCCCAGGCTGCCGGAGACGCCGCCTCCGCCCAGTCGCAGTCCTCCTCCGAGGACGACGACGTCGTGGACGCCGAGATCGTCGACGACGAGGACGCCAAGTGAGCAGCGACCCGGACAAGCGCCCGGAGGAGGGCTTCGAGCACAGCATTGAGCCCGACTCGGTGCGGGACGGAGTGCAGGACCGGGCCGGGGTCGCCGACTCCGGCGCCGGGCGGGCCGACGATACCGCTTCCGGCGGAATCGACCCGGCGCTCGCCGATGAGATCGAATCCGCCTTCGACGGCGTCGACCTGGGATCCGCGGCCCAGGGCGGCGCCACGGAGGAGGGCACCGAGACCGCCGAGCGTGAGGCGCCCTCCGAGCTGGAGCAGGCGCGCACCCAGGCCGCCCAGGCGGCCGACGACCTGGCCCGTGTCCGCGCCGACCTGTACAACCTCCAGCAGGAGTACCAGGGATTCGTGCGACGTTCCCGCGAGAGCGCGGCCGGGCACCGCGAGGCGGGGCAGGCGAGCGTCGTCGAGACCCTCATCCCGGTGCTTGATGAGATCGAGTTGGCCCGCCAGCACGGCGACCTGACCGGTACCTTCGGCACCATCGCAGGCAAGCTGGAGCAGATCCTGGCCGACAAGTTCGGCCTGGTTCGCTTCGGCGAGGTCGGGGACGTGTTCGATCCCAAACTCCACGAGGCCCTCATGGCCACCGAGTCCACCGAGGTGACCGAGCCGAGTATCGCGCTGGTGCTCCAGCCCGGCTACCGGCTCGGCGAGCGGGTGGTCCGGGCGGCCCGGGTGCAGGTCGCCAACCCGGCGTGAGGCGGTAACCGAAACGGAAGCAGGAACAGAGAAAGGAGACGGTGAGCCATGGCCAGTCAGGACTGGATGACCAAGGACTTCTATGCGGTCCTCGGCGTCGCCAAGGACGCCGACTCCGCCGCGATCAAGAAGGCCTACCGCGCACTCGCCAAGAAGTACCACCCCGACCGCAACCCCGGCGACGCCGCGGCGGCGGAGAAGTTCAAGGAGATCGGCGAGGCCTATGCCGTGCTGTCGGACGCCAAGGAGCGCCAGCAGTACGACGCCATCCGCTCCATGGCAGGCGGCGGCGCGCGCTTCACCTCCGGTTCCGGGGGCGGCGGCGCCGGCTTCGAGGACATCTTCTCCTCCATGTTCGGCGGCGGCCCCAACGTGCGCTACTCGACCTCCGGCGGAGCCTCCCAGGAGGACCTGGAGGACCTGTTGCGCATGTTCGGCGGAGCGGCCGGCGGCGGTGCTGCGGGTGGCGGGAGACGCGCTCGCGGTCCCTTCGGCTTCGGCGGGTTCTCCTCCCAGCCGCAGCCGGTCAAGGGACCGGACGTGCTCACCAGCGCCACGCTCTCACTGCGCGACGCCGTGTCCGGCACCCTGGCCGAGTTGACCGCCGACGGGCGCACCATCACCGTGCGCATACCTGCGGGGGTGCACGACGGGCAGAAGATCCGCCTGCGCGGCAAGGGCCGCCCCGGCACGGGCGGCGGGGAGAACGGGGACATGGTGGTGACCATCTCGGTGGCCAAGCACCCGGTGTACTCGATCGACCCGGCCAACACCGCGAACCTGCGCATGGATCTGCCGGTCACGCTCAAGGAGGCGGCCCTCGGAGCCACCGTCGAGGTGCCCCTCCTGGACGGCAAGACCAGTCGCGTGCGCATCAAGCCCGGAACCTCATCGGGCACGGTGCTGCGCCTGCGCGGGAAGGGCGTGGTTACCTCCAAGAAGACCGGCGACCTGCTGGTCACCGTGCAGGTGGCCGTGCCCAAGAAGCTCTCCAAGGACGCCAAGGCCGCCCTGGAGGCATTCGATGAGGCCATGGAATCCGATCCCCGTGCGGGCCTCGCTCAGGAGGCGGCCCGGTGACCACACGGCGTTTGACGGGCCAGGGCGTCGACTTCCTCGCCGAGGATGCCGACGAGCGGGCCGTCTACGTCATCTCCGTGGCTGCCGAGTTGGCCGGCATGCATCCCCAGACGCTCCGGCAGTACGACCGCCTGGGGCTCGTCACCCCCGCCCGCACCTCCGGGCGGGGGCGGCGCTACTCCCACAGTGACGTCGAGCGGCTGCGGCGCGTGCAGGCGCTGAGTCAGGAGGGCATCAACCTGGAGGGGATCCGTCGCATCCTCGAGTTGGAGCGGCGCCTGGAACGCCTGGAGGAGGAGAACCGTTCCCTGCGCGCCCGCCAGGCAGCTGTCGAGCGGGTCTTCGCGGCGGCCGCCGACGGCGAAGTGCAGGTGGTGCCGGTCGCTCCCGGGCGCCGTGCCCGCGGCCGAGCGCACCTTCAGGGAGAGGGTGTGGCCGGGCGAACCGACGGGGGCTCCTCCGCACGGCCCGGGACCGCCATTGTGGTGCGTCGCTCGTGGTGAGCCGGGACGGTACCGGCCCGGGGCCGGGTGGGCGAGACGCCTGCCGCAGGTGATAAGGCACTCAGCTCGTGATCCCCGCGTCCGCGGGCGGTAGGCTGAGCCCGCTACTGCACAGAAAGTGAAGGAATACACGCATGACTCAGTCCCCCAATCCCGGACAGCCCTACATCCCGCCGTCGGCCGGCTCTGCTCCGAGCAGTTACAACCCGCAGCAGTATGTTCAGCAGCCGCAGCAGCCGACCCAGTACCAGCCGGCACAGCCCGGCCAGCCGCAGCCCGGCCAGTACGCTCAGGCCGCCTACGTCGGTGACCAGTACGCTCAGGCCGCCGCGCCCAAGGCCGAGTCCCTGATGAACAACCTGTTCGACGGCACGCGCGACTTCGCCTCCAAGTACGGCAGGACCATTTTCACCATCGGCTTTGTCCTGTACGTGACGGCGTGGGTGTTCACCGCGTTCTGGGGCAACTTCTCCACGTATAACAACGAATTCAACTTCCTCGGCTTCCTGCTGCGGCTGATCATCGACATCCCGGGGGTGGCCGTCCAGGTTCTTATTCTGCGTCTGATCATCGAGATCGCCTCCAAGGTCGGCTCCCCGAAGACCGGCACCCCCGCCGCCTGACTACACCACCAATCAAGGAGTAACTGGTGGCCGCCTACGAGACTGAGGACGGCGAGCCCCGCTACGGCAGGCGCCTGGACCCGGAGGAACTGGCCGCCCACCTACGTGAGCGGGGCATCAGGCCTCCGAGCGACGCCGGGGCGCCCGCACAGGAACCGGGCGCGGCCGCGTCTTCACGAGTCACCGCACCCGACGCTGCCTTCCGACGGCGCAGCGGCGTGCGCTCTGCCGCGTCCGGCGGCCCGCGCACGGCCGGTGCTCCGGTGCTGAAGGCTCCGCACCGGTGGCGCCACCTCGGCATCGGCCTGATGCTGATGCTGGTGGTGGCGCCGCTGGCGCTGGTGGTCGGTGTGCTGTCGGTGGTGGAGGGACCCCTCACCCAGGGCGCCCAGTTGGGTGCCGATGGAGCCGTATACCTCAAGGCGGGCACGACCACGGGCCTATACGGCACTTCGGCTACGGCTACCAGCGGCTGTACGGTCTCCGGTCCCGACGGCGTCGAGGTAGTGCTCGCCACCCCCGAGGCGGGGGTGCCCTACGTGACTTTCACCGCCGGCAGTACCGGTGTTCACACCGTCTCCTGCCCGGCCGGTACCTCCGGCCTGGTAGCGGGGCCCACCATGAACCTGGATCGCGTCCCGGTGGCAGCCCTGCTCATTGTGAGCGCCGGCGCCACCGGGGTGGCCGGGCTGGTCATCACCCTGGTCGGCGCCCTCCGTGCCCGCCGCTGAGACGCTGGCGCCGTCCTCCTGGTTGAAGAGTGTCTTGTAGGTGCTCGCGCGGGCATTGCGGCGGCGTTCGGCGTGTGCGCCTGGAATCAGGGGGCCGCGTGGTGGCCGGCGTGTGGCGGAGTGAAGTAAGCGGTGTGCCGCGCCGGTTCATCGTGCTGGACTTGGATAGCGCCATCCCCGCTCCCGGAAATGGAGCCGTCTGCTACGCACTTCGCCGTCCATAAGGCCACTTCGGGGTTAACAATGCCTGTTAACGGTCTGCTGAAGGGCTATGAGGTATACAAGGGCTTCCGGTTTGATGGTGTGGTTGCCTGAGGGTTCCTGGCTTCTTGCGATGGTTGGTGGGGCGTAGGTAGTGCCGTCGTCGGAAGTGCTGGTCCACGTGCTTAACCGTCGTGGTTCTTGACCAGCACTCGTCCAGAGCGCATGAGTGAATACGCGAGGTCGGCGCCGGCGGCAGCGGCGTATGCGTCCCCGGGCCTGGGGGTATGGCAGCAGAATCACTGAATTCACTGACCGGCGTGGCCGGGTAGGCGACGCGGGCCTGCATACCACAGCCGGCGGCGCAAGCCCGCCCAAACCGCAGTTTCCCCTGCAAACACGCCGAAACTGCTTTCCGGCCGGAATCTGGTGACAGGGC
>NZ_JAUMUL010000034.1:0-17581 GCF_030530635.1 Actinomyces sp.
TTGGCCCGGCGCCCCCAACCCCTCGTCGTGTCAGCATCACTGCTCATCGCGCACCTTCCTCAAGGTGTCACGAAGACCCTACCCATGCGGTCTAGTCCTCAGCCCAGAACCGGACACGAACACTGAAGCAAATCAACGGCAAGCGGGACTATGACCCGGATCAGGATGCCTTTAACCAGGAGCACCGGCCCGACATCAAGCACAATGTCACGGTTGGCGCCGACAGCCCCTTGGCACCTAAGACGACCAAGCCCTTCGGCGACGGCGTTGACCTGCAGCCGAACACCTGCTACGACGTGGCCGAACGCGGCAAGTTCTACACCAACGAGCATGGCGAGATCGTGCATGTGGAGACCGAGTCCGCGGCTCAGCGCCAGACTTGGTGGGACCACGACGGCGTATCCCCGATGAACCCGGATCTGAAGGACCCGCTGCCGAACGCCACCTATACGGTGGACGGCAAGTTCCACTACACCACCGATCCGTGGGGTCGCACAGTGCGCTTGCAGGTGGATCGCCTGGATGTGGTCGACGACGGCCTGCGGTATCGGTCCGAGTCCGTGCAGCAGCGGATCGGCCACTACGGCGACGGGATCGCCAAGGACACCTACGATGGTGGCCATATAGCTGGTTCGCAGAGCGGAGGGGGCCCCGAGGACCTCAACGAGGTCCCCATGCACAAGGACGTCAACCGCGGAACCAATGGCACCTACATGGACAGTTATAAGAGGTTCGAGGATGAGATCGCGGCCAACCCGGGGAACTACAGGAATATCGATATCCGCATCGAGTATGACGGCCCACCGGCGAACGCCGACTCCGTCAACCGCCTCAGCGACGTCGACCCGGTTGATAGGGTACCGACCAGATTCACGGCTGAGTGGGTAGACGAGAACGGCGCATTGCAGTCTCAAGACTTCGATAACATCAACCCATAGAAACGCAGTCGCAGTGAGGAGCGTGCATGATGAGACGATTTGACCCGGACGAGTTGCGAGAGCGTGTGGAAACCGAGTTCCGCGCTTGGCTGGACGATACCGGCGCGGACAGCGCGCATATTGAAGTCAACGGAATTGGACGAACACAGCGTAAGATCGCCTGGCTCATGCGCGACGGGGTCAAGGAATGGGCAAGGATTCCCTGGGAGCTTGGTTCCCCGCAGGGGGATCTTCGCAGGGCGCAGGCGTTGCCCGATCGCGGTGCGTGGACGTGGTGTCACTTGTGGATGGATGCCGCCGATGGGGTGCTGCATCAGGAGAACGACTGGATGCGCGAGCCGGTATTCACTCAGGCTTCCGGCGACATACGTCCCGGCCCTGGGGATTGCTGGAACGAGTTAAAGCGCTATCCGCGTGACGATGAGTTCATCCCGGACTGGCTGCGCAAGGGCTACGAGGCCGAACTCAAGCGCCAGCAGCGCAATGCACGTCGTAGAGAGAACTACCGCCGCAAGCGCGAGCAGGAGCACGGCGACTGACCCCAGCCGTTTTGCGGGCGTCGACCTATATCACTGATTGAGATTAGAAAGCCTAGAATCGGCAACGTCGGGGAATACGGAGGTGCCTGAGCGATACACACGGCATCGGCGACGTTCCACCGCCACCCATCCCGACAACGACGATGCTCCCTCTCACCCAAAAACGACCACACATCGTAGCCCCGCGCAGGAACCGCTACGCCCTCAAACCGGGAGAGCCGCACAGCCATGTTTGATTTGATTGGTGATGATGGGGTGCGCCGTCCGTTCACCGGCGATATCCGTGACCTCCGCCCAGGCGTCGTGCAACACCGTTTGCGTATTGATCAGGAGGAGGCCACGCGCCTGGGGCTGGGGCAGATCCCTGACGATCTTGAGGACCAGTACTGGGACCGACGCTGGTACCCCACCCGCCCTGAGGACGGCACCATCGACTACGAATGTATAACCGACCAGGAGTCCCAAGAACGCGACGCGGAGAATCTTCGCCGCAACCGGCTGCGCCACGCACAGTTGCATTACACGGTCACCGAGGACGAGCGCGGCAGGACCCGTGCACGCCAGGTCCCGCCCAGTAAGCCACGCTGGGCCGATGAGGTCCTGTCGCCGGTTAAGGTCCCGCCCACCTGCAGGTTCAGGTTGCGACGGGGCTTTCTGACCAGCATCCGCCTCAACGCCGACCAGCCAGAGCCCGACGTCAACCAGTGGTATGACCGGCTTAACCGTCGGGAGCAGGATGCCTGGATCGTGGGACTGTTCCGTACCGAGGCTCCTGAAGGCCAGACCACGTTGGTGCTGGAGCACTACGGGCAGGCATGGGCGGTATCCCGCACCGACGGCGTCCCCTGGCCCACCGACCTGAACGCCACCGAGCTCAGCATTCCGACGCTGTGGTTGCCCGTGACCCTGACACCGCTGCCCACCGTCCCCAACGACCCGGGCAGCCCAGTATCCATCCCCCCATCCGCCGAGCCCGTCGCGGCCCAAGTCGCCACCGACCACGCCATGTTCGGCCCCTGGTGGAAGGACGGCAACCCTATCCTGCCGTACCGGCCCCAACCGTGGGTGATACCAGCCCCAAACCGTGAACACTACCGCCAAGCACAGGGCCACAAAGCCAAGCTCTCCTACCGGAAGGCACAAGAGCTAAGGGAACAGGAGATGCACAGCAACCAGGAGGACACCGACCAATGACCACACCCAACCAGCCCGGACCCAGCCAGCTGCTCACGCCCGAGGAGCGCTTCGAGCGCGCCGTAGCCACCACCATCACCAACGCCCAGGGCCAAACACCCCGGTCGACCCCGCCTACTGCGCCCGCTTCGCCACCCCAATCGCATAAGCACCCACCCGCCACATGCTGGAGTGCCGGGCTGGCGGGTTGACCAGCCGACTACCAGGCCGCACCAGCACATGCCGGCCAGGCCCTTAGCCACAGCAGATCACCGCAGCCCGAAGCGCCGCTCCTGACTCTCGCGCACCACCTGCTGCGCCTGCCAGGTGACGCCCGAGAGCGGAATGTACTCACCCGTCTCCTGCGTGTAACCGCGCGCAACCGCCCAGTCCCAGATCCGCGAGCACTGGGCCACCGCCTTCGCCTCCAACGACGGCGGCCAAGACCCCATCCAATACAGCCCCGTCAACGCCACCGCCTGCCCATCCGGCATCACCACGCACGCATCCGCGCTCTTAACCACCTTCCCCAGCGTCACGCGGGCGAACAGGCTGGTGCGCGACGTCGGCCACGGAAAGTCGCGTGTTCGTCCGAACACATGCAGGTGGATTCCGGTCGCGTCCAGTACGGCATGACTGAGCGCCATGCCGACGACCAGAGCCAACGACGCCAGGCCCGCGAACAGCGCCACCAGCATGTAGCCGATCCTGTCCGGCTCATTCACCAGATACCAGCCGGCGCCATACAGGCAGGCGAGTCCGAAGCCCGCCGTCAACCAGAAGGCGAAACCACCTGATGCCGTGATATTGGACTTGAGCACGAGCCGCTCCTGCGAGAGCGGGATCGGTGCCAGTTCAACTTTCAGGGGCTGCTCCTCACCCGCCATTCCCGGCTGCTGAAAACCCGCAGAATGAGGGTGCCCGGCCGACGGCGGGGTTCCCTGGCCCGCCGGGGCACCGGGCGGCACGTATCCGTATCCCTGTCCATGCTCGCCAGACTCGCCAGGCCCCTGCCCCCATCCCGGGTACGACGTCGGCCGTGTCATCTCATCCTCCTCGTCACGGAACGATCATGGTAACGGTCTGCACGGCTCCACAACAGGCAGGACAGCGGGAATCGAAACACCGGGTGTTGCCCCTTCCACACCCATGCCCGCTGACAACCTCGAGACCCCCGGCG
This sequence comes from Actinomyces sp., assembly GCF_030530635.1. GTDB lineage: Bacteria > Actinomycetota > Actinomycetes > Actinomycetales > Actinomycetaceae > Actinomyces. The sequence goes on from NZ_JAUMUL010000034.1 coordinate 3,831, forward strand.
TAGTGTGCTCGTGACATGAGTGGCGGTTGGAGCAACCCCCGCCCAGGTCCGTTCACTTCGCTGCCGACGGTCCACCTGGGAAGTTCTCCCTACGGCCGTACCTTCGTTTCGACCTACGCACCGACTACGGTCAGTCGTATAACATCCTAATTCCGCAACCCACCTACCGATCTCACCTGCGAACAGTTGGAGACGCAATGTCCGACACCTTCTCAGTCGACTACGACACCGCGACGAGCAACTCCTCCAAGATGGCCTCGGCCTCCGACGACTACGCCTCGCCCGCAGCATCCAGCGTCGGTTCTGTCACCGCGAACCAGTCGTCCACCACTTGGTCCACTCACGCCGAGGCCTACAGCTGCATGCGCGCCTACTCCGATGTGCTCACGCAACTGCAGGCCTGCATCGCCTCCACACAGCGGGATCTGGATACCCTCAAAGCGAACTATGACGCAGCGGTCACGGCCTTCTCGGAGCAGGACGAACAGAGCAAGGAAGAGGCCTCGCAGAAGATCAAGAACTGGAGTGCGAACCGATCCGCCATTCCCAACACATCGATTCCGGCCGGCGTGGTAACGGTGGGCGGCGGTCCCGCCCAGGTGAGAGCCACCCTCCATTAGCTCTCATCCGGATGCGGGCCCGGCCTCAACGCACGGTCCCGCCCGGATGCGGACATCCCGCCAAGGCAATGAAGACTGACCCGCCTCGAAGGACTGACAAGGACTGACGCAGCATGGGAACGAACGTCGGCGAATTGAAGAAGATCCACGACCTGGACCTGGACGACTACGGGGACGACGCCACCCTCGCCCGGATCCGGGCCGACCTGGTCTCCTGCGATGACACCATCCGCTCCATCGCCGCCAATCCCGCCTTCGAGGGCGAGACCCAGTTCGCAGTCAACAGGGCGCTCGCACAGCTGCAGGCGGAGGTCCGCAAGTGGTATGTAGCGGTTGGCACCATCAAGGCCGAACGCACCACCGCGCGGGACTCCATGCGCGTTGCCAAGCCCAAGTACGATGAGTTGCCCGAATACACCGGCGACAATATGAACGGGGCTGCACTGGCCATTGAGGACAAACGTGACAAGCAGGCCGGCGAGGCCCTCGCCCCCATGGACGCGACCCTGACCGCATCCGCACAGGCTCTACGAAGAATAGACCTATCACGGCCGTCCTTCGATCCGAATCGCCAGGTTGACCAGACACCGCTGGATGAGCTTCCAGCCTCCACCTCCGCAGCCGCCGGCGGCGGAGGTGGCGTCGGCTCACACGGCGTCGGCTCAGGAGCAGGCTCACACGCCGTCGGGGGCGCAGGTTCCAGCGGCGCAGGCATGCAAGGATACGGCGCCAGTGCGGCCATCCTCCCCACCACGCCCGGTCCCACCACCGGTGCCTTCGGAGCGGCCGCCGCCGTCAGCGGTGCCAGAATCCTCAGCAACGCGCGGACCTACCCCATTACGGCAAACAGCGGTTGGCAGGCCACCCAGGTAGACCGCCTCACCGGCAATGCCAACAGCGTAGGCGGTTCACAGGGCACTGCCTACGCCTCTGGCCGCTACACCGTCAAGGACGGCCGCCTCGTCCCCCTGCCCTCCCCCAACGAATCCGGCACCGGCGGCACCAACAAGGTCGGCGTCGTCGCCGGGACGGCAGGAACCGCCGCCGCAGCGGCTGCCGCCATCGTCGCCGCGCGTGGGCTGAGCGGAACCTCCGCCGCTGTCGCGGGCGGTTTGAATGCGGCCGGCACCGCCGGCTCCACGGCGGCTATGGGGGTCAACGGCAGCACCGGCATACCCACCGCCGCCGGCGGATCCGCGGCACCGGCCGCCGGCGCAACCGGAGCGCAGAGCGCCGCCGGACGCCCCGTCATGGGCGCACCCGCCGCAGCGGCACGTGGCGCAGGACAAGCCCGCAACCGCCGTCGGCCCGACGGGATCTACGACATCCCCCTGCTGGAGGAGCCGACCGAGCAGGAGCACATCGGCGATCCGGGCATAGCCGGGCAGGCCGGGTCCCGCGACACAATGCCCAGCCCACAGTGGCCCCAGGAATCCGACACCTGGTGATCTCCTGACCGGCGGCACTCACTCATCCAACTCCAGCAGCATGCGCGTATTGCCCAAAGTGTTGGGTTTGGCGCGGGCCAGATCCAGGAACTCGGCTACGCCGTCGTCGTGGCTGCGCAGCATCTCCACGAAGATGTCGGTGCCCACGGGCGTGCCCTGAATCTCCTTGAAGCCGTGGGCGGCGAAGAAGTCCACCTCGAAGGTCAGGCAGAATACCCGCCGCAGCCCCATGGCCCGAGCACGGTCGAGCAGATTGTTCAGGATGGCATGCCCGACGCCGCGACGCAGATAGTCACGTCGCACCGCCAGAGTGCGTACCTCAGCGATGTCGTCCCACATGACGTGCAGGGCACCGCAGCCGATCAGACCTGACTCCTCCACGCCGTCGAGCCGCCCGGCACCCTCCGCAACCGTGAACTCCTGGATGTCCTCGAAGTAGTTGATCAGGTCCTTGCCGATCAGGATGCGCCGCTCCGAATACGGGCGCACCAGTTCGGCGATGGCGCGAGCGTCGGCGGGCCGGGCCGGCCGCAGCACGGTGCGCCAGGAGGCATCCCGGAAGCGATCCGGCAAACCGCCCGTGCTCCGACCGCCTGGTACGGGCACCGGCACCATGCCGACTCCCGACGACGCCGTCCCGCCCGCACCGCTGCCCGCCTTCGCGGCCGAAGAGACAGGGGAGTCCGGAGAGGCGGAGGAGCCCGGCTCAGCGCTGCCGGTGCGGTCCGTTGTGTACGTGCTGCCCATGTTCGCGCCTCTCCTTCCGTGCTGCCAGCGCCAGCACCGCGCGGGCGGTCGCGTCGTCGACTACCAGGTCGGTCGCCACACGCGCCCGCAGCGCCGCCAGCAGGGCGTGCGCCTTGCCGACGCCCGCCACCACACACAGTCTGCGAGGAATCCGCGACAGTTGCGCCGGTGTCGGGCCGGTGGCGCGCCCATTGAGGGCGACATCACGCCAGGTTCCGTCCTGACGCAGCATGACGGTGCACACGTCGCCGACCACGCCGTCATGCCGTAGCAGCCCCATATCATTCTCGGTCAGATGCCCGCCGCTGTACACCTGGCTGGGCAGCGCCGTGGTCGGGTCCAACGAGCCGACGCCGAACACGGCGACACTCGCACGATCCGCCAGCGCCAGGATGCGTCTTACGGAGCGTTCGGACCACATAGCCTCCCGGGTAGCGGCGTGGTCGAAGAACGCCGGCACCGGGAAGGCGACTACGCGGGCCCCCAGCCGCTCGGCGAAATCGGCCAACACCTCCCCCACGTTCGGGCCGTCGCCCTCAGGAGCGGTGGCGCCGTTGAGCTGCACCACCGTCAATCCGGGTACGCGGCGCCGCGGCAGCGCGGCCGAGACCTCGGACATGGTGGTGCCCCAGGCGGTGCCCAGCACCCCGTTCTGCGGCGCGAGCGCCACCAGCTCCTCGGCGGCCACGGCGGCAACCTGCTCCAGGCGATGAATCTCGGTGGTCCCCTCACGCACCGGCACTATCCGCGCCGACACGTTGAAGGTGTCTCGCAGGGCCGCCTCCAGGGTGCCTGCGCCGCCGGGGGCGGTCAGCGTTATGCGGACGATTCCGTCGGCGCGAGCCCGGGCCAATAATCGCGAGACGGTCGAGCGCGATACGCCCAGGTGGCGGGCGATCACATCCATGGTCTCCCCCTGCACGTAGTACATCGAGGCCGCCTCGTAGCAGCGCACCAGTGGAAACGAATTACCGGCCCGCTCCATCATCCGACCCTCCTGCCACATCCTGGCTTGCACATTCGTGCACATATGTTGCTCATTGTCGCACATACCGGCGATGCTGACTCCGGCGCAGCCAAACACGCCGAAGACGACACCGCCGAAAGGCTTTTAGGAGACTTCCAATGCGCAACACCGCTCTCACCACGACTCAGCGCCGCACCGCCCTGGAGGCCATGTCCGGAGGGGAGGGCCTGGACGTGCTAGTCGTCGGCGGGGGTGTCACGGGCGCAGGCATCGCCGTCGACGCCGCCGCCCGCGGGTTGCGCACCGGCATCGTCGAGATGGGCGACTGGGCCTCGGGCACCTCATCCTGGTCCTCCAAACTCGTTCACGGCGGCCTGCGCTACCTCTACCAGTTGGACTTCGCCCTGGTGCATGAGGCTCTGACCGAGCGCGGCCGCCTGCTGACCACTACGGCGCCACACCTGGTCAAGGCCCAGCCCTTCCTGTGGCCGCTCAAACACCACTACGAGCGCTCCTACTCCGCAGTCGGAGTAGGCATGTACGACGCCCTGGCCATCGCCGGCGCCCGCGGCCACCAGACCGTCCCGGTCCAGAAGCACCTGAGCCGCAAGGGCACCCGCACCCTGGCCCCCGCCCTGAACCCGGACAAACTGGTCGGGGCGATCCGCTTCTACGACGCCCGTGTGGACGACTCCCGCCTGGTCATCGACCTGGTGCGCACCGCCGTCGGCCTGGGTGCCCACGCCGCCAGCCGCACCAAGGTCACCGGCTTCCTCAAGGACTCTCGCGGGGCCGTCGTCGGCGCCGCAGTCACCGACCTGGTCACCGGACAATCCCATGAGATCCGCGCCGCACGCACCATCAACGCCACCGGCGTGTGGACCGAGGCCACCCAGGACCTGGCCACCGACGCGGGCGGGCTGAAGGTGCTCGCTTCCAAGGGCATCCACATCGTGGTGCCCAAGGAGGCCATTGACGCCGAGACCGGTATCTTCCTGCGCACCGAGAAGTCCGTCCTGTTCATCATCCCCTGGGAGCGCTACTGGGTGATCGGCACCACCGACACCCCCTGGGACCAGGATGTCGCCAAGCCGGTGGCCACGTCCGCCGACGTCGACTATGTGCTCGACCACGCCAATGAGGTACTCGCCCACCCGATTACGCGCGCGGACATCATCGGCATCTACGCCGGCCTGCGCCCGCTGCTCCAGCCGCAGCTGCGGCCCGGTGCCGAGGCCGCCAGCACGAAGGTCTCCCGCGAGCACACCGTCACCCGGGTGGCACCCGGGTTGACGGCAATCGCCGGCGGCAAGCTGACCACCTACCGGGTGATGGCGGCCGACGCCGTCGACCATGCGCTCGGCGAGTCTCTCGCCCATGCCCACCCCTGCGCCACCGCGAACCTGCCGCTGGTGGGCGCCGCCGGCTACCACGATCTGGCCGAGCGCGCCGGGGATATCGCCCGCGAGCGCGACTGGACCCTGGCCCGGGTGACCCACCTGCTGGACCGGTACGGCGACGAACTACCCGCACTCCTGGACGCTGTCGACGCCCACGACGCCACGGCGTCGGACGAGCCCGCCTGGGGCGAGCCCCTCACGGGGGCACCCGCCTTCCTGCGCGCCGAGGTCGCCTGGGCCGTCACCCATGAGGGCGCCGCCCACCTCGACGACGTGCTGCTGCGCCGGGTGCGCCTGGACCTGGAGCGCCGCGACCGCGGTCTGGGTGTGGCCGACGAGGTGCTCGCCGTCATGGCGCCGCTGCTGGACTGGAGTGAGGACCAGGTGGCGGCGGAGAGGGCGGCTTACGCGGAGCGGGTCGAGCAACTGGCCGCCGCGGAGGCCGAGACCACCGACGCCGCCGCCGTCGCCCACGTCAGCCGGGCCGTCTGAGCCACCCACACCCCGACCTCCGCACTCCACCCTCCGCACCCCACCGAGTTCGGTCGATATAACCGGCTTTGATGACCTTGGTCTCCTACCGGCACGCCATTAGCGGCTCGTCGCGTTTAGGGGTGTAGTGGTTCGGGTTGGGCTGCGATGCGGTGGTCGTTGTCGGGCATGGGAGGTCGTTTTCCGGTCGGCGAGGTCGTTCTCGGTAGGCGCAGACCTGCCGAATACGACCTTTTCCGCCCCAAACCCTCCACGTTCGGGAGGGTTTGGGGCGGATAAGGACGTGTTCGCCCGTCCAGGGTCGTGCTCGGGACGAGGAGGTCGTACTCGGGCGCACACGGTCGTGCGTCCGGGCGGGGACGTCGTGGTACCTGTGAGGACGTTCTGGAGCTGACGAGGACGTCGTGGGGTCGGCGGGGACGCCCTCGGCGCGGCGTCGGGGGTGGACGGTTCGTGTGTTTGGTTGACGGTTCGTCAGGTCGCACCACGATTCGCCAGGAACGGCGACGGTTCGTGCGTCTACCCCACGAACCGTCACACCCCGCCCACCGGCACACACCCACAAACCCAAAGAGCCCCAATAGCGACGGTCTCGGCACGTAACAACAACCGAACTCGGCACGTAAGATCTACCGACCTCAGCGGTTGGGCGAGGGCTCGATGCCGGCCAGGCGGGACAGGCCGTAAGCGGCGTGCAGCACCCAGACGGGGTGCACCGTCTTCACCCCGCTGGACTGCTCGATCTGCCAGCGGCAGGTCTCGGTGTCGCACACGGCCAGGTTCGGGTTGACCTCGCGCACCATGTCGAACAGGGGCTTGCCGACAGCCTGGGCGACCTCATACTTCTCCTTCTTCAGCCCGTAGGTGCCGGCGATGCCGCAGCAGGCCCGCCCGGACTCCACCACGTGGAAGCCCGGCACCAGCTCCATCAGTTCGATCGCGGGCATTCCCATGTTCTGCCCCTTGAGCTGGCAGGGGGCGTGGTAGGCGACCGTGGCGTCGATGCGGCGGAAGTGGTGGGGAAGCTCGCCGGCTTCGTCCAGGTCGCGCAGAAACTCCGACAGCTCCACGGTGCGCGCAGAGACGTCGGCAAGCACCTCGGCGTCAACACCCATGATCTCGTGGGCCTCGTGCTTGAGCATCCCGGCGCAAGACCCGGAGGATGACACGATCATCAAGTCCTTGCCGGCGGCCGTCAACTGCTCGCACAGCCGCACCACGCTCGCGGAGGCCTGTCCGTACAGGCCGTTGGACTGGGCGGCCAGGCCGCAGCAGCCCTGCTTGGGGACTATGACCTCGTACCCGATGTGCTCGAGCACCTCAATGGCGCGTTTGGAGGTCTCCACCTCGAAGTAGCCGCCGGCGCAGCCGTGGAAGAACACGATCGGGCCCCGCGATCCGGCGGGAGCGAGGGTGTCGGTTCGCCTGGTGCGCCGCCTGAGCCAGCCAGTCAGGGACTGGGGCTGCGCATGCGGCATGGGGGCGTCGCGGTGCACGCCCACGGTCTTCTCCATGACCACGCGGATCGGCTTATTGGCCAGGGCGGCGTTGGCCAGGGGCGCGATCGGGGTCATCACCCTCCCCATGAGGGTGGTCTGGGTGATGAGCCGGTCGCGCACGGGCACGGCCCGGTTCTGGGCGCGCATCACGGCGCGGGCCTGGTTGTTCAGCTCGGCGATCTTCACGCCCTGCGGGCATACTCGCGTGCAGGTGCCGCAGGAGGAGCAGTAGTCGATGGACTGGTCCACGCTCTCGCCATTGCGGTAGCGCTCGGCCTGCGGGCCGACGAACTTCGGCCCGGGGAACAGGTCGGTGACGGCCATGACCGGGCAGGCGGTCTCGCAGATGGTGCACTTCACGCAGCAGTCCAGGCTGGCGCGCGCCAGTGCGTGAGCGGCGGTCTCGACGGCGGCGGCGCCGCTCCTCACCCGCTCCCCGCCCTTGCCGGGAAGTGGCAGATCCCAGCGTTGGGCCAGCGTGTCGACGTCGAACATCAGTCCTGCTCCTTGGTCTCGTTGGGAACGGCGTGGCCGAACTCGGCCAGGACGGCGTCGCAGGCGGCCTCGGCCGATCCCAGGGCGATGCCCTCCCCGGACTTCTCGCTCCAGCGGACGGCGCCCGCCAGGACGCCGCCGGCGGCGTAAACACCACTCAGTGCGGGGGCGCCGTCGGGGCCCAGCGGCCGCATGCGCTCATCCACCGCGACCCCTACGCGGAACAGCCCCTGGGGCGCCCCCCAATAGTCGCGGTGGATCAGGCGGCGCAGGTTCTCGTCGCCGTCGGCGCTCACGCCCGCCAGCGGCAGGCCGAGGACGGTGTCGGTTATCCGCCCGTGGGAGTCCAGGGCCAGGGCCCCGGACTCGAAGCCGCCGGCGGCCAGTATGAAGGCACCGGCGCGGTGCTCGCGGGGGCGGCCGGCGGCGGCGCTGGTGACCGCCACCAGGCGGCCGCGCTCCACGCGCCTGCCGACGATGCGCCCACCCATTACCACCCGCACCCGCTGCCCGGAGGCGAGTCGATCCAGCCGGTGCTCCAGCCGCAGCCCGGGCACCGACGGCGGCCCCAGGGGGACCTCACCCACGGGCGCCCCCAGCCGCTCGGCCAGCTCCCTGAATACGCCCGGGTGGTCCAGGCCGAGCACGGCGGGCAGCAGCACGGTCTCGCCGTCGCGCACCTTGCCGTCCAGCATGCGCGCCAACCGGTCGACTCCACCGGCCTCATCCAGGGCCCGGGCGTGGCCGACGGCGTTGGTGTCGTGCTCACCGGCGCGGGCCTCGAAGTCGACGGTGATGGCGCGCGCCTGCACGCGGCCGCCGTCGGGCAGTCCGCTGCGATTGAGGTTCCCGGCGACCAGATCTGCGGTGAAGTCCTTGAGTCGGGCCAGGCCGACCACCAGGTAGCGGCCGCCGTCGCGCAGCACGGAGGCGGCCATGGAGGGCTGCACCAGCAGCGTGGGGCGCACGGCCCCGACCGCCGTGGGCAGCCACAGGTTCGCGGGCCCCTCGCCGCTGTTCGCGGCGGAGCCGCCCTGCCCCGTGCCGGCGTGCTCCGCGGCGCCGTCCGGTCGGGCCACGAGCAGCTCGGAGCCCACCAGGGCGGCGAAGCGGTCCACCCCGGCCGCCGTGGCGCGCCGTCCGATCACCCGGTAGGGGTGTCCCTCGGGAAGCAGTTCAGTGGTGATGGCCGCATAAGGATGGGTGATGGCGTGCCGCGCGGAGCGCTCCTCCACAGTGGCGCCTGCACCCGGCCCGGCGGGACCGGCCGCCCCACCGAGCCGCCCGAGCACGTCGATGGTGCCCGGTGACAGGGCCAGTCCGCCCATGCCCTTGGCGACCAGGGTGACGGTGGCTCCGGCCCGCCGCAGCCTCAGAGCCGCGGCGTAGCCGGCGATCCCGGTGCCGATGACGACGACGTCGCTGCTCATGCGCGGGCCTCCTGCTTCTGCTCGTCGGCGCGGAACGCGGTCTTCGGGGCGGCGTTCGGGTCAAGCCGGGGCGGGGCGGCCAGCACCGCCATGGCCGCGGCCAACTCGGCGGGTTCCTGCTCGCCGTCCTCGGCGTTCGCAATGGGGGTGGAGGCGGCGGCGGGGGCTGCGGCCGTAGGCAGGTCCTCGACGTCGAACGTGCCCTGCAGCATCCAGAAGTCCAGGGCCGCCTCGCGCACCTGTTCTCCGTGGAGGATCGACCACAGCCCGATCCAACGGTGCCGCAGGAAGGTGCGCAACAGCTCAGTCGCCTCGGCGGCGTCGGTACGGCCGTGGCTCACGTGCACACCCGCCACCCGGGCGGCGCAGAAGCCGCCCTGGCACGGCCCCATGCCGATGCGCAGCTGGCGGCGCAGGTCGTCGAAGGAGGCATCCGGCTGCTCATCCATCAACTCGGTGAGCATCTTGCGGGTGACCAGTTCGCATTCACAGATCGTCTGGTTCTCCAGCCGGTCCCGCTCCCGGGCCGCCAGGCGGTGGGTGATGCGGTAGTTGCGGCCATGCTCGGAGCCCGGCACCGCCTCGGTGTCCGTGGTGCAGGGCCGCTCCACGCCGAGTTCGGCGCAGACGGCGTCGACGGTGTTCTTGGCCATGAGCCGATAGGTGGTGAGCTTACCGCCGGCCACCGTGATCATCCCGGCCAGTCCCTCGGCCTCGCCATGCCGCAGCACGGTCATACCGCGGCTCATGTGACGGGTATCGGTACCGGCCACGCGTTTGTCGCGCACCAGGGGGCGGGCACCGGCCCAGGCGTGCACGAGCCGGGCCTGCCGGAAGCCGGGGATCAGCACCTCGCCGGCGTCGAGCATCTGGGCGACCTCCTCCCGCGGGATCGGGATGTGGTCGGGGTCGGGGACGCGACTGTCGGTGGTGCCGATGATGGAGACCGTGTGGTCGGGGACGAGGATGTCGCCGTCGGCGGGGTAGACGCAGCGGTTGATGACGTGGTTCACGATGCGGTGGTTGACGGCGATCATGATGCCGGCTCCGGCAACGATCTCTATCGCCTGAGAGTCGGCCATCGCGGCCAGGCGGCCACCCCAGGGGCCGGCGGCGTTGACGACTATGGCACAGGAGATGGTCAGGTCCTCACCGGTCTTCAGACCATGGGCGCGCACGGCGACGACACGGCGGTCTTCCCCCTCGCCCTCGACCACCAGGTCGGTCACCTCGTGGTAGGTCAGGATCTCGGCACCGTGGGCCCGGGCGGAGCGGGCGGCGCCCCAGACCATCTGCCAGCCGTCGACGGCGGCGTCATTGACGGCGAAGGCCCGCTTGATGCCGGGGTTCAGCCGGGGCTCCAGCCGCAGTGCCTCCGATAGGCTGAGTTCCTCGCAGGCGACGCCGGTGGCCTGCGCGCCGATGAGGAACCGGTCGGAGAAGTCCAGGTCGTCCTCGGGGGTGACGACGAACATGCCGCCGGTGCGTTCCACGGCGTCGGCATGTATGCGGGAGACGATGGCATTCTCTTCGGCGCACTCACGGGCGGAGCCGGGGTCGGAGACGACGTAGCGGCCGCCGGAGTGCAGCAGCCCGTGGAAGCGGCCGGAGGTGCCCTGGGCGAGGTCGGCGCGCTCCAACAGCACGACGCTCAGGCCCCGCATGGCGGCGTCGCGCGCGACGCCGACCCCGGTGGCGCCGCCGCCCACGACGACGACGTCGGCTGTCATGGCTCTCACTTGGGGGACCTCCTCGTCCGTTTCGGCGGGGCGGACGGCCGCCCCGGTTACGCCTGGAGTTGTCCGGTGCTCAGGCCACTGAGGCGGCGACACCGTTGTCTTTATGACTACACGTCATAGAGCGCCCGTGCACGCATGCTGCGCAAACGTTCACACCGCACCTCGGCCCGACGCACCTATTTCCTGTCACAGTCGAACAAAGCACCACTTTTCCCTGCAATAATGCCGAATCGGCAGTTTAGCGTCACCTCACCAACACATCACGAGAGCGTGGTGCGTCACCTCCTGACATGTGACCCCGAGTACTTTCTGAGCTGTTCGGGCGCGGCGTCAGGACTCCGCCCGAGCATTCGTGTGACGCGAACGGCCGCTGGCCGCTCGCCCTACGCATCGAGCACTTAGACGTGCAGAAAGTGAGCAGGCCATGAGTCTCGCCCAGATCTTCCTATCGGAGTTCTTCGGGACCTTCATCCTCATCCTCTTCGGAGCCGGCGTCTGCGCCGCCGTCAACCTCCCCAAGTCCAAGGCCCAGGCCTCCGGCTGGATCGTCATCGCCTTCGGCTGGGGCCTGGCGGTGTTCATGGGCGTATACGCCGCATACGCCACCGGCGGCCACCTGAACCCGGCGGTGACGATCGGCAAGGCGATCGCGGGGCAGGACCTGGCGGAGAACATTCCCGCTACGGCGGCGAACATCGGCGTCTACATCATCGCCCAGTTCCTGGGCGCCTTCGCCGGCGCGGTAGGCGCCTGGCTGGCTTACAAGAAGCACTTCGACGAGCAGGGGCCCGCGGACGCCAAGCTCGCCTGCTTCTCCACCGGCCCCGGCATCCGCGCCTACGGCTGGAACGTGGTCACCGAGGCCATCGGCACCTTCACCCTGGTGGCCTGGGTGCTTTACTCCGGCAAGTCCCCCTCCGAGCTCGGCCCGCTGGCCGTGGCCTTCGTGATCGTGGCCATCGGCCTGTCGCTCGGCGGCCCCACCGGCTACGCCATCAACCCCGCCCGCGACCTGGGCCCGCGGGTGGCGCACGCCGTACTACCGATCCCCGGCAAGGGCTCCTCCGACTGGGCCTACTCCTGGGTACCGGTAGTCGGCCCGATGATCGGCGCCGTCGTCGCCGCGCTGCTCATCCCGAACATGGCGGGGCTGTTCTGAGCCCCGCTCCCCCGACACAATGAAGTGAAAGGACTACTCCATGACTGAAACCGCCGACACCGAGAAGTTCGTGCTCGCGATCGACCAGGGCACCACCTCCTCCCGCGCTATCATCTTCAATCACTCCGGCCAAGTCGTCTCCATCGGCCAGCAGGAGTTCACTCAGATCTTCCCCAACCCCGGCTGGGTCGAGCACGACCCGATGGAGATCTGGGAGTCGGTGCGCGCCGTCGTCGCCGAGGCCCTGCAGAAGGCGGAGATCAACCGCCACTCGCTGGCCGCCGTCGGTATCACCAACCAGCGCGAGACCACCATCGTGTGGGACAAGAACACCGGCGAGCCGGTCTACAACGCCATCGTCTGGCAGGACACCCGCACCGCCGCGATCGCCCGCGAGATCGCCGCCGGCGACCCGCTGGGCACCGAGCGCTACCGGCAGATCACCGGCGAGAACATCTCCACCTACCCCTCGGCCACCAAGGTGAAGTGGATCCTGGACAACGTGCCCGGGGCGCGTGAGAAGGCCGAGGCCGGGGACCTGCTGTTCGGCACCCCCGACACCTGGGTGGTGTGGAACCTGACCGGCGGCATCAACGGCGGCGTACACGTCACCGACGTCACCAACGCCTCCCGCACGCTACTGATGGATGTACGCACCCTGCAGTGGCGCGAGGACATCTGCGCGGACTTCGGCATCCCAATGTCCATGCTGCCCGAGATCCGCTCCTCCTCGGAGGTGTACGGCTACGGCCGCAAGAACGGCCTGCTGATCGACACCCCGATCTCCGGAATCCTCGGCGACCAGCAGGCGGCCACCTTCGGGCAGGCCTGCTTCGAGGCCGGCACCGCGAAGAACACCTACGGCACCGGCTGCTTCATGCTCATGAACACCGGTGAGGAGCCTGTCTTCTCCAACAACGGCCTGCTGACCACCGTGCTGTACCAGCTCGGCGACGCCAAACCCGTCTACGCCCTGGAGGGCTCCATCGCGGTGGCGGGCTCCCTGGTGCAGTGGCTGCGGGACAACCTCGGCATGATCGAGAAGTCCAGTGACATCCAGGCGCTGGCACAGACCGTGGAGGACAACGGCGGGGTGTACTTCGTGCCCGCCTTCTCCGGCCTGTTCGCCCCCTACTGGCGCGACGACGCCCGCGGGGCCATCGTGGGCCTGACCCGCTACGCCACCAAGGGGCACATCGCCCGCGCCGTGGAGGAGTCCACCGCCTTCCAGTCCGCCGAGCTGCTGGAGGCGATCAACGCCGACGCCGGCGTCCCGCTCAAGGAGCTCAAGGTCGACGGCGGCATGACCAATGACGACCTGGTCATGCAGTTCCAGGCGGACCTGTGCGGCGTCGACGTCATTCAGCCGGTGGTGGCAGAGACCACCGCTCTGGGGGCGGCCTACGCCGCCGGCATCGCGGTGGGCTTCTGGAACGGCACCGAGGACGTGGTCGCCAACTGGCAGGAGGGCAAGCGCTGGACGCCGTCCATGGACGCCGCCGAGCGCGACCGCACCTACCGGCTGTGGAAGAAGGCCGTCACCCGCACCTTCGACTGGGTCGACGACGACGTCAAGTGAGTCTCATAGCCGCGACACGCCAGTCCGTATCGTGAGCCGCCACGGCTGATGCGGGCGCGGCCCGGCCGCCTGCGTCAGTCGCATCACCGGGGTCCGGTGCCATTACGGCACCGGTCCCCGCCCCCTATCCCGGAACAACCTGAGCCCGCCCGGTGGGGGACGGTCTAACCCCCCAA
>NZ_JAUMUL010000034.1:17591-34847 GCF_030530635.1 Actinomyces sp.
GCCCCGGGTGGTGGGGGGGGGGGCGGGGCGGCGTGGTTATGGCCAATCCGCGGGTACGGGGCACATCAGGCCCCCCCCCCCCGCCGCATATCCGGCAACAACGTGAGCCCTCCGGGTGGGATACGGAGATCCGCACAAGTCCGCCGAGCCCTACACGTCAGCGGCGAAAAGATGAGATGATCCACATGTCGTGGCCGCAGCGATCTACGCCCCGGTCCCGACGCCGATGCCACCGACCAGCCCGGAACCCACCATGACGCTCACCGCACCACTTCTCACCACGGCCTTCACCCCCTCGACCACCGCCGTCGGGGACAACGTCTTCCTCACCGCGATCATCGGTCTGCTGCCGCTGATCGCGTTCTTCGTCCTCATGGGGGCCTTCAAGGTCGCCACGCACTGGTGCGCGATCATCGCCCTGGCACTGTCGGCCGTGATCGCCGTCATCGCCTTCCACATGCCGGTGGGGATGACGGCACTGTCGGCCACCCAGGGCCTGGCCATGGGCTTCGTACCCATCATCTACATCATCATCGCCGCCGTCTGGCTGTACAACCTCACCGAGACCTCCGGGCGCAGCCAGGATCTCAAGGCCGTGTTCAACACGATCGGCAAGGGCGACCAGCGGGCCCAGGCTCTGATCGTCGCCTTCTGCTTCTGCGGTCTGCTGGAGGGGCTGGCCGGCTTCGGCGCACCGGTGGCCATCACCGCCGCCATGCTGGTGACCCTGGGGGTGCCCAAGCTCAAGGCGGCGATCGCCACGATCGTGGGCAACGGCATCTACGTCGGCTTCGGCGCCATGTCCATCCCGGTGACCACAGCCGGGAACCTGGGCGGTGAGGAGCCGGTCTCCGTGGCTCAGAACATGGGCCACCTGACCTCCCTGATCTGTGTGCTGGTGCCCTTCCTGCTGCTGTTCATCCTCGACGGCGCCCGCGGGGTGAGGCAGCTTTGGCCGCTGGCCCTGGTGGCCGGCATCGCGGCCGGCGCCGGACACTTCATCACCCCCGGCGTCTCCTACGAGCTGACCTCGGTGGTGGGGGCGCTGCTGGCCTTCGCCGCCTGCTACCTGTTCCTGCTGGCGTGGACGCCGAGCACCCCGGAGGAGTACCACTCCGAGGTCGCCGCCTCCGACAAGCCCGACCGTGAACGCGTCGTACTGTCGCTGCTGCCCTACGTGCTGGTGGTGGTCATCATCGCCATCACCAAGCTGTGGAAGTTCGGCGTGGATCTGTCCGCCGCCCTGTCCGCCACCGACATCAAGATCCCCTGGCCGGGCGTTTACGGCAGTCTGCTCACCGCCGACGGCGAGGCCTCCACCTCTGCGGTCTACAATCTGCAGACCCTGTCCAACCCGGGCACCTGGATCTTGCTGACCGCGGTGATCGTGTGCATCATTTACGGCACTCGCTCCTCGGGCGGACGCTTCCAGACCTCCATCGGCGCCATGTTCGCGGTGCTGCCGCGCACCATCTACACGCTGCGCATGTCCATCCTCACCATCGCCTCCGTGATGGCGCTGGCCTACGTCATGAACTTCTCCGGCCAGACCACGGCCGTGGGTGCGGCCCTGGCCACCACGGGGGCGGCCTTCGCCTTCCTCTCCCCCGTACTGGGCTGGATCGGTACGGCGGTGGCGGGCTCGGCCACCAGTGCCGGCGCCCTGTTCGCCAACCTCCAGGCCACCGCCGCCGCACAGGCCCACCTGGACCCGCGCATCCTGCTGGCCGCAAACACCATCGGCGGCGGCTTGGGCAAGATCGTCTCCCCGCAGAACCTGGCGGTGGTCACCACCGCGGTGGACGCCCCCGGAACCGACGCGGAGATCCTCAAGAAGGCCGCCCCCTACTCCATCGGCCTGCTGCTGATTCTGTGCTGCCTGGTGCTGGCTGCCTCCCAGGGGTGGCTGGGCGCCTACATGCCGGCACAATAGCAACAAGACTGGCAACCAACAGACTAAAGCGCTAAGCCGGTTATATGCATCTCATTCGGCAACGCCACGGTGGCCCGAAGAGTACAACCAGGTTAAGGTACACTCGTGCAATACGATCTCATCGTCCGCTTCGACACGCTGTCAACTATAGCCTCACGTTTGGACGGAGAACAAGCTAATCTTTCAGCATTCCCGACCGACTGGTCAGTAACCGCCCAGCAAGCCACCTCAGGATTCCCTGAGGCGTTCAATACCAGCCTTACAGAACTGGCGACTACCCAAAGATCCCTAATTCAACAAATTAACACTGTTTCAGAGGGAGTGATGCGCACTTCCAGCAACTTCGCAGCGGCCGAAGAAGAAGTAGCCGCCTCAGCAAGACATATCATGCAGCCGCGAGGAGTGAAGCCGTGACGGTGACATTGACGGCCGCTGAATCCTTCACGCCGGAGCCCTATTTCCGAGCCGCTCGCGGTCTGGCCTCCCAGCGACGCATAGCGAACGATGTCGCGGACGGAATCAATAGCATACAGTCCCTAGCCGCCGAGGACTGGCGAGGTGAAGCAGCGACTGCGTTCGCCGTGCGCACCGACTCAGTATCAGGGTCAGTCAAGGAACTGGCCATCAGCCTCGATCGCCACGCCGATTTGCTGACGTGGTACGCCAGTGCCAAGACCGCGGTGTGCGAGCGGGCAGTTGCTGCGGCACGCCGGATGAAAGCCGCGGGCTTCGAGGTGTCCGACGACTGGAGACTGTCGCTTTCAGATAAACAGAAGCGAGGGACTGGCCGAGGGTTCCTGATCATCCAGATGGCCTCAATGCAAATTGCACTCAATGCTTTCGCACACGCCATCACCTTAGTAGATGTTCAGGCGACCGCCCAGCTAACTAACGGCGGAGCCGCGGCCCCAATGTCACCACATGATGCCGCATACGCCACATCCAACGGTTATACAACTGGGGATTCTCCGGACCGGACTATCAACTTTGATGACGACTTTCCCTTCGGTTCCAAGAGGGGGGAAGCGACACCAGAAGACCTTAAGTTATGGCTTAAGTGGGAAGCTATGCTGCGAGGAGCTCAAATGCTTCGCCCCGATCTTGACGACGCCCTACCGATGTATGAGCACTTCCGGGATGCAAGTGGCACACCCATGACCTTTGACTTTGAGGAGGCATACCGAGAGGACGCTTCGATCCGCAAAGAGATCGATAGCGAGATGAACGAGGTTGTAGCCGCAGCGAATGAGCTAGCGCAGAACGGCTACACAGACACCGACTTCCACTCAGAAATCAAAACCAGTACATTTTACCCCGAGACCGAAAACTGGCAAAAAGCAGTAGGTGGATATTCCTATTACAGCGACACAACCATGAAGGTGGAAGGCGACACCATCACAGTGACTACCACCATCACAGCGAAAGACCGTTGGAATTTCAACGACGGCGCAGGAGACATCGCAACGGGGACACCCGATTCTGAAAATGGTCGATTCGAAGAACTGGGCTGGGCGCAGAGCTTCGACACTAGCGGTACCGTAACGCGTACGGTGTCATGGAGAGTCGGGGAGGAGCCACCTCAGTTCGGAGATGACGCCACCCAAGATGTAGGAGGCTGGCGCAATGACGAGTCCAGAGACCGCAACGACTGGCGCAGCGGCTGGGACAACGGCGGCGGCCGTTACCCCCGCAACGAGCCCGGCGGTGATGACAAAGTCAACCGTTATCCTGATGGTCGGCAATATTGAGGAGGAAAAGTAGATGGCAACCGGTAGGCTTCGAACCGACACCGCCCCTCTGCAACCACTCATCCCGGTTCTTAGGGGAGACGAGCCCAGCAAGTGGGTAATCTGCGATGACTCTGATGATGGTCTGCCAGGCCTGGTCTCCACCTGGATACACGCCCTGGTGACGGTAGACCTAGTCTTCGCCAAGGAACTCGCGTCGTACACAGATACCTTTGTCCGCCTGCCCACAGATCTGCCGGTCATCCTTGGAGTGGATAGAGCCCTGGCCTGGAGGACCGGCAGCAGTCTGGTTGGCGGACTGGGAATCAGTATGTCGCCAACATTCGCAGCGCTCGCGGGGAGAACCCTCTACGTGCGTCGGTTCGTCACCCGGTAACTAAAGAATAGATCAGGACACAGGCATGGGAAAGTATATGCGACACAAGTTGTTCTCCGCAGGAACCGCTTGCATAGCACTGATTCTTGCAGGGTGCTCTGCGGTCTCCTCTCACGGGCAGGATGACCAGCAAGACAAACGTTTCGCCGAGTTCGTCGAGTACGTGCCCGAGCCACTGACCGTGCAGACTTCCTTGGAATCTGTCACCAGCCGCATGCCGGCAATGGGTGCCACCGGCGTGCACTTCGTTGGGCAGTATCGGGTCAACGAGGGCGAGTCCCGGCTGCCGGTGCCCGACCGGCCGTACTGGTTCCACGCCGTCGTCGAAGTCGATGAGGCCACCAGCCAGGCACTGGGGGATGCCGCGACCACCACGCCGGACCTGTTGCCGCCGACCCACCCCGACCTGCACCAGTACGTCCCCCAGGAATGCATCTTCGTAACCGTTCCCGAAGCTGACGCCAACCGGATTCTTGACACCGAGAACGCCGATCTCGTGGGAGGGTCGGAGCGGTTCACGGTGGATGAGCTGGCGCTGTCCACCGACTGTGGCCTCGTCGTCCTGGTCGGCACGGGCAGCTACTCCTGACAGCTCCCCGGACCGCCGCCCGCACGCGCTTGGCGAAGGCTTCGAGCACGCGGGGTAGCCCCGAGCCGCGGCCCTACCCGCGAGGACACCAATGGCGCTTGCGAACTTTGGCATGTCGGCCCCTCGGCTTGGACATGGCCCTCACCTCCTTCCTGGCTCCTACCTTCTCGGCCAAGGACATGGATTGTTCCGAGAGGAGGTGCCGAAGCAGGCGGTTCCAGCATAGGTGACAGCAACGACACGAATCGGTACGGCCTGCGCCGTCGCTCACCTGGTGACAAGCCCACCCGCCTGGCGGCACGGTCAACCCCACAGCGCCGGGATCACCATCGTGGTTGGCTGCCGCCATCTCCCGCGGTCCGCTCTCTACTACGCCACTTCGACGTTGGGTACGCCGGTTAGAAGTCGATTGAAGGACTCGAAGGCGTACAACCAACCGCTAACCGGCGTAGTAGAGGCCGATCCGGCGTAGTAAAGACCGGCTTGCCCCGACGGCCAACCGGGATCCTCGGCCACGCCGTTGGCCACCAACCATCCCGTCGACCGACGGCGGCCAGCTCCATCCCATCGGGGCGATAACACGTCCACCCGCGGGGACTCCGGCGCCCGCGCCGCTTCGCCGTAGTCCCGACCCGGCAGGGCGAACACAACATCGCCGGCTCCGGCACCTGCGCCGCTTAGCCTTGGCGTCGGTTTGGCCGCAGGTGAGGAAAACCGAAGCCGAGGCTTGCGCAATGTGACGCGCGCCGCGCTGGCACCGCCGTCGACACCGACCACGCGGCAGCCCCCGCAAACACAGGTTTCCCGCATGTTTCCAGGCATCTACAAGAAGCCGACAAGATGCCCGCCGCAAGCAGTGGAGCCGGTCACCTCCCTGCCCTAGCCTGGTTGCGGATATGCCAACGCCGCCGTGGAGGAAGGAACCGTTCTCTTGCGCATCGCACTATTCGCCACGTGTCTGGCTGACACGATGTTCCCCCAGGCCGCACAGGCCACCGTCAGCATTCTCGAACGCCTCGGCCACGAGGTCGTCTTCCCCCAGGGCCAGGCCTGCTGCGGCCAGATGCACGCCAACACCGGCTACTTCAAGCAAGCCGCCTCGATCGTCGCCAACCACGTCAAGACCTTCGAACCGGTCCTGGACGGGGAGTGGGACGCCGTCGTCGTCCCCTCCGGCTCCTGCGCCGGCGCCGCCCGGCACGAGCAGCGGCTGGTGGCTGAGCACGTGGGTGACACCGCCCTGGTCAAGCGGGTCGAAGCCCTGAGCCCCTACACCTACGACATCTCCGAGTTCCTCATCGACGTACTCGGGTTGGAGGATGTAGGCGCCTACTTCCCGCACACCGTCACCTATCACCCCACCTGCCACTCCATGCGGGTGGCGCACGTCGGCGACCGCCCCTACCGGCTGCTGCGCGCCGTCGAGGGGCTGACCCTCATAGACCTGCCGGATGAGAAGGTGTGCTGCGGCTTCGGCGGCACCTTCTCCATCAAGAACTCCGACACCTCCACCGCCATGGTCGCGGACAAGGCCGCCAACGTCATGTCCACCGGCGCCGAGGTGCTGTGCACGGGCGACTACTCCTGCCTGATGAACATCGGCGGGGCACTGTCCCGCGTCAACTCCGGCGTGCGCGTGATGCACCTGGCGGAGATCCTCGCCTCCACCAAGGAGGCCCCCTTCGAAGGCCACGTCTCCTTCCAGCCCAGCAAGGACCAGGTGCGACTGTAATGACTCAGACTTTCCTCGGCATGCCCGCCGTCACCCCCGAAGAGCAGCCGCACACCGGCGGCTGGCGCACCAACGTCGAGGTCCCGCGGGACACTCTCCGCTGGGGCCACACCTTCCCCGAGGGCGCGCACAAGACCCTCGCCAACACCCAGATGCGCCGCAACCTGGGCCACGCCACCCGCACCATCCGTAACAAGCGGCAGCTGCGCGTGGATGAGATGCCGGACTGGGAGGACCTGCGGGAGGCCGCCGAGGCCGTGAAGTTCGAGGTCGCTTCCCGCCTGCCCGAACTGCTGGAGCAGTTCGAGGCGAATGTGACCGCCCATGGCGGCATCGTCCACTGGGCGCGCGACGCCGCGGAGGCCAACCGCATCGTCGCCGACATCATCAAGTCCAAGGGCGTGGACGACGTCGTCAAGGTCAAGTCGATGGCCACCCAGGAGACCAACCTCAACGAGTACCTGGCGGATGAGGGCATCACCGCCCATGAGACCGACCTGGCGGAGATGATCGTCCAACTCGCCGATGACATGCCCTCCCACATCGTGGTCCCGGCGATCCACCGCAACCGCTCCGAGGTGCGTGGCATCTTCCTGGACCGCATGGGGGACGCCCCCGCGGACCTTTCGGACAAGCCCGAGGAGCTCGCCGGGGCCGCGCGGGCCCACCTGCGCCGGAAGTTCCTGCACGCCTCCGTGGCCGTCTCCGGCACCAACATGGGCATCGCCGAGACCGGCACCGTCTCCATCTTCGAGTCCGAGGGAAACGGCCGAATGTGCCTGACCCTGCCGGACACGCTGATCACGCTTATGGGTATCGAGAAGCTGGTCCCCCGCTACCAGGATGCGGAGATCTTCGCTCAGTTGCTGCCCCGCTCAGCCACCGGCGAGCGCATGAACCCCTACACCTCCATGTGGACGGGCGTCACCCCCGGCGACGGCCCCCAGGAGTTCCACCTCATCCTCATGGACAACGGCCGCACCAAGGTGCTCACCGACCCGATCGGCCGGCAGGCACTGGCCTGCATCCGCTGCGGCTCGTGCATGAACATCTGCCCCGTCTACCAGCACACGTCCGGTCACGCCTACGGCTCGGTCTACCCCGGCCCCATCGGCGCGATCCTCACCCCCCAGCTCACGCAGGGGCTCGACGACGACGACCCGGTCCACACCCTGCCCTTCGCCTCCTCCCTGTGCGGGGCGTGCGCGGAGGTGTGCCCGGTCAAGATCGACATCCCCACGATCCTCATCCACCTGCGCGCCCGCAGCGTCGACGTCAAACGCCGCCTGGTACCGGATATGTGGGACGTAGCCATGAACGCCACCACCCCGGTCATGTCCAACGGCAAGGCCTGGCTGGCCGCCACCGAGGGGGTCAAGGCCACCCGGATGATCGGGAAGGACGGACGGATCGGCGCCCTGCCGTTCCCCGCCTCCCTGTGGACGCGCTCGCGCGACCTGCCCGTGGCCCCCAAGGAGTCGCTGCGGCAGTGGTGGAAGCGCACCCACCCCGAGGGCATCACCCCATCCCGATCGGGAGTCGACGCCACCCAGCCCGCCGCCACCGAGGAGAACCGCTGATGGACGCCAAGACCGCCATTCTCGCCCGCGCCCGCGAGGCCATCTCCCGCTCCCAGCAGGGCCGGCCCGTCCGGGAGATCCCCCGCAACTACCTTCGGGAGGGTGCCCACGCCCCCGGCTCCGAGCCTGTGGTGGCGGACATGATCGAGAAGCTTGAGGACTACTCCGCGGAGGTAATACGCGCACCGAAGGACGCCGCCATCCTGGACGCCATCGATGAGCTGCTCGGGGCGGCCAAGAGCGTCGTCGTCCCTGCCGGACTACCGCAGGCCTACAAGGAGGCTGCCGCCCGCGGTGGACGCAGCGTGCGCGAGGACTCCCGCCAGGAGCCGATCCCGACCCTGGAACTGGACCGGATCGAGGCGGTGCTGACCTGCTCGCGTGTGGGGATCTCCATGTCGGGCACGATCTGCCTGGATGGCGAGCCCGACCAGGGCCGACGCGCCATCAGTCTCGTTCCGGACAAGCACGTGGTGGTCCTGGAGCGGGAGACGATCATGCCGACGGTGCCGCAGGCGGTGGACGTGCTCGGGCAGCATCCGACGCGTCCGACCACCTGGATCGCCGGCGGCTCGGCCACCTCAGACATCGAGCTGGTACGCGTCAACGGCGTGCACGGCCCGCGCAACCTGGGTGTGGTCATCGCCCACTGATTACCCTGCCGCCTCAGGGGCGGCGCTGACGGCCGACACCTGACGGCAACGAGGCTCATATGAACAACGGCATCCCTGACTCGCCTCCGGCGCGCTCTGACACTCGGGCGCGCCGTGAGGCGCTCATCCGCGAGTTGCGCGAACGCGGTGAGATGGAGGTGTCCGAGCTACCGGGGCGCTTCGGTGTGTCCGTGGAGACCATCCGCCGCGACCTGCGCCGCCTGGAGTCCAGTGGCCGCATCATCCGCACCTATGGGCGGGTGGCGGCCGCGGAGTCGGCCGCCTATGAGACCAGCCGTGATTTCCGCTCCAGCCACAACATCGATGAGAAGGATCGCATCGCCCGGGCGGCCGCGGCCCGCCTGGGGCACGCGGAGACCATCTTCCTGGACGAGGGCAACCAGCCGCTGCTGGTCGGACGTGCGCTGCCGGCCGACCGTGCTCTGACGCTGGTGACGACCTGCCTGCCGACGGCGATCGAGCTGTCCGAGCGGCCGCGCTACACGGTGATTGCCGTCGGTGGCCGAATCCGACCGAAGACCCTGGGCGCCGTCGACCACTGGGCGACCGCCATGCTGGAGCGGATGGAACCGGACCTGGCCTTCATCGGGGCCAACGGCGTAACCGACGACGGCTGGCTGACCACCCCGGATCCGGCCGTGGCCGCAGTCAAGGAGACGGCGCTCGCCGTCGCCCGCAGCACCATTCTCGTCGGCAATCACAGCAAGTTCGGGCACTCGACCTTCGTACGTTTCGGGCACGCGCGCGCCCTGGACCGCATCATCACCGGCAGGGAGTTGCGCGCGACGACGGCCCGCCGGCTGAGATCCTTCGGCCCGCAGGTAGACCGGGTCTGACCCCCAACGGCTGCCGGGCGCCGGCGTCCGGCAGCCGGGCGAATAAAAAGAATAATGACAATAAGGAGAAACGGTCACCGGCGCGCCCGGTATCGGTAAACTTCGGCGCCATTCGGTCACCTGGAGCCGCTGCAGGTAGCCGCTTCCGCAGCCGCACACCGGCAATCTCCACACCCCCAACCGGTCACCGGGACGGTCACCCCCCGCCCCCACACTGTTTTCACCGGCGAAGGACGCCGGCCCTGAAAACAACAACCGAAGGTGATCGAGCAACGATGCCCTCCTCCAACAGGCTCATAGCAGCCATACAGAAGACCGGATTCCCAACCAACCTCGCCACCGGGTTCCTGGCGGTCATCATCTTCGTGATCGGCGACGGAATTGAGGCCGTCTGGATCACCAACTACCTGTCCAGCGACGCCGTCGGCTTCTCCGTCTCCCACGCCTCAATGATCGTCACCTCCTACGGGGTGGTCGTGGCCATTGCGGCCTTCCTGTCCGGCGCCTTGTGCGACGCGATCGGCTGCCGCAGGGTGATGCTGATCGGCCTGGTCTCATTCCTGGTGTTCGACGCGCTGTTCATCGTGATTGGTCTGCCCAGCCATAATCTGCCGCTGCTGCTGCTGTTCTACGGCTTCCGCGGCTTCGGCTACCCCATGTTCGCCTATGGGTTCCTGACCTGGACCATGATGGTGACCCCGCCCGCCCGGCAGTCCTCGGTCTCCGGCTGGTTCTGGTTCGCCTTCAGCCTCGGTATGCAGCTGCTCGGCTCCTACTTCTCCAGTCTGCTGCTGCCGCAAATCGGTCACATCGCCACCCTGTGGCTCGGCTGGATCCTGGCGGCCGGCGGCGGCATCATGGGCATGATGTTCCTGCGGTTGCACCCCTCCTCGGCACAGACCCGCGGTAAGTCCGTGGTCCAGTCCGTAGGCTCGGCCGTCTCCGTGCTGTGGCGCTACCCGAAAGTGTCCATAGGCGGCATCGTCAAGGTCATCAACCTGTCCGGTCAGTACGGCATGCAGGCCTACTACGTGGTCTACCTGCACAAGGTCTACGGCATGCCCGAGTCCCAAGCGATCCTGGAGTTCTCCATCTTCGGCTTCGTGGCCATCATCGGCGACGTCTTCTGGGGCGTGGTCGGCGACAAGCTGGGTTGGCGCAACACCCTCCAGTGGTTCGCCACCCCCATCACGGCGGCGGCGCTGGCCTACATCTACCTGATCCCGATCGTCGCGGGGCCGAACTTCTTCCTGATCGCCCTGGGAACCTCCGCCGTCGGCATCGGGCTCAGCGCCCACGTGCCCACCACGCCGCTGATCACCGCCCACGCCCACGGCGAGACCGGTAACGCGCTGGCCATCCTGAACCTCGGTGCCGGCCTGGGTGCCTTCGTCGGCCCGGCCATCGTCACCCTGCTCATGGGGGATGAGACCACCGCCTCCGGCTACCTGTGGGTGGCCATGGCACTGGCCGGCATCTATGTGGTCTCCTTCTTCCTGTGCTTCGCCCTGAAGCTGCCCGGCAATGCCCGCATCCTCGAGAGCTTCGGGGACCAGGATGCCGACGAGAATAAGGAGGCGGTCACCGCCTGACCACTCACCAAAGCAACGCCGTCGGGCCGGAGCCGCCCAGCGCGCCCCCGCCCCCCGCCCCCCCCCGACCCCATCCCATTCCACACCCCCCCCCCCGCATCAAGACAACGATGTCCACCCAGACCCCCACACACGCCGCCTCCCCGCTCGCCCCCAGCTACGACCGCTCCGCCATCACCACCGGCATCGTCCACATGGGTGTGGGCGGCTTCCACCGCGCCCACCAGGCCATGTACCTGGACCAGCTCATGCGCGCGGGCAAGGCCTTGGACTGGGGCATCTGCGGGGTAGGCCTGCTGCCCCAGGACGCCCACATGCGCGACGCCCTGACCGGGCAGGACTGCCTGTACAGCCTGACCCTCAAGCACCCCGACGGGCACCACGAGCCCGCGATCATCGGCTCCATCTGCGACTACCGCTTCGCCCCGGAGGACCGCGCGGGCGTGCTGGAGGTGATGACCGCGCCCACCACCCGGATCGTCTCCCTGACCGTCACCGAGGGCGGCTACAACATCGACGACGCCACCGGCACCTTCCTGGCCGACACCCCCGGCGCCGCCCACGACGCCGCCAACCCCCGTGAGCCGGAGACCTCCTTCGGTTACATCGTGGAGGCGCTGCGGCTGCGCCGCAAAGCCGGGGTGCCTCCCTTCACCGTGATGAGCTGCGACAACCTGCCCGGCAACGGGAGGATCGCCCGCACCGCCGTCGTCGCCCAGGCGCGTCTGTCCGACCCGGAACTGGCCGACTGGATCGACGCCAACGTCGCCTTCCCCAACTGCATGGTCGACCGCATCACCCCGCAGACCACGCCTGCCGACGTTGAGCAGGTGCGCGCCGAACTGGATGTGGAGGACGCCTGGCCGGTGGTGGCCGAGCCCTTCACCCAGTGGGTGCTGGAGGACGACTTCCCGGCCGGACGCCCGCCGTATGAGGAGGTCGGGGTGCAAATGGTCGACGACGTCGTCCCCTACGAGCTGATGAAGCTGCGTCTGCTGAACGCCTCCCACCAGGGCCTGGCGCACTGGGGGCGGCTGCTGGGCATGGAGTACGCGCACACGGCCGCTGGCGACCCCGACATCGCCGCCTGGGTGCGTGCCTTCCTGGAGCGGGAGGCGCGGCCGCGGCTGGCGCCGGTGCCGGGCATCGACCTGGATGAGTACATCGACACGCTCTTCGAGCGCTTCACCAATGAGGCGATCGCGGACACGCTGCTGCGGCTGGCCCAGTTCGGCCCGTCGGGCATGCCGAAGTTCGTGCTGCCGACCGTGCGCGAGAACCTGGCGGCGGGCGGGCCGATCCGCCTGGGGGCGGCCATGTGCGCCGCCTGGTCGCTGGGGGTGCTCGGCACCGACGAGAACGGGGAGGCGATCCCGGTGGCCGATGACCTGCGGCCCTTCGCGGAGAAGCAGGAGGCGGGTGACGCACTCGGCTTCATCGGCAACCGGGAGATCTTCGGCGACCTGGCCGAAGACGAACGCTTCCGTACCGCCTACACCGAGGAGCTGGCGGCGCTCAAGCGCGACGGCGCCCGCGCCCGCATGCGCGCCCTGCTCGCCTGAGCCGGTTCTCCGCCCCGGCCCCTCCCCTCACCACCGGCCCCCTTCGCCGAGTTCGGTAGAAGTTACGTGCCGAGGTCGGTAGAAGTTACGTGCCGAGGTCGGTAGTAGTTACGTGCCGAGGTCGGTCGAGACGGCTAGCGAGGCCGACACAAGCTACACACCAGACCAGCAGTATGGAAGGGCCCGGCGCCTTCGGTCGCCGGGCCCTTCGGTGAGCCTGGTTCAGGCAGCCTCCTCCGTCAGCTGGCCGCCGCCTTGTCCTTCAACGATGCCGACCGCTCGGATGCGGGCATCCAGCCGGCGTTGACCAATCGCACCTGGTACCACCAGGCGGCGGCGAACAGGAGCGCACCGAAGCCCAGTGCCGTGGCCGAACCGCCCACAGCACCCAGGCGGCTGAGCACACCCACGATGGACCCGAACCAGCCGAAATCGGCGTCGCCGAAGGTGGAGTTCGCCAGCCCCAGAGATCCCATGACGGTCAGCAGCGCAGCGGGCAGAAAGGTGATGAGCATGCCGTTGACGAATCCTCCCAGGATCGCGCCGCGGCGACCGCCGGTGGCGTTGCCGAACACACCGGCGCCACCGCCGTCGAAGAAGTGCGGAACCATGCCCGGCAGGATCAGCGCCATTCCCCAGGCGGGCCCGAACCAGACGGCGATCAGCGCCAGAGAAGCCAACCCGCCTATGAAGGAGGCGATGAAGCCGATCAGGGAGGCATTGGGCCCGAAGGGGAACACGATCGGGATGTCGAGCGCGGGCTTCGCGCCAGGAACCACCCGGTTGGCGATCCCCTGGAAGGCCGGCACCAGTTCACCGAGGATAATGCGCACCCCGTACAGGATGATGCTGACTCCGATGCCAAACTGCAGCGCCTGGGCGAAGGCCGCCATGACGTAGGAACCGTAAGTGTCAGAGGTCTGCGCCCCCTCGAAGACGCCCATGAGTTCCTCCCGGGGCACGGCGATCATGCCCCAGACCGCGAACACCAGGTACAGGACCAGCATCAGCAGGGTGGTTGACACCATGGAGTCTCGCAGGAAACGCAGCCCCTGCGGGAACTTCATGTCCTCGGTTGAGCGCGAGCGCTTGCCGACGGCGCTGCCGAGCACGCCCGCCAACACGTACCCGACGGTGTTGAAGTGCCCGACGGCCAGCTTGTCGTCCCCGGTGACCCGGTTCATGTACGGCTGGGCGAAGGCCGGCATCACCACCATGATGATGCCCATTAGCACCGAGCCGACCAGTACCACAATGGCGGAGCGTCCGGGCCCGAAACCCACCGAGAGGACCACCGCAAGCAGGGTCGCCATGAACACCATGTGGTGTCCGGTCAGGAACACGTACTTCAGCGGAGTGAACCTGGCCAGCAGCAGCATGATCAGGAAACTGAGCACGATGAGGTAGGCCGAGGTGGTGCCGTACTCGCTGGCGGCCTGGGCCGTGATGACCTCGTTGGTGGGGACGACGCCGTGAGCCCCAGTGACCCTGAAGATCAGGTCACCGAAGGGTGCCAGTGAGCCGGTCACCACGGTGGCGCCGGCACCGAGGATCAGATATCCCATCGCTGCTTTGAGTCCCCCGCCGATGACCTGTCCAGCGGACTTGCGCAGGGCGATCAGGCCGACGGCGGCGACAATGCCGATCAGATAGGCGGGGACGTTCAGGATCTCCTGGCTGATGAAGTCGAGCACTGCCACCAGCACGTTCACTGGGTCTTCTCCTTCAAGGCGGCCTTGATCTCGGAGATGTCGGTGAAGTTGTGCACAATGGCGATCGGTGTTGATAGACCGGTGAGTTCATCGGCCAGTTCGGCGGAGGTGATGATCAGGTCCGCGGTCTGGGCGGCGCCCTTGGCGGTGCCGATGTCAGAGGTACTCACCTCCGCGTCCAGACCGAGTGAGGCCGCGGCCTGCTCGACGTTCATCTTCAGCAGCATTGAGGTGCCGATGCCCATGCCGCATACGCAGGTGATGTTCATTGTTCTTCCAATCCGGTAGAGGTGGTGGTGTCGGTCGAGGTCGGGGCGAGCAGTGCACGCAGTGCCGCGGGGGTGGGTGCGCGATCCAGTTCGGCGCGTGCGGTGGGGTCGACCAGGGCACGTGCGAGGGCTCCCATGACGTCCAAATGCTCCCGCTCATCCCTGGCCGCCAGGCCGATGATGTGCCTGACCGGATCGTTCGGGCTGCCGAATTCCACTGGGTTTATCAGGCGCACCCAGCTCATGCCGGTGCGCAGCACCGCCGGCGAGGGGCGTGAGTGTGCCAGAGCGAGGCCGGGCGCGATGACTATGTAGGGGCCGTGCTCCTCCACGGCCGCGATCATCTCCTCGGTGTAGGTCGGTGTTGCCGCACCGGATGCGCTGAGCCCCTCCCCGGCGAGCCTTAGCGCAGCGCGCCAGTCGGTCGCCTCGACGTCGAGCCGGAAGGAGACGTCAGGTAGCGCAGCGGACAGAGTGAGAACAGCCATCGTCGCCTCTTCTCGATTCGGGCCGGAGGGTTCCGGTGACGACGACGATACCCGTCATCACCTGTTATGTAAAGAGTTTTACAAAACTGCCGTCGGTGTGTTCGGAGGCTACTCGTGCCATCAGCCGGTCCAGGTGAGCCGGAGACGTCAATAGATCCTGGACCAGCAGCGCCGCCCCAACTACCCCGGCATCGGCCCCCAGAAGTGCCGAGACCACCGTGAGCGGCCGGGTGGTCTCCTGCGGGCCGACCGCCTGTAAAGCGGCACGCAGCGGATCCAGAAACACCGCACCGCCGTCGGCCAGGGCGCCGGCAACCACCACCGCGGAGGGGTTGAGCACCGCGACCACCGGCGCGAGCGCACGCCCCACGAGCCGTGCCGAGTCCTCCAACAGTTCAATGCTCAGCGAGTCCCCGCGCAGGGCGAGGCCGGACAGCTCTTCACTGCTGCCCACCGTCCAGCCGGCCTCACTCAGCCGCTCCCGCAGCGCCCAGCCGCCGGCAACCGATTCCAGACAGCCGAATCGTCCGCACCGGCACTGCCGCCCCTCCGGGATCCGCATGTGCCCGAGTTCTCCGGCCGCTCCGGTGGCGCCCGTGCGCACGACGCCGTCGATCACGGCGGCCGCGGCGATACCCTCCCCCGCCTTGACCAGCACGACGCCGTCGAGCCCGGACCAGTGCGTGCGGAACTCGCCGAGTGCGGTCACCTGCGCGTCACTGCCCACCGCCACGGGGACGCCACCCAAGTCCTCCGACAGTTCCGCAGCGATATCGACGCCGTGCCAGCCGGGCATGAGCGGGGGGTGGGAGAGCCTGCCGGAGGCGGGGTCGACGGGCGCGGGAACACAGATCCCCGCACCGAGGACCCCGTCCGCGGCGTCTACCTCCCGCAGCATCGTTACCAGGCGACGGCGTATCCAGGGCAGCACCGCGCCCGGGCCACCGGAAGGGTCCAGCTTCCGGCAGTCGCGCACCAGGATCGTCCCGGCGAAGTCGGTGACCGCCAGGTTGGTGCGGGAGCTGCCGATGTCTACGGCCAGCAGCACGCCGCAGCCGGGGCGAACCCGAAATACCGTGCGCGGCCTGCCTCCGGTTGAGGCGTCCTGCCCGGCCTCGTCAACCAGGCCTGCGCGCAGCAGGGTGTCGAGGCGCTTACCCAGGGTGACTCGCGACAGTTGCAGACGATCCTGCAGCTCCGCCCGGGTGGTTGCCTCACCGCGGCGAATCAGTCCGAGCAGTTCACTCGTCTCGACCTCTCGCACGTTAACCATGACGCTGCCCCACACTTACCCTTCCCGGCGATAGTACCCAATCCACCGCTTTCGGTGACAGCCCCTGGGCCAGGCCCGGACGGCCACGCGTCAGACCCCGCACGCTCGGAGCCGCGACTCACATCTACCGGTGGCGCCGCGCCCGCCTCCACACCCGACCGCACCGGCGGGCTAGCCTTGTGCCCTGTGAGCACCCGCGTCATCCTACTTACCGGTCCGTCCGGTTCCGGCAAGACTTCCCTGTTGCGCCGTATTGGCGCACGCCGCCTGAAGCTCGACGACTTCTATCGCGACGGCGACGAGCCGGGTATGCCGCTGCTGGATGGCTCCGTCTCGGGTGCCGACGGCGTCACCCGCACCGAAGCCCAGCATGCCATCGACTGGGACGATCCGGCCTCCTGGGACGCGGACCGGGCCATGGCGGCGATTCTCGACCTGTGCTCCACCGGGTCCACGACCGTGCCCGTGTACTCCATTCAGGACAACGCCACCGTCGACTACACCACCCTCGACGTCGACGCTGCGCCGGTCTATGTAGCCGAGGGCGTGTTCGCCGCGGAGCTGGTCGATCGCTGCCGGGAGGCGGGCGTGCTCGCGGACGCGCTCGTGCTGTGCCGACCGCGTCTGCAAACCTGGTGGTTCCGACTGCGCCGCGACCTGGCCGAGCGCCGCAAACCCGTACATGTACTGCTGCGCCGTGGGCTGCGGCTCGCCCGGGAGGAGCCCGCCAAGATCGCCGGTTGGACGGCCAAGGGCTGCCGCCCGGTCGACCGCGCCGAATGTGAGGCGGCCATTGCCGCACACATCGGAGCCTAGCGCCGCGGCGCCAGCACCCCCAACGGCGACACCCGCCCCCCTCCGCCGAGTTCGGTAGATCTTACGTGCTGAGTTC
>NZ_JAUMUL010000035.1:0-1988 GCF_030530635.1 Actinomyces sp.
GCCGGTTCGTGCTCTACTACACCGGTTAGGTGTCTGCTGAAGGGCGACGGAGCCTTCAACACAGATCTAACCGGCGTAGTAAACGGGCTCTTCTGGTTTGAGGGTGTGTCGGTGTTGGGTGCTGTTTGCCTGGTGGGTGGTGTGCGCCCGGGCGGACTTTCCGGGTGGGTGGAATGTCCGAAATCGGCACAAAGGCCGCCGGTGACCGCTGGGGCAGTTTCTGATTCCGCATGATTCCAACGTTCTGAGGGTGTCAGATTGTTTGTGTAAGGGGTGTGGTCCGACCTACAAGGAGACGAGAGGGTGAGTATGACTGCTAGTGAGGATCGGGTTGCGGCTGGTGAGCGGCAGCGTGAGATCGCTGAGGAGCCGGTGGCCTCGGGCACGTTGGGGTGAGATCTTCTCCCAGATCGATGCCGGCACCCCGTTGACCGGAGAGGATGGCCTGCCCACCGGCGTGCCCGGGGCGGCCCCCGGGGTGCGGGGTCCTGGGTGGCCGAGCTGACCAGCCACTTGGGCTACGAGAAGGGCGCTGCCGACGCCGCGGTGCATCCCAACTCCCTTTGGCGGCACCAGCCGTAAGACGATCAGCACTTAAGGATCGGGGATGCCGACCCGGAGGACGTGCCGCGGGACAGGGCCGGCACCTTCACCCCGATGCTGGTACCCAAGGGACAGCGCCGCCTGGACGGCCTGGACGGGATGATCATCAGCCTGTACGCCGGCGGCATTGAGGGTGCGGGACACCCCAGCATCATTTGGCCTCGACCATCGGCACCGAGCCGGTGCCACGAAACCGGTCAACACAGGTCACCGACCTAGACCTGGCGGGGGAGGTACTGGCCTGGCCCCGCCGGCCGCCGAGTGGCCCCCTTCTGCCCGGTGATTCTGCCAGGGGCGCGATCATGGCCGGGATCCGCGACGGGGCCCATGCCTCCAACCGGGCCGCACACATCGCCTTAAGGCGCGGGGCATGGACGGCCATCTTGCACGTGGCCTGGGTATCTGGGCACCTGACCCATGACGGGAGCGAAGTTCTGGGCCGGAGTGTGCACCCGTGCCGGCACAACCGCGGCGTCCATGGGGGCGCGGCTGATCGTGTGCCGGGTGGGCTGACCGGGTTCCCCCCAGGGGCGACCTGGGCGACCTGGCCACAGGCCACCGCCCCTAACCTGCGTGGGTAGCACCCGGTTCCGGGCCGCCACAAGGGTTCGCGCACCTACCAGGGACCGCAAGGGGCGTGTGCGCCGCGCTGCGGCCGACCCTGCCAGGCCGCGGGCGAGGAGGCCGCCCCAGGGGTGGACCTGGCGGCCTTCGAGGCCAGCGAACTCGGCCAGCGCTACCCGGCGGCTCACACAGGCCTTCACCTACACCTGGGGTGCGGAACACAGCCGTTCCTGGCGTACTCCGGCCGACGAGACGCCGGGTCATCTCTCCCCCACCCTTGGTGGGAGGCACCCCCACCACCAACAGTATCGAGCCTGCGAGCTACCAGCTGCGCAAGGTCTCCAAGAACCGGGGCCAGCACCCGCTCCGACGCCGCGGCGGTGAAGCTGCTGTGGCTGGCCATCTGCAACACCCGAGGGTCAAGCGCGCCAGACAGCGCGAGAAGGAGAAGAACCTACCCGCCAGCAAACGCAAAGAGCGCCGGGCCGGCTCGTTGAGGGAGCGGTGACCACCAACAGGCAAAGCAAGCCCTCCAGCAACTCGCCCTGGCCTACCCAGAACGAATCAACCCCCACCTGTGACCCAACCCACTTACACAAACATATTGACAGGCTCCTCGCGACGTCGAAGTCGTTTGTGCCGATTCCGGACGCTTCGGGCCACCACCCACGCCACTTGACGCCAACGACAGACCACCCAGACAAGCCCTGCATCCCGAAATCACCCCAATACCACAATCGTCATCGCCAACATCACCGCCCCCTACCCCACACACCCGAGGTCCCCTCCAACACCACACCCCCAAACCGACCTCGGCACGT
>NZ_JAUMUL010000035.1:1998-34374 GCF_030530635.1 Actinomyces sp.
TAACAACTACCGAACTCGGCACGTAAGATCTACCGACCTCGGCACGTCACCGCATGCCCCACCTGAACGCTCACGCCCCCGGCATTCCAGGCACCCACACCAACCACCGCCTGTAGGCCCACCACACCCACAGAATCAGAAGAGCCCCGAAACCGATCGACGGTGGCGGACTGTGTGGGGCCTGAGGGCAAGTCGCCGAGCGGCGGCCGAGGGACGGGCTCAGTAGCCGATTGAGCGCAGGTATGCACGCGAGTCGGCCAGGCAGTCGAAGGGGTCGCGACCATAGGTAAGGTCCTGCTCGATCAGGAAGTACTCCGCGCCCGCAGACGCCGCCGCGGGCAGAAGGGCCGGCCAATTCATATTGCCGCTACCCACCTCGGCGAACTCAATGATGTTGACGAACATGTTGTAGCCCTCGGTCACCTTGCCCGCGTCCATCAGTTCGAGCGCCTCCTGGGGCAGAGCGGTGACCCGGTAATCCTTGACGTGGATCAGCTTGCATACCCCGGAGTAGGCGGCGAGCATGTCCAGCGGCGCCATGCCGCCGCGCTGCACCCAATGCAAGTCCACCTCGAATTCCAGTTCCGGTGCGACCCGGCGCACGATGTCAAAGATCCGTTCCTCCCCGAACCGATGCAGGTCCACGTGATGGTTGTGGTAGCACAGCGTTACCCCCGCCTCCCTGAGCCGGAGGGCATAGGGGCTGAGGCGCCTCGCCCAGGCCTCCACGGCCTCCTTGGAGACCATGGCGGAGAAGTCCATCATGGGGATGCGGGCGAACCGGCAGTTCAGCCGTCGGCAGTCGGCGACGAGCTTGTCGAAATCTTCGGCCAGTGTGTCGATGTCCTGTCCCGGGCGGCGTGTCAGAGCCGTCGACAGCGCCGCCACCTGCATGCCGAGTTCCGCTATGCCGCGTTCCAAATCGGCCGTATTGGCCGCATTCATGGGGATCTGCGAGATCTCGACGGCGTGTAGGTCCAGGGCGGCAAGGCGCTTGAGGACCGCCCACATGCCCTGCTCGGCCACCTGGTCCTTGAGCATCATCATCTGGACGCCCAGTACCGGGTTGCGGCCGCCGTCAGCGGTCTGCTCCTGTTCTGTCTTCATCGGGTGCGCTCCTCGAACTTGCCCTCGGCGGCGATGCGCTCGTTGAGCAGCTTCAGGTAGCCGTCCTCATCGAAGTCCGACAACGCGACCTCCCGGCCCGTCCAGCTGGACAGGTGAATCGCATTGGCCAGCCGGACACCGTGAATGCCGTCGCCACCGGGGGCGAGCAGTTCCTCCTCACCACGGACGGCGGCGGCGAAGTTGCGCAGCACCTCACAGTGCTGCTGGCCCCACACCGAGTCGTACTCCTTTACCTCGGTGGTCACCAGGGAGGCGGGGTCGAATTCGCCCTTGAACATCTCACGCACCTGTTCGATGGGCATGGAATCGGAGATGACGCGCTCGTCATCGTGCAGGCGGGTGATGGTCACGCGTTGCGAGTCCTCGACGACGATCTTGCCCCGGTCGCACAGGATCTCCAGACGATCGGTGCCGACCAGGTCATGAGTGGCGGTGATGAAGGTGCCGGTGGCTCCGTCACCGAAGTCGACCATGGCGTTGACCTCGTCCTCCACGGCTATGCTGCGTCGGAACCCGTACTGGCATTTGGCGAAAACCGACTTAGGGATACCGCACAACCACTGCCACAGGTCCAGTTGGTGGGGTGCCTGGTTGACCAGCACGCCGCCGCCCTCGCCGCCCCAGGTGGCACGCCAGTCGGACTGCTCGTAGTAGCCCTGCGGCCGCCACCAGGTGGTGATGGTCCAAGTCGTATGACGCAGTGCCCCCAACTCCCCGGAGGCGAGCAGATCGTGCAGGTCCTGATACAGCGGATTGGTGCGCTGGTTGAAGAACACCCCGAAGACCAACTCGGGCCGACCGGCGGCGAAGTCGATGAGTTCACGGGCCTGGGCGGTGTACACGCCCACGGGTTTCTCCACCAGCACGTGGACCCCGTGCTCCAGGGCGTAGATCCCTACCTCCGGGTGAAGGTAGTGGGGCACCGTGGTGACGACGGCGTCCACCGCACCGGAGGCGATCATCTCCCGGTAGTCGGCATGGAAGGGCACCCCATACTCCTGGGCCTGTTGCTGCTTGTCGGGAAGGATGTCGCAGATGGCGCCGATACACATTCCAGGCACACGCCCGGCAGAGATGAACTGGGCGTACATGCCGCCCTCGGTACCCAATCCCACAATGCCCAGACGTACCGGGGTTCCGGAGGTGGTGACGTCGGACTGGGCCTTGGAATCAACGGCTTGACTCATGGCTGCTCCTTCAGACTCGGGTGGTTGAGTTGTCTACGGGACGGGGTGCGCGGGCTGCCGATGATGCATATATGGCCTCGGCAATGCGCAGGCATTTCATGGCTTCGTCGGGGGATATCCAAAAGGCCGTGGGGTCATCCAGGCGGGCGTAGAAGTCGCGGATGAGCAGTTCGTGGCTCACACCCCAGTAGGTGCGTCCCGCCCCGGTGGGGCGGCGCTCGTCGTAGTGGTCGACGTGTCCGTCCTCCCAACGGATGTCGAGCCCGTCACGAATGACGGCGTAGGCGTGCTCACAGTCCAACTCGATCTCCACCGGACGATGCCGGGAGAGATTGACGGTCCCGTAGAAGCAGGTGGTCACGCCGGTCGCATGGATCAGCCGGGCGCTGGCGGTGTCCTCCACTTCACTGACCGCCCCGAACTTCTCGGTGGACACGTGCCCGCTGACCTCGACCACCTCCCCGAGCAGCCACTGGAGCAGGTCCAGCGTGTGGGGTGCCTGATTCATCAGCAGGCCACCGCCCGCGCGGCGCTTGGAGCCGCGCCACGGCCGGCTCTCGTAGTAGCCCGGAGGACGGCTCCAGGCGACGGTCGCATAGGCTCCGCGCACTTCGCCCAAGCTTCCATCGCTAAGCAGCCTGCGCAGTTCGACCGTTGAGGTGTTGTAGCGGTTCTGCAGGCATACGGCCACCTTGGGGCCGGCCGCGCCGGCGGCCCGCATGGAGGCCAGGGCGGCGACCAGGCGGTCACCGGCGGCGGAGGTGTGCGCCACGGGTTTCTCCTGAATGACGTGCACACCGGCCGCGAGTGCCTCCAAGGTGATGTCGACATGCGTGTCATGGGGCGTGGCCACGTGCAGGACATCGGGTGCGGCGACTGACAACATGTCGGTGAGAGCGGTGAAGCCGGGGGCTCCCGTCGTCCGGATGGCGAACTCGAGCGCCGCCGGGTCGGTGTCGCAGACGCCGACGAGTTCGACGTCGTCCATGTGGGCGATCGCCTCAAGGTGGATGACGGATACATCACCGCATCCGATCAGTGCTGCTGTGCGCATGACCCGTTCAGCTCGGTTCGACGCCGACTTCTGCCATCAGCGCTTCAAGGGCCCGGTATGCCCGCGACCAGTTCTCCCGCCCCGAGACCGCCCCGAATGCGGTCAAGTCACCCAGGTGGGGCTCCAAGGAGAAGAAACCCGAATAGCCGGACGCCTTCAGTGCGGCCAGCAGCTCGGGCCACTGACCGTCACCCCGGCCGCAGGGGACCACCTCACCGAGATCGTCGGCGTCAACGGGGAAACGGGCATCCTTGCAGTGGATGTAGTCGGTGTACTCGTGCACGAGCGGCCAGGCCTCATCCATGGGACGCACATTGCACTGCACGTAGTTGGCGGGGTCGAAGACGCCGCGGTAGTGGGGCGAGCCGATGGTGGACAGCAAGTCGGACACCCGGGCGGGAACGTCTCCGTAGATGTCCTTCTCATTCTCATGCAGCAGGGTCATGCCGGCCTCAGCGGCCACATCGACCATGGCGCGGGTGCGGGCCAGCACCTCGTCCCGGAAGCGGACGGCGGGCGCGCCGTCGGGAATGAAGAAGCTGAACACGCGTATGCGCGAGGTGCCGAAGAACCGAGCCACCTCGACCGCATGCCGGGCGCGTTCAAGGTGCGGGGCGAAGGGGGCGGTGATGGGGATCTTGCCCAGGTCCGAACCGATGCAGGATGGCGTTACACCCGCAGCGTCCAGGGTCGCCTTGACAGTGTGGAGTTGCTCGCCGCTCAGGTCCAGGACCTTGATCCCCCAGGCGCTGCGCAACTCCAGATGTCGCAGGCCCAACTCTCCCAACAGTCGCACCTGGGCCTCCGGATCGGGATCGATCTCGTCGGCGAATCCAGTCATGGTCCACATGAGTCAGCGTCACCTCTCCAGGCTCGTCTCAGAATTCCGTAAATGGGCGGTCAGTCGCCAAGTGCTGCGTCGGCATCGACGCCGGCACGGCGGGCGTTGAGGGTCTCGTTATTGGCATCGACCACGCGCTTCTTGAGCGGGTAGAGGAGCACCAGGGCCAGCCCCACCAGTACGTAACCGATGCCGGGCACGAGGTTGGCCAGCATGTAAATACCGTCCTTGACGGCCTGTGTCTGTTCGGCCCCGGAGGTGGCGACCTCGGTGTTGTAACCGATCCAGCCCAGCGCCCATCCGCTCAGGCCTCCGGCCAGCGCCTGTCCCAGTTTGCGGGACCAGGAGTAGACGGCGTAGACGGTGCCGTCATCGCGGCGACCGCTGCGCACCTCCTGGTAGTCGATGACATCGGTAATGAACGCCCACACCAGGTAGTTGAAGATAGAGGTGCAGAACATGGCGATCGCATAGAAGAAGATCCACACCATGGGGCTGGAGATATGCAGGAAGTAGGCGGCGATGAGCACTGCGCCGCCCCCGAGCATGGCAGCCGCGCCGACCTCCGCCTTGCCGAAGCGGCGAGACATCCAGGGAGCCAGCACGATGAGGACCAGCGCCGGCAGCAGGCCCGCCAAGGATGCTGGGGATTGCAGGCGACCATTGCCGAAGTAGTTGAGGAACAGGTAGCTGAGCATGCCGCCGGCGAACAGCATGGATACCAGCAGCAGCAGGGCCGCGGCGATCAGGCCGAGCAGGGCACGATTGGTGAAGATCGAGCCGAGCATTCTGCCGATGCCGGCGCCGGACGTGGCCTTGGGCTCGGCCACGGACACGACCCGCTCCTGGACGTTGAGGTAGCACAGTGCGTAGCACACGACAGCCAGTACCGAGCAGACCGCCGCGGAGATGTTCATGGCCGGACCGTTCAGCACGGACACGCCCTCACTGTTGGTGGTGTAAATGATCAGCGGGATGAGTGTGGTGATGGCGATGTTGGCGAGTGTGGCGCCGGTGGAGCGGAAGACGGACAGCTCCGCGCGGTGGTCGGGGTTGGAGGAGACCACGGAGGACATCGACCCGTAGGGGATGTTGACGGCTGTGTAGCACAGCGAGCCCCACAGGAAGTATGTGGCGCACATCCAGGCCAGCCTGGCGCCGTAGCCGGCGAAGTCGGCCACGAAGGCGCTGTACATCAGGCAGGAGGCCACCGCCACGGGGATGGCGATGTACTTGATCCAGCGGCGGAACTTCTCACCCTCACGCTTGGCGGGCAGGCGATCGACGATGATGCCCATGCCGACGTCGGTGAACCCGTCCAGTACACGCGCCCCGAGCAGGAGCAGGCCGACGTGACCGGGTTCTATGCCCACCACATTGGTGTAGAACACCATGAAGAAGGTGG
Source organism: Actinomyces sp. (assembly GCF_030530635.1). Lineage (GTDB taxonomy): Bacteria > Actinomycetota > Actinomycetes > Actinomycetales > Actinomycetaceae > Actinomyces. The sequence continues at coordinate 7,614 of NZ_JAUMUL010000035.1, forward strand.
CCTGCAGGGTGAAGGTGAAGTCGTTGCCGAAGTCACCGAACATGTAGCCGATCTTGTCGCGCAGGCCGAAGGGTCGCGCGCCCGCGAGTTCTACGGTGGCGGCGCCCGTGTCGGCCACCTGTTGGGTTGATGAGGTCATCTGGATCTGTCTCCTGTGGTTTCGCATCGTTGCGTGCAGGAGGACCGGTCCCGAGGAAGGTCCTGTGCGGGCCGCGGAAGGCCGATGCCAGGACCCCCGCGACTTGGGCTCAGGATGTCCTCGCCGCGTCCGGCCACACCGGAGTTGCCGGGAGTTGCCGCGACACACATCCAGCTGGCAACAAATGGCAACTCACGGACGGAGTAACGACTACGTTGTGAGATGACAATGTCATTAACCACATACGGCCCCGCTGGGTCCACGCCCCGCGACGACGCGAAGGCACGACCCCGCCGGGCCCCGGGTGAAGGAGCCTGCATGCTGTCCGTCCGCAACTCTGCTTCACGCAGCGTCATCAGCCTCGACGGCGTGTGGCGCTTCCAGCTCGATCCCGACGACGCCGGCCGGGCCGGGAACTGGTTCGCCACGCCACTATCGGATCCGCGCCCCATGCCGGTGCCGGCGTCCTTCAACGATGTCACCACCGACCCCGAAGTCCACGATCACGTGGGGCCGGTCTGGTACGAGCGCGACGCCTTCGCCCCGCACAGTCTGGGCGGCGATCGCCTGATACTGCGCTTCGGCTCCGTGACCCACGAGGCGTGCGTGTGGGTCGACGGCGTCCAGGTCGCCGAGCATGTGGGCGGTTACCTTCCCTTCGAGGCCGACATCACCGACCGGGTGACCCCGGGGAAGACCTTCCGCATCACCGTGCGCGTCGACAACCGCCTGTCCTGGCAGTCTATCCCACCGGGGTACCTCACCGAGGACTCCTTGGGCCGGCCGGTACAGCGCTACTTCCATGACTTCTTCAACTACGCGGGCATCCACCGGTCCGTCGCGCTGTACACGCGCCCGCCGATCGCCGTCACCGACGTCACCATCACCACCGACTACACCGACAGTCCCGAGGGCAGCACCGGCCACGTCACCTATAGCGTCGAGGCACCCGGCGCGGAGCACATCCGCGTCGTGGTCAGGGACGCCGCCGGGGCGGAGGTCGCCCATGCGGACGGCGCCACCGGAACGCTTGACATCGCCGATGTGCACCTGTGGCGGCCCGGCGCCGGCTACCTGTACACGCTGGAGGCGCACGCCCGCAGCTCCGCCGACGACGCGGGCGCGGACGTCTACCCGCAGCGCTTCGGCGTACGCACCGTCGAGGTGCGCGACTGCCAGTTCCTGATCAACGGCGAACCCTTCTACTTCCGCGGCTACGGCCGCCACGAGGACAATCTCATCCGCGGCAAGGGGCACGATCCCGTGCTCATGGTCCACGACTTCGAGCTGATGCAGTGGCAGGGCGCGAACTCCTTCCGCACCTCCCACTACCCCTATGCCGAGGAGGTCATGGACTACGCCGATGAGCGCGGCCTCGTGGTGATCGATGAGACGGCCGCCGTCGGCCTGAACACGGCCATTGCCGGCGGCATCTTCGGCGGCGAGCCGATTCCCCTCTTCAGCGAGGACCACGTCAACGCGCGCACCCAGGCGGTTCATGCCGACCACATTCGCGAGTTGATCGCCCGGGACAAGAACCACCCGTGCGTGGTGCTGTGGTCCCTGGCCAATGAGCCGGAGAGCAACACCGAGGCCTCTCTGCGGTACTTCGAACCACTGGCCGCCGCGGCCCGGGAGGCGGACCCGAGCCGGCCGATCGGCTATGTGAACGTCATGATCTCCAGCCCGGATCAGGAGCAGGTGGTGGACCTGTTCGACGTGGTCATGCTCAACCGCTACTACGGCTGGTACGTCAATAATGGCGACCTGCAAAGTGCCGAGGCGGGCCTGCGGGCGGAGATCGACGCCTGGATCGAGCGGGCACCTAGTAAGCCGATCCTGTTCACGGAGTACGGGGCCGATACGCTGGCCGGGCTGCGCGACGTCTTCCGCCGCCCCTGGTCGGAGGACTTCCAGACGGACATGCTCGCGATGTACCACCGGGTATTCGACTCCTACCCGCAGATCGTGGGCGAGCAGATGTGGAACTTCGCCGACTTCCAGACCGGTACCGGGATTGTCCGAGTGGATGGGAACAAGAAGGGCATGTTCACCCGCTCCCGGAAACCGAAGCAGAACGCCTTCGCAGTGCGGGACCGCTGGCTGGAGATGCGCCGCGACTGCGGACACTGATCCGCTCGCTGGGTACAACCAACCACCCGGCAACCATAACGACACACGCCACTAGGAAAGGAGGACGCATGCCCACCGCGGTCTCGGACAGCGCCTTGACCACAACCGTCGATACGGGTACCCCCGCTGCCCCGCATCCACCAGGCGTGGGGGCACGGGCGCGCACCAAGCCCGTCACCATCTACGACGTCGCCGCCGCGGCCGGGGTGGCGCCCTCCACCGTTTCCCGTGCCCTGTCCCGCCCGGGCCGGGTATCCGCCGAGACCGCCGCACGCATCCACGACGCGGCCGATGCGCTCGGATACAAGCGCGTCCAGCCGCGTCGCCCTGCAGACACGGCGGAGGACACCTATGTGATCGCCCTGGTGATCGCCGACATCGGCAATCCCTTCTTCAGCCGGGTCATGATCGGCCTGCAGGAGTCGGCACGCGCCAACGGTTACACGGTGCTGCTGATCGATTCGCGGGAGAACGCGGCCGAGGAGCGAGCGGCCATTGACAAGGTGCTGCACCTGATCGACGGCATCGTCCTGTCCGCCTCCCGGATGACCAACTCGGCGATCCAACAGTTCAACCGGGCCGTGCCCGTGGTCTCGCTCAACCGCCAGGTACCCGGCGTCACCTCGATCCTGCCCGACTCCGCCCGGGGGATGCGCGGCGTCGTCGAGCATCTGGCTGCACGCGGCCACACGGAGGTTGCCTACCTGTCCGGGCCGCCGGACTCGTGGGCCGACGGCGCCCGCTGGGAGGGCCTGGCACATGCCTGCCATGCGCTCGGCCTGCGGGCGCAGCGACTGGGGCCCTTCTCCCCCACCGTCGGCGGCGGGGTGCACGCCCTGGAGGCCTGGGGGCGCCGTCCCACCACCGCCGTCGTCGGCTACAACGACGTCCTGGCGATCGGCTTCATGAAGGCGGCACTGGCCCGCGGCCTGCGGGTGCCCGAGGACGTCTCGATCATCGGTGTGGACAACGCGGGCCTGTCCGCCCTGACCAGCCCTGGCCTGACCTCACTGGCGGCCGGCTCCCGCCGACTCGGTACCAGAGCCGCAACCGCGATCATCGGGCACCTGCGTCACCGTTCCCGGCCGCAGCCGGCGGTCACCGTGCTGGAGATGTCCCTGCAGGAGCGTCAGAGCGTCGGACCGGCACCCGCCACGCCTCCCACCCTGCCGGAGAGCACCTGATACTCCGCCCACCGCCGTCAGCAGCACCAAGAATCAGGAGCCCGTTCATGCCCGCCCAACCTCCGTCGCAACCGCCGTCCTCCCATCCGCTCACCCTCGCCCCTGACCGGCTGCTGCCGGCCGACCCGAACATCCGCGCCGTGGCCCGCGAGCTTTTGACGCAGATGGCCGACGCACCGATCATCTCCCCCCACGGGCACGTCCCGGCCGAGTGGCTGGCGCACGACATCACCTTCACCGACCCCACCGGTCTGCTACTCACCCCGGATCACTACACCAACCGGCTGCTGCATTCCCTGGGCGGCGTGGAGCTGGAGCAACTGGGCGTGCCGGTGGGCAGTGAGCTGAGCGCGCAGCAGTCTCGGGCGGCGTTCCGGCTGCTGTGCGAGCACTGGCACCTGCTCGCGGGCACGCCCGTGCAGACCTGGTTCACGGAGGTCTTTCACGACGTCTTCGGGGTGCGGGTGCGGCCATCGGCAACGACCGCGGACGCCATTTATGACCAGATCGATGCCGCCCTGCACACGCCGCAGTTCACGGCCCGCGCCCTGTACGAGCGCTTCAACATCGCCGTGCTGGCGACCACGGATGATCCCTGCTCGAACCTGGAGGCCCATCGCTCCCTCGCAGCAGACCCGACCTGGACGGGACGGGTGATTCCCACGTTCCGCCCCGATGCCTACCTGGAGCCCGCCCGACCCGACTGGCGGGCGCTGACCGAGGCGCTGGGGCGGGCCGCCGACCAGGACGTCTCCACCTACGCGGGCCACGTGGAGGCGATGCGGCGCCGGCGGGCCTTCTTCAAGGCCTGCGGGGCGGTCTCCTCCGACCACTCGCATGCGGATGCGGACACGCAACGGTTGGAGGAGGCCGAGGCGGAGACACTGTACGCGCGCGCCCTGACGGGCCGGATCGACACCGCCGACGCCGCCCGGCTGCGGCAGCACATGCTCAATGACCAGGCCCGGCTGGCGGTCGATGACGGCCTGGTGATGACCCTGCACCCGGCCGTGTATCGCAACCACGACTCCGGTGCGTTCACGCGGTACGGCGCGGATGTGGGCGGGGACATCCCCACGGCGGTGGAGTTCACGCGTGCCCTGCAGCCGCTGCTGGACGCCTACGGCAACGCCGACGGCTTCCACCTGATCCCCTTCACCATGGATGAGACGGTCTACTCCCGGGAACTGGCGCCGCTGGCCGGATGGTACCGGGCCGTGTACGTGGGGGTGCCGTGGTGGTTCATCGACGAGCCCGACGCGATCATCCGCTTTCGGGAGGCGACGACGGGCTCGGCGACCTTCTACAAGACCTCCGGTTTCATCGACGACACCCGGGCCTTCTGCTCGATCCCTGCCCGGCACGGCATTGCACGGCGCTGCGACGCCGGTTTCCTGGCGCGGCTGGTGGTCGAGCACCGGCTCGGCCTGGATGAGGCGGCGGCCGTGGCCCGCGACCTGGTCGACGCGATCCCCCGCCGCGCCTTCAAGCTCGACTGAGACGACCGTCCGGATCACAGCGCCAGGGCTCCGCCCTCCCGCTGGAACACCGGAATGTACTCCTGCGGGGCGTCCGTCTCAATGGTGACGCCACCTTCGAATGTGAGCCCTGAGTGGATCTCCGTCCACCGGGCTCCGGCCGGCAGATACACCGGCCTGCTGGTGACGCCGGGCTCCGTCACCGGCGCCACCAGCAGATCCGACCCCAGGAGGAATTCGTCCTCAACGTCCCAGGCGGCGGGGTCCCGTGGGAAGTCCAGGAACAGCGTCCGCATCGCGGGCATGCCGGTGGCCGACGCCTCCGCCATGACCTCGGCGATGTAGGGGCGCAGCCGTTCACGCAGCTCCATGTGGGTCCGAGCGATCTCCAGGCAGCGCTCCCCATAACTCCACACCTCATTCGGACCGCCGCTGATGGGCGAGCCCAGTTCGCCACGCGGCTCGCGGTGCCCGTGGAGCCGGAACAGGGGACAGAAGGTGCCGTAGGCGAACCAGCGGGCGTACAGCTCACGGTAGGCCTCGTCGTCGGGGTCTCCGCCGTGGAAGCCGCCAATGTCGGTGGTCCACCAGGGGATGCCGGAGATGCCGATGCTCAGACCGGCCCGCACCTGGGTGGCCAGAGACTCCCAGGTCGGCGGGATGTCACCGGACCACACCGCCGCACCGTACTTGGCCTGCCCGGCCCAAGCCGAACGGCACAGCAGCACGGTGTCGCCACCCCCGACCGCCTGCTGACCCTCATAGAACAGGCGCGCATTGTCCCGCGGGTAGATATTGGCGACGGCGGCCCCGGGGCCGGCATGGAAGGACAGGTTCTTCGGGTGCCCGGGATTGAGTTCAGGCTCGCAGGCGTCCAGCCACCACACCCGTACGCCGACGTCGAAGTAGTTCCGCTTCACCGTCTCCCAGACGAACCGCCTGGTGCGCGGATTGGTGGGATCGTAGAAGGCCACCGGCAGGGAACGGGGCATCTGCTTGTCGTGGATGTCTTGATGGAACTCCACGCCCTGATCACTGCCGACCAGCAGGCCGCGGCTGCTCATCTCCTCATAGTTGACCGACAGCGGTGAGATGGTCGGCCAGATCGACACCATCAGCTTAACGCCGAGCTCATCCAGCTCCCGCATCATGGCGGCCGGGTCGGGATACTCCGCCGGGTCGAAGCGGTAATCACCCATGGCGGTCCAGTGGAAGAAGTCGGTGACGATCACCGACAGCGGCAGTCCGCGACGCCGATACTCGCGCGCCACCTGAAGGATCTCCTCCTGACTGCGGTAACGGAGCTTGCACTGCCAGAAGCCGGAGGCCCAGTCGGGCAGTTGCGGGGCGTGCCCGACGGCGTCGGCGTAGTGGGAGACGATCTGCGCCGGACTGTCCCCCGCGGTCACCCAGTAATCCAGGGCGGGGGCGGCATCGGCGACCCAGCGGGTGCCGTTCTCCGCGAACTCGACCCGGCCGACGGCGGGGTTGTTCCACAGGAATCCGTAGCCGCGGCTGGACAGGTAGAAGGGGATGTTCACCTCGGTGTTGCGCTGCACGAGGTCCAGTACCAGCCCCTTGTGGTCCAGGCGGCCGTGCTGGTGCTGGCCCAGGCCGTAGATGCGCTCGCCCGCATAGGCCTTGAAACGCTGGTGGATCTCATACAGTCCCGACCGCTGCCCGTAGAAGACGTGCGCGCCCGGCCACCAGAAGTGCTCACGCTCCTCGGCCAGCAGTTCAAAGCCGTCGTCGCTGCGGTGGAAGCTCAGCATGACGGCGGGCTTGCCATCGCCGGAGTCGAGCCGGGCCCGCACCGTGAGGCCGCCCACCACCAGGGTGACCGTATGGTCCTCGCAGCTGATCCGGCAGTCGGGGGCGCCCGGCGGGAGCTCATCCAGGGCACCGACGTCGTCGACCGGGATGCGGTGCTGCGCGGCGCGGACCCGCACCGAGTCCCGCCCCCACCGCTCGACGCGAAGCACCTCATGCTCGTGACGCACTTCAAAGCCGTTGTCGATTGGCGAATAGTCCAACACTTCTTTCTCCTAATGTCATTGAGAAGGGGAATCGTGAATGAAATGAGTGGTGTCACTCAGGCCTTGACGGCGCCGCCGGTGGCGCCCGCCGCAATGTATTTCTGCGCCGCCACCAGCAGCACGGCGGCGGGCACGGAGGCCATGGTCGCCGTCGCCATCACCGAGCCCCAGTCGGCCACATACCCGCCGATGAACAGGTAGATGCCCAGAGTGACGGGTCGGGCGGCCGAGTTCGAGTCCAGGGTGAGGGCGAACAGGAAGTCGCTCCAGGCGAACAGAAAGCTGAACAGCGCGGCGGTGACCAATGCGTTACGGCTCAGCGGCAGCACGATCCAGACGAAGGTGCGCAACCGCCCGGCGCCGTCGACCCGGGCGGCCTCCAGCAGGGACATGGGGATGGCCCGCATGAATGCCTGAATGATCAGGATGGAGAAGGGTATGCCCAGGGAGGAGTCGGCCAGGATGAGGCCGACGGTCGTGTTGAGTATCCCCAGGTCGTTGTATGCCGAGTAAAGGGCGTTGGCGATCACGATGCCCGGGATCATTTGGCTGAGCAGCAGGGCGAACATGACCGCCGCCGCCCCGCGCACCCGGTACAGGCTCAGCGCGTAGGCGGCCGGGGTGGCCACCGTCAGGCAGACCAGGACGGCACCCACGGCCACCACCAGGCTGGTGAGCAGGTTCGCCCCTTGGGTGGAGAAGGCGGCCCGGTAGCCGTCCAGACCGGGATGGATGGGCAGCCAGTCGAGATCGGCGGTGGAGACTCCGGGTTGGAAGGAGGCGTTGACCATCCAGTAGACCGGGAACAGCATCAGTGCCAGGAACAGGCAGCCCAGCACCGTGTATGGCCAGGTTCTGCGGGCGTTGCTGCGAGACATGGTTTCAGCCCTCCGATCCGGAACGAGTCATCCGCAGGTAGACGACGGCGAAGGCCAGGGAGATCAGCACCAGGACGTTGCCGAGAGCCGCGCCCTGCCCGAATTCGAAGTTCGCGAAGGACAGGCGGTAGGACTGGGTGGCGAGGGTCTGCGTGGCGCCGGAGGGGCCACCCTCGGTCAGGCCGAGGATGATGTCGAGGACCTTGAGTGTGTAGACCACTCCTAGGATGAGCACCACCGACACCACCGGACGCAGCAGCGGCCAGGTGATGTTCCTGAAGGCCTTCCATCCGGTGGCGCCGTCCAGGGCAGCGGCCTCGTAGAGTTCGTCGGGGATGTCTTGCAGCCCGGAGTACAGGATGGTCATGTTGAAGGGGATGCCAAGCCAGATGTTGACCATGATCACTGCGGCCAGGGCCACATCGGTGCTGGTCAGCCAGGGGATGGCGTCAATGCCGACGGCCCCGAGGATCTGGTTGATGACGCCGGAGTCCTTGTCCAGCATCCACTTCCAGATGGCGCTGGAGACGATCATGGGCAGCAGCCAGGGCAGCAATATGAGTGAGCGCATGACCCCGCTCAGCGGGAAGTGTCTGTTGAAGAAGACGGCCAGCGCCATTCCGATGGTGAACTGCCCGGTGATGGAACCGACCGTGAACAGCACGGTGTTGGTCAGTGCGGTTGAGAACACGGAGGACTTCACCACCGCCGCGTAGTTGGCCAGGCCCACGAATGGAGCCTCGCCGGTGTAGAAGGTGCGGGTGGTGTAATCCTGCACACTCATCATCAGGTTCTTGACGATCGGATAGCCGAAGTAGGCCAGTAGGAACACAAGCGCGGGGACGAGGAAGGCCCAGCGGAAGGCCTCTTCGCGTCTGCGCCGCCGAAGGCGCACCGAGCCGGGGCGTGGAGCAATCATCAGCGTCTCTTTCAAATTGGTTCGTGATAAGCGGCTTGGGGCAGCGGCGATACGCGCTGCCCGGCGGCCGAGGCCGAACAGACCTCGGCCGCCGTCGCCCTCAGGCCACGAAGTCGGCCTTAGCGGTTTCCAGCGCCGCCAGTGGCGCAGCCTTACCGGTTAGGGCCGACTGCATGGCGTTGTAGAGCGCCTCGGCGGTCTTCGGCCAGGCCTCGCCGAGCTGGGCGGTGCGGGAGCGACCGTTGTTGACAGCGGTGACCAGCGGCTCCATGTCCGGAAGCTTGGTGAGGTAGTCGGCGTCGGCCTCCTCACGGGTGGGGATGGTGAAACGGGTGGTATTGAGTTCCAGGAGCGAGTCCTCACCCAACAGCACCGAGAGCAGCTCGGCGGCCTTCTTCTGGCGCGCCTCGTTGCCGGTTTCCGGCACGGTCCACAGCTCGCCGCCCAGCGGGGACACCGCGGTATCCCCGGCCTTGGGTGCCGGGATCTCGGCCACGGCCCAGTTGATGCCGGAGTCGTTGAAGGTGTTGGTCATCCACGGGCCGTTGACGATCATGGCGGCCTTACCGGATGTGAACTGCTCGCCCAGATCGCCCTGGCCCCAGTTGAGGACCGACTGGGAGGCGGAGCCCTCATTGACCAAGTCGACCAGCAGTTGCAGTGCGCTGGCCGCCTGCGGAGTGGCGATATCGGTCTCGTCGGCGCCGGCGGACCAGAAGAAGGGCAGGAATTGCCAGGAACCCTCATAGGAGGCCTTCGCGCAGAAGGCGAAGCCGTAGGCGCCGTCCCTGGTCAGCGCCTTGGCCGCGGCCTTGAGTTCGTCCCAAGTGGTGGGCACCGCGACGCCGGCGGCCTCCAGCAGGTCCCGGTTGTAGTACAGGCCCAGGGTGTTGGCGCACGGGCCCATGCCGTAGAGTTCGCCTTCGTAGGTGCCCGCGCCGATGAATCCCTCAATGAAGCCGTCACCGGTGATGCCGAAGCTGCTCAGTGGTGCCAGTGCACCGGTGGCGGCGATCTGCTGGAGGTCGGGATTGTCCAGCATGAGCAGGTCTGGCAGGGTGCGCGAGGAGCTCATCTGCAGCACCTTCTGGATCAACCCGGTGCCGGAGACGGCCTCGCGCTCAATGGTGACTCCGACCTGCTGCGCGGCGGCCTCGAGCGTCTTCTGGAAGATCTGGTTGTCCGGCTCATCGGCGTAGTAGTCGAGCACCTTCAGGGAGGTGACTTCATCTCCGGATGTGCCCCCGCCGTTTCCGGCGCAGGCGGTCAGCGGGAGTGCGGCGGCTGCCAGGGCGGCGCCCTGCAGCACGCGGCGACGGTTGATGGTCAGATTCCGGGCGGGGCGTGGCCCCGCGACGGTCCGAGCGCTGATGAACATGTCGACTCCGTTCCCCGGGGCGACAACAAACCTATCGATACGTATGCGCAAACGTATGCGCACCTGTAGGATCTGCCGTATATCGCCCTGCGGTGTTGTGAGAAAGACCTGACGAAGCGTCCTCGCTCCGCCTCGGGCGAGAAATGTATCATCATCAACCGAACCTGGCAAGCGTGTGCGCAAGCACGGCCTGCCGGCCGGTCCCCCGAACGAGAGTGTCCGCCATGCCTTCCTCACCCACCAGCCGTGACGTCGCACTGGCCGCCGGAGTCTCCCAATCCACGGTCTCCTACGTATTGAGCGGCAAGCGTTTCGTCTCCCCCGACACGCGGGCGCGCGTACACCAGGCAATGACCGAGCTCGGGTACCGGCCGCATGCGAGTGCGCGCGCGCTGAAGAACTCCGAGTCCAGGATTCTGGGCCTGATAGTGCCGTACCACGAACGCACCGACGCGCCGGGCCAGTACCGCTACATCGTCTCGCTTGCCGCCGCGTGCCGGCGGCGCGGCTATGACCTACTGGTCATCAGCGGCGAGGAGGGCGTGGAGGGCATGCGACGCCTGACCGGGTCCGCGCTGTGCGACGGCATTCTAGTAATGGATGTGCTCGACACCGACGCTCGCGTGGCGGCCGCACACGATCTGCGCATCCCCTCGGTCTTCATCGGGCTGAGCCATGACGCGCAGTCCGTGGTCGCCACGGACACGGACTTCGAGGCCATCGGGGCGGGCTGCGCACAAAGGATTCACGACGTCGGACACACCCGCGCCGTCGTGGTCACTCCGGCCTCCGAGCACGTCCGCCCCATGGGCTTCATCCGCCGCTTCACCGATGCCTTGGAGTCACGGGCCGCCGATCTGGGGCTGGCCCTGGAACCACTCGCCGTGGCGAGAGGCTTCTCCCCCACACACCAGGCCCTGCGGGGCCACCTCGGCCGGGCCCACGGCGCAGACGCGTTCATAACCACGCCGGCCACATCGATAGACGACGTAATCAATGCTCTAATCGTGGAGGGCCTCACGCCCGGAGTCGACGTCTCGGTGATCGGGGCCGGAGGCTCGGGGGACTCCTCCCACACCGGCATCGATTACACCTACTACGACTCCGACGTGCCCAAAGTAACCGCCACCGCCGTCGACCTACTGGTCGATCAGTTGGAGGGAGCACTCCCCCTGAAGGGCAGGGACCCCGAACTCATCACCCCGCTCTTTCACGAGGGTGTCTCTCTGCTGCGGGCACCGAAGTGAATAGTGTGAGGCCGTCCCGGTTAGGCCACCACGAAGCCCGCCGTTCGGTTCAGTAGGCGGCCACGATCCCTGGCGGATACTCCACCACAGCCGCATCCCCGTCAGCCTGCACGCAGGTCCCGCCGGCCTCCAGCCGCCACGACCCGCGAGCGCCGTCGGCCCGCGCCGAAATTACGCCGCCGCGGCAGGCGACTCGGAAGGCGACCGCCGCGCAACCGTCATGCGCAGGAATCACCACCTCCCGCTCATCACCGTCCGCCAGGCCGAAGCAGCGCAACGTCAGGTCCGCCGCCCAGTCCTCCTCCGGCCTCTCCACCCGTGCCGTCACGGGCAGCACGCTCCCCTGCCGCACGTACAGCGGCAGGGTGTCCAGGCCGTGCCGCTCGCGCACCCACCGCGGCCCAGCCACCGTCGTCCCATCCCACCAGGAGGTCCAGGTGCCTTCGGGCAGGTAGACCTCCGCCTCGCCGTCGGCGTCCATCACGGGCGCCACCAGTAGGGCCTCGCCGAGCAGGTACTGGGTGTCGACGTCGCGGGCCCCGGGATCGTCGGGGAACTCCAGGAACATGGGCCGCATCATCGGCACCCCCGTGGCGTGCGCCTGCGCCGCCAGCCCGTACAGGTAGGGCATGAGCGAGCCCCGCAGGCGGATGAAGCGGCGGGCCACCTCCACCGCCTCGTCGTCGAAGGCCCAGGGAACGCGCACCGAGTTCGAGCCGTGCAGCCGAGCATGGGAGGACAGCAGTCCGAAGGCCAGCCAGCGCTTGAACACGCCCGGGTCCGGGGTGCCCTCGAAACCGCCGATGTCGTGGCTCCAGTAGGCGAAACCGGAGGCGCACAGGGACAAGCCGCCGCGCAGCGTCTCCCCCATGGAGGCGTAGGTGGACTCGTTGTCGCCGCCCCAGTGAACGGGGAACTGCTGTCCACCCGCCGTGGCCGAGCGGGCGAACAGGACCGCATCCCCCTGGCCGCGCTGCTCGCGCAGCAGCTCGAAGACGGTGCGGTTGTACAGCTGTGTGTAGTAGTTGTGCATTTTCTCCGGGTCCGAGCCGTCATGCCAGGCGATGCCGGTCACCGGGATCCGTTCCCCGAAGTCGGTCTTGAAGCAGTCCACACCCATGTCCAGCAGCACCCGGAGTTTCTCCCGGTACCAGTCGACGGCGTCGGGGTTGGTGAAGTCGACCAGGGCCATGCCCGCCTGCCACAGATCGGTCTGCCACACATCGCCGGCGGTGGTGCGCACCAGATAGCCGCGCGCGGCACCCTCATCGAACAGCGCCGAGCGCTGGGCGATATAGGGGTTGATCCACACGCATACGCGCAGACCGCGGGCCTTGATGCGCTCCAGCATGCCGGCCGGGTCGGGGAAGGTGGCCGGGTCCCACACGAAGTCGCACCAATGGAAGCCACGCATCCAGAAGGTGTCGAAGTGGAAGACGCTCAGCGGCAGGTCCCGCTGCTCCATGCCGTCAATGAATGACATGACGGTGCGCTCGTCGTAGTCGGTGGTGAAGGAGGTGGTCAGCCACAGCCCGAAGGACCAGGTCGGCACCATTGGGGCGCGGCCGGTCAGCGCCGTGTAACGGCGCAGCACGTCCTTCGGGGTGGGGCCGTCGATCACGTAGTAGGTCAGGCGCTCACCCTCCACCGAGAACTGGACGCGGGTGGTGACCTCGCTGCCGACCTCGAAGGACACCCCGCCGGCCTCGGCGACGAATACCCCGTAGCCGGCACTGGTGAGGTAGAAGGGGATGTTCTTGTAGGCCTGCTCGGAGGCGGTGCCGCCGTCCTCGTTCCAGATGTCCACGCTCTGGCCGTTCTTGGTGAAGGCGCCGAAGCGCTCCCCCAGCCCGTAGACCCGCTCCCCCGGGCGCAGGGAGAGCTGCTCGCGCATGTAGGCGGTCCCGTCCGGGCCGACGACGTGGGCGACGGCGCGCGGCAGGCTCGCCGTGAGCGGGCGGCCGGCCGAGGAGAACTGCGCCGCCCACTCCTCCCCCTCCCGCAGGGTCACGGCCAGCGCTCCGGCCCGCAGGACGACGGCGCCCGGCCCCTGCTCAACCTCGCCCCGGTATCCCTCCGGTGTGGTGACCGTGAAATGTGGCCCGCGGTCGCGCACGCCACGGTGATTGACCAGCTCCACCTTGATCACGCCGTCGGCGACAGCGGTGAAGGTCGCCGAGAGTAGACCCACGTTGAGCGTGTCGCCGCGGGTGGAAACGGGCCGAACGGGTGCGTAGGCATGAACAGTGCCGGTGGCCGTGCCGTCGGCGTCGGCGCTACCGCCCTCCACGGACAGGTCGAGCAGGCCGCGGGCCTTTTCCACCGTGTAACCGGGGCGGTCGAGCCAGTAGCCGTTGGAGAACTTCATGGTGAATCCTTTGCTGGTTTGTCTGCTTGCGCTACTTGACCGCGCCGGCGGTGACGCCGCGGGTCAGGGTGCGCTGGAAGAAGAGGAAGAACAGGAAGGTCGGAACAAGCGAGACGAGCGCGCCGGCGTTGAGGGTGGGCACGTCGAGCATGCGGTCCCCCTGCAGGCTGGACAGGGCGATCGGCACGGTCTGGTTGTCATTGCTGGTGAGCATCACCAGGGGAATGAAGAACTCGTTCCAGGTCCAGATGAAGAAGAAGATCGCCAGCACCGCCATGGTGGGGCGGACGATCGGGTAGACCACCCGCCACAGGATCTGCCAGCGGCCGGCGCCGTCGAGCTCGGCCGCCTCCAGCAGGGCCCGAGGGAAGGTGCCCAGCACGGAGGAGAGCAGGTAGGTGCCGAAGGCCGACTGGATGACGGTGAAGATGATGACGATCGACCACGGGTTGTCCGTCAGTCCGATCTTCTGCGCCATGGTGAACAGGGGGTAGATCAGCCCCTCCTGCGGCAACATGTTGGCGATCATGAACACGGCCACGATCCAGGCGCGTCCCCGTATCCGGCCCACGCCGATGGCGTATGCGTTCAGCAGGGAAAGCAGCGTGCCGGCCACGGCCACCAGCGCCGAGGTCCAGATGGAGTTCCACAGCTTGACGGGAAAGTTGACCCGCTGCCAGAAGTAGGCCAGGCCGTCGGTGTAGATCTGCTTGGGCACAGACAGCGGACTGCCGCCGGAGTAGTCGGCCGGAGACTTGAAGGCGTTGATGACCATCAGCAGGAACGGGGCCACCATGGCCAGCGCGAACAGGCCGACGACGGCGAGCACGACCCAGCGTCCGGCGCCCCGATGGAAGCGGTCCTTCCTGAGGACGGTGTCAGACATATCAGCGTCCCTCCTCCTCACGCCGGGCACTGCGGTTCTGGAATACCTGGATGACGCCGGCGATGGCGATGATGACGAGTGTGAGCACGGTGGAGATGGCGGCGCCGTAGCCGACCTTCGACTTGTCGAAGAAGTTCAGGTACGAGTAGTAGCTCGGCACCAGAGTGGAGCTCTCCGGGCCGCCGCGGGTGAGCACGTATATGGGCGCGAATACCTTCAGCGCGGCGATGGTGCAGGTGAGCACGATGACGAAGGTCTCCGGGCGGATCTGCGGCACGGTGATGGCGCGGAAACGCGCCAGCCAGCCGGCGCCGTCGAGCTCGGCGGCCTCGTACAGTTCCGGGTCCACGCGCTGCAGGGCCGACATGAAGATGACGGTCGGGTAGCCGATCTGGATCCAGATCAGCACGAACATGACCGAACCCAGCGCCGTGGAGGTGGAACCCAGCCAGTTGGGCGGGTCGGTCACGCCCAGGCCGCGCAGAATCGTATTGACCGCTCCCGTCTGGGAGTTGAGGATCCAGTTCCACACGATGCCGGCCACGGAGACCGGCAGGATCTGCGGCAGGTAGTACATGGCGCGCAGGGCGGCCGCGGTGCGGGAGGAGAAGTGCTTGCCCACATAGTCGAACAGCACCGCCGCCAGCACCAGCCCGATCAGGGTCGGGATGACGACCATGGCCACAATCATCGACAGCGAGTTGCTGAAGGAGGCCCAGAACTTGTCGTCCCGTGCCAACTCGGCGTAATTGTCCAGGCCGATGAACCTCATGGGCGACATGCCGCCCTTCCACCGGTGCAGGGAGTACCAGAGGTTCAGCGCCAGCGGCACCAGAATGATGACGGTGAATGCGACCGTCCCGGGTAGCAGATAGGGCAGGTAGGCCAGGCCGCGCGCCCACCTGCGCACTGGCCGATTCACTCGTAGCGCCACCGTCAGTCCTCGATACTCATGTCGGCCTTGCCCTCCTCATAGGCGGAGCGCAGATCGGCGAGGACGGCGTCGCCGGTCTTGGAACCGTTGATGAGGGACTGCATGGCGGAGGTGATCTGGTCGTAGAAGCCCGCCACCGGCCAGTCCGGGTAGAAGGCCAGGCCGTCCTGCTCGTTGATCTGGGCGAAGTTCTCCGTCATGGTGCGGGTCTTGTCGTCCGTAATGGTGGAGGGGTCGCCGCTCACCGGCAGTCCGCCCTTCTCACCGAGGATCGCCTGGACCTCGTCGGACAGGGTGATGTCGATGAAGTCGTAGGCGAGTTCCTTGTTCTTGGCGTTGGTCGGCACCACCCACAGGTTTCCGGAGGAGCCCGGGAACAGGTCGGTGCCTGGGAAGAGGAACTGGTCCCAGTTCTTCTCGGCCATGTCCCCGACGATCCGCCCGAACCACCAGGATCCGGAGACGAACATGGGATAGCTGCCGTTGATGAAGGCGGTGCCGGCATCCTCTGCGGTCAGGCCGGCACAGTCGGCTGCCACATAGCCCTTGTTGATCCATTCCACGAGCTTGTCGGTTCCGGCCTTGATCGGGTCGGCGGTCCAGTCGACGTCGGACTCGAAGAGCTGGTAGGCGTTGACGAAGGAGCGGTCGGCGTGGGCCAGGACCAGCTGGTACCAGAGCTGCCCCATGGGGTACTCCGAGCCGGCCTCGGCCAGCGGGACCTGCCCGGCGGCGACGAAGGCGTCGCATACGGCCTCGAACTCCTTCAGGGTGGTCGGCACACTGAGCCCCTGGGCGTCGAACATGTCCCGGTTGTAGTAGACGAATACGTACTCGCCATAGTTGGGTACCCCGTACCAGTCGCCGTCGCCCATGAGCCCGTCCTCGGTGTAGCGGGCCGTGGTCTGCAATGAGGCCGCGAGCTTGGTGTCCCAGCCGCGTTCGGTCGCCTGCTCGGTCAGCGGCTCGATGAGTCCCTGGGAGGCGAGCTGTCCGGAGGTGGAGTTGCCCTTGTTGTACTCCATGATGTCCGGGACGTCGTCTCCGGTCAGCACGATCTTGGCGTTCTTCTGCAGCTGCTCGAAGGTCTGGTCCTCGATTTTGACGGTGACCTCGGGGTGGCGCTCCTTGAAGATCTCGATCGCACGGGCCCAGGCCTGTCCCATGGCGGAGTCGTCGGACTCGTAGTCCCAGATGGTGAAGGTGTCCGATCCGGCTCCGGATGACCCGGAGGAGCCGCAGGCGGACAGTGTCGAGCCGAGCAGGCCGGTGACGGCGGCTGCCAGGAAAGTGTTGAAGGTCCTGCGCTTCATAATGAGGTTTCCTCTTCGTTGAGTGTCTGAAAATGGGCGTGGTGGTGGAGCCCGGCACCGGTTGGAGCCGGGAGTAGGAGGGGCAGTGGCCGGCATGAGCCGGGGCTTCTAACCGGTGGAGGGCCGCTCTATTCGGAGTGGGTCCGCCGCTAAGCCGAGGCTCTTGCCCTGAACCACCGCACAGGTGACCAGTTGATGGCAGTCGGCGGGGTCGAGCTTCTCGTCGAGGATGGCCAGTAGGGCGCGCGCGGCGAATGCGCCCATGCGCTCACCGGGCGCGTGCGTGGTAGTCAAGGCCGGAACCGTCATGGCACCCAGCGTCGGTGAGGAGACCGCGCCAACAACGGAAACGTCCTGGGGCACCCGCAGTCCCATGTTGTGCAGTCCGGCCAGCAGGCCGAGGGCGGCCAGGTCGTTCATAACAACGACGCCCGTAGGCGGTTCGCCGCGTCCCATCAGCGTGCGGGCCATGGCCTGACCCGCATGCGGGCTGGCATCGCAGTCGTAGGCGAGAGGTGTCAGTCCGCGTCCCTTAGCAGCCAGCTCATACCCCCGCCGTCCTCGGACTGCGGGGCCGTATCCGGTTTGCGCCTGCGCTGCGGGACGGCCAATGAAGGCGATGCGTCGGTGGCCGAGGCGGAACAACTCGGCCACCGCGTCGTCAACGGTGCGTTCGAAGTCGATGTCCACGTAGGCCAGGCCTTCGGGGTCGGCGGTACGCCCGATCATGACGAACGGGAGCCGGGCACGCTTGAGAGCCGCAACTCGTGGGTCGTTCATCTCCACCTCCACCAGCAGCACACCGTCGGCCTTCCCCTGGCGGACCAGGGCCACCAGCTCGGTTCCGGCCTCGGCCTCTTCCAGCGGCCAGACCGCCAGGTTGTAGCCGTTGCGAGCGGCCTCGCGCTGGGCGCCGCGGACGATCTCGAAAACGGTCTCACCCATGGCGGTGTCGAAACTCGGGAAGGTCATGGCCAGCGTTTGAGAACGGCGGCTGGCCAGTCCTCTCGCCATGGCATTGGGCTGATAGTTGAGTTCCTTCATGGCGGCGCGAATACGCCGTGCCGTCTCCGGCGCCACCGGGCGAGCACCGGATAGGGCGTAGGAGACCGTTGAGACGGCGACATTGGCCTGCCGGGCCACGTCCTGCATAGTCGCCATGGCTGTCTCCCTCCTGTGGCGGGTTGTGGATACTCGCGTCTTCGTCGAGCCACCATCGCTCGAAGCGCTTCGACTAAGCGCTTCGATTAGTGTGCGGCAGCACTAAAGCGACGGTCAACGAAGGAGGGGGAAGATCGAAATTTCGATCGGCTCACCCTCCGCCACCCCACCACCGAAACCGGCACTTGCTACATACCGAGACCGGCGGATACGACGCGGAGAGCGGCCCTTAAGATTGCCCCCGTGGGCGAGGACAGCACACGGGGCGACGTCGAGCTGCTGCTGCGAGTGGCGCGCATGTACTACGAGCAGCACCTCACCCAGGCTGACATCGCTCAAAAGATCGGCTACTCACGCCCCAGCGTCTCACGCCTGCTCAGACGCGCCCGCGAGCAGGAGATCGTACACATCACCATCTCCCACCCACTCGAACACATCCTGTCGGTGGAAAAGCGCCTGCGCGGGAGGCTACCGCTCAAAGCGGTCCGGGTCGCCGAGGCCCACGGGACTGATGTGATCGGCGCCGTCGGGCAGGCCGCCGCCGAGCTACTGATCGACTCGGTCGTCAACGGGCAGGTCGTCGCCGTCGGCAACGGACGCTCCATACAGGCCGCCGCGCAGCGCATCCCGCAGGTCCCACGGGTGGACTGCACAATCGTCCAACTGCTCGGCTCCATACCCGGTGGCCTGCCCTCC
The DNA here is from genome assembly GCF_030530635.1 of Actinomyces sp. GTDB lineage: Bacteria > Actinomycetota > Actinomycetes > Actinomycetales > Actinomycetaceae > Actinomyces. The sequence continues at coordinate 26,364 of NZ_JAUMUL010000035.1, forward strand.
TGGGGCCGCGATGCACCGACCATATGCACCCGTATCGCCAGCCAGCTGGGTGCGAAGGTGTCCCGCATGCCGGTACCACTCATCGTCGACAATCCCTCGCTGCTGCGGCCGCTCATGCGTGAGGAGAAGGTGGCCACCACCCTGGCACTGGCCGCCCGGGCAGATGTGGCCCTCGTCGGCGTAGCCGGCGTGGAGGCGAAAGGTGCGGGCAACATCCTGGCCGAATATCTTACGCCGGATGTGCGTGAGGCCATTCGTGCGGGTGGCGCAGTTGGGCACATCCTCGATCACCATTACGACGCCGCGGGCAATCCTGTACCCACGCCACTGACCCCACGCACGCTGGCACTGCCGCTGGACGAGTTGCGGAGCATCCCGCTGGTTATTGGAGCGGCCGGCGGCGAGGACAAGGTGGAGGCTATTGTCGGCGCGATTCGGGGCGGCATCCTCAGCGCGCTGGCCACCGACTACCAGACCGCACTGTCAATCCTCGGCATGCTCTGAACCGGGATGCGACCCGATGTATCGGCCCGGAGTGATCACCTTGAACGCGCAGTGGACGTTGCCAGATGCGTCACCCGAAGGCGGCGCTTGCGGTTTTGGGGTGTGGTGGGTATGGGTGTGGGTGTTTGGTGGTGTGGTTCGGGCCTCTGTGGTGGGTTTGCGTCGAGGGTCCTGGTGTGCAGGCCCGCGGCGCTGGCGTCCGCGGCACCTGGGGTACGGCAGCAGAAGCACTGGAGGTACTGGAATCACTGGTCGGTGCCGTCAACCGCTACGAGCCCGATCCGGCGCCCGCACACTCCCAACGATCCCAACGGATCATCCACGCACGCCAACACCGCCTGAGCTGATGGCCCGCCATCGTCTCAGGTTCGGCGAGAACGACCCTGCCTACCCGAGAACGACCCCGGCCCGGCCAACACGTCCTCTTCATCCCCAAACCCTCCACGTTCGGGAGGGTTTGGGGCTCATGAGGTCGTGTTCGACCAGCGCAGGTCGTTCTCGGGCGGGCAAGGACGTTCTCGGGCATACAAGGTCGTTTTCGGGCCGACGGGGACGCTCTCGGACGTACAAGGTCGTTCTCTCGGGTCGGCGGGGACATTGTCGGGCCGGTAGGGGCGCTCTCGGCGTTGGCCGGGTGGTCGTCAAGGACGCGGGTTAAACCTCCACGACGTGGGCCGGCCTTCGAGGACGCCTTCCCGGGCGGCGTCCTCAAGGGCCAACCCGCGTCGTCGGCGGCGAACCCACGTTCTCGAGCAACCCCCGCCAACCCACACAGACCGGCTCTTGGTGCTGGTGGGGGTGGTGCCAGCGTTTTGCGAGGTGAAGGACGCGATGAATCGCGTTGGTTCAACCGCGCCGGACCTGACTGCACTTAGCTGCCGTCAACCCCGGCGCCTGAAAGTGGGCGGGTCCACCTGCTGCGCCACTTCCTGGTCTGCTACGCCACTTCGGGGTCAACAGCGCCGGGTAACCGTCCACTGAAGACCCCGCAGGTATACAGCACAACGTTAAGTAGCGTTGTTAACGCCCAACCACACCCCCAAAACGGAAGAGCCCGAAACCAGTCACGCCACGGGGCGATGGATGTCATAGGCCCGTGGGATGATGGCGGGGCCTCCACAGCGCAGCCCCGGCAAGCAAAAGGCCTAGATCTGGCGGACTGTCGTCGAAACCATTCCTCCGATGATCTGGGCCCTTGCGGCTCTGCTAAGCGTCCTACTGGGCCGCTGAGATCAACATCCCGGATGTCTCCGGGGAGTCGGGCGGTCCCACCCGCTCGGCTCCCCGCAATGGTCTCACATCGCAAGCCATTGGCGCCAGCACACGTTCACCGGCCGCCGCCCCATTAATCCGCTTCCACCTGCGCAACCGCGGCGCGTTTACGGTGGTAGAGCAAGTAGGCGCCCACGCGGGCGCGCAGACTCGGACGCACCTCGTGCGGCCAGCGGCGGGCGACGTAGGAGACGGCGTCGTCCACTTCGAGCCGCTGCGTGGAATTGCCGACCCGCACCCATAGTTCGGTACCACCATTGCCCTTCGGGCCCTTGAGGTACACGGGCACGGGCGAGGGCGGCACCGTCACCCGACACACCTCGCCAGAGCCGTCTGCGGCCGGCGCGAAGTCCAGGCGCGGCAGCGCCGCGGCGTTTGTACCCAGCCGCACTCGCCACAGGCTGCGCAGGAACAGTTCGAAGCGGTCGGCGTCGGGCTGGCGCAGGGTGGCATAGTCCGGTGCCAGGCCGATCAAGCGCCCGTCGTCGTCGACGCCCAGCAGCAGGGTGCCTCCCCGGGAGTTGAGGAAGGCGGCCACGGTCTTGGCCACCACCGTTTCCATGGCATCGTCACGCTTGCCGGTGTGCATGTTAACGCGGGCGGAGGACTTCAACTCCAGCCGTTCCGACTCACCCCGCCGGGCCACCTCGGCGATCGGGTCCAGCGGCGGCTCATGCTGGATACGAGTTATGACCAGCGCGGTCAGTCCCACGACGATCACCGCAACCACGACGGCTGAGGCCAACATCCGCGGCGCCCACAGATAGTCCTCGTTGAACAGCCAGGCGCCGCCGGCGAAGCCGGACCACAGGCCGATCAGGGCAGTGAGGGTGGCCGCGGAGGTAGAGATCTGGGCTCGGCGCCGTACCAGGTGGGAGGCGAAGCGACCGGCCAGATAGGCGACCAGCAGCGCCACCGGTTGAATGAGGACGGCGAACAGCAGCAACGGGCTGCGCGGTGTCGGCGGGAGGGCGGTGGCGTTCAGCGGCAGGACGCTGCTGACGAGACCTGTGAGCATGACGGGCATGGTGCCTCAGCGTAGAGGACGGTTGCACAAGTGCCGCTCCTCCGGCTCCGGCGCCGAGACACCAACCGGCGACGAAGTGACTCGCCGACCGTTTGGATCAGCGGGCCGCCGACACGATGACACCGACACGCCCGAGACCTCAGTCCGCCCAGGCGGCCAGACCCTCGAAGATGAGACGACCGACGACGGAGCCGCCGTCGAGCACACCAATGCTGCGGGAGGCCGAGTAGGCGGCCCGACCGTGGACGGCCTCCATTTCCCGAGTCGCCTGCGAGCCCTGCGCAGCCGCCTCGGCGGCACGCTGCAGCAAGGCACTCAGCGGCGTCTCACCCTCAGCGACATCCTCTGCGCCGCCGACGAGTATCTCCGCTCCGGGTACGAGCGCATCCAGGATCGTCTTCTCCCCCGGCTTGGATTCAGCCTTGAGCATGATGGATTCCACGCCGGCCCGCAGGGCCTGCGCCGCGGCGACCACATCGGCCTGCGTCTTTCCCCGCAGTGGGCGGGCCATACCCATCAACCCGAAACTGAGGATGGTGCCCAGCGAAGACGGCGCCGCACCGTTGAAAGCCTTCGCGGCCCCGCGCAGCAACTGACCGAGATCGGCCTGTTCCTGAGCGGCAAGATATTCGGCCAGAGCCTTGAAGCCGTCGTCCATGGAGATGCCCAGGTCGCCGTCGCCATTGACCTGATCCAGGCCGACCAGGTAATCCCGGTTCTCGGTCATCAGAGCACTGATCTGCCCGGTGATTGCCACCAGTGTTTCACGGTTCAGCATTCGTCCCTCACTTATTCGCGCTGGTGTAGAAGGGCGTGTTGGCCGGAGCGCGGAGCAGCTCCTTGAGTTCGTCGTCGAGCTTGAAGATGCTGACGGACAGTCCGGCCATCTCCATGGAGGTGGCGAACTCGCCCACGTGCGGCATGAACACCGTGACGCCGCGGTCGGCCAGCAGTGCGTGCACCGAGCGATAGAGGATCAGCTGCTCCTCCAGTGGGGTGCCACCCAGGCCATTGATCATCACCGAGACCTCATCGCCGGCCGCCAGCGGCATGTCCGCCGCGATTGTCTCCACGATCAGGCGCGCTATCTCGTCGGCGGTCATCATGGGGCGCACCTGAATACCTGCCTCCCCGTGGATGCCCATACCGATCTCGATCTGCCCGTCCTCAATGGTGAAGGTCGGCTGCCCCACCTTGGGGACGATGCACGGTGACAGCGCCACCCCCATGGAGCGGATGTTGTCCAGGGCCCGTGCCGTAACACCGGTGACCTCGTCAAGTGTCATCATCCGCTCGGCCGCCGCCCCGGCGATCTTGAAGGCGTAGATCAATCCGGCCACGCCCCGGCGCTTGTCCGCACGCTCCTTGGGTGAGCTGGCGACGTCGTCGCGACCGAGCAGCTGCCTTGTTTCGATGTCATCGAATTCGACGTCCTCGCAGGCCATGCGGAAATTGAATACATCGCCGTTGTAGTTGCCGTACAGGCACAGGACTCCGGCGCCCCGGTCACAGGCACGGATCATATCGGCCATCTTCTCGGCGGCCGGCGAGGCGAAGACCTCACCGACCGCACACCCGTCGAGCATGCCCTGCCCGACGTAGCCGAGGAACAGAGGCAGGTGCCCACTACCCCCGGCGGTAACGACGCCGACCTTGCCCTCCGGCGCGGGGTACCGCGAGACCAGTACGCGAGGGTCGCCGTCGAGTAGACCCACACGGTCGCCGTAGGCGGCCTGAATGCCCTCCATGGTGTCGCGGACAAAAGAGTCCGCGCTATTGAGTATCTTCTTCATGGTTCTCTCCCAGGGTTCCGTTCGGCGGTTCACTGTTGGTTGGGGAAGGTGATTTCGGCCGGGTAGGTCCATTTCTGGAGTTCTTCGGCGGTGAAGGGTTCGGGCTCGACGCCGCCGTTGGCCGTAAGCGCGTGGTGGTATAGCTCGGCGAGTTCCTCGATGTAGGCCGCCTTGAGGTAGGCCTCGTAGAGGTTGCGGGAGTCCACGGCGACGGCGCCGTGCTTCTCCAGGAGAACGCAGTCCGCCTCACGCACCGCTTGGCGCACCGCGGCCGCCAGTTCCGGGGTTCCGGGCCGGCCGTAGGGGGCCACGGGGATGCGTGCCCGACTCAGTCCCAGGTTGGCCACCTCGTAGACGATGGCGGGGATAGGCCGGTTCAGCAGCGCGAAGGAGGTGGCGTAGGCCGAGTGCGTGTGCACGACGGCGACCGCCTCGGGACGCTCCTTGTAGATCTCCAGGTGCATAAGCACCTCGGAGGTGGGCCGCAAGCCGGATTCATTCTCGAGGACACGGGCGTCCAGATCCATGACGACGACGTCGCGCGGGGTCATCAGATCGCGGTCCAGGCTGGTGGGTGAGGCGACTAGAAGGCCGGTTTCGTGGTCACGGATGGAGAAGTTGCCGGACTTGTGCTTGCACAGGCCGTCATGTTGAGCCCGTTTGGCGATCTCGCACAGTTCTTTCTTCAGGGTTTCAAGCATGGATGTCTTCTACTTTCTGGTCGCGGTCGGTTCTCGGATGTTGTCGGACGGTGACGGCGGCGGCGGTTCCACCGCCGTCACCGCCATTGCCCTCAGGCGGGAGCCCCGGCGGAGGGTGCTGCGGCCGCGCGGGCCCGGTCGCGCTCGGCGATGAGGCTGCGCGAGTACAGAACGAAGCAGACCAGCCAGATCACGAAGATGAGCAGCGGAATGAAGTTCCCGTCGAGCAGTTGCATAAGGTGCGACAACGCATAGGTGAATATGGGGGCATCGATGGAGGAGTTGGAGATCAACTGCCCCGCGGACAGCTCCACGGCCCTGGTGGAATTGGCCAGGTCCGTCATGAACGGCGCGAAGGCGGTGCCCACCCACAGGAACACGGGTGCGAAGATGGTGCACTGGATTATCATGCGGATGATGTTCCCCTGGCTGGCGAAGTAGGCGGCCACCGCGATGCAGATGTTGACGATGCCGGCAAAGGGCAGGATGTCGTTGCCGGGCAGGAAGAAGGCGTAGGCCAGGGTCACCGGAATCGTCCAAATGACGGCGATCCAGATCTCGTTGGCCCCACCGAGGAAGGGCCAGTCGAGCCCGACGAACAGTTGCCGGTCGTTGAAGCGCTTGCGCATGTACTCGGATATTGCATTCGAGATGGGTTCGAGTGCCTGCATGAAGTACTTGGAGATGACCGGGAACAGGGTCAGCGCCGTCGCCGCCTGAATGCCCAGTGTCAGGATGGCGGCCACGTCGAAACGGGCCAGGATGCCGAACAGCACCCCGAGGATGAAGCCCAGGACGTGGTTCTCGGCGAAGATGCCGAGCTTGTCGCGCAGGTCGGCGGCATTGAAGGAACGGTTCAGGCCGGGGATTTTGCGCAGCAGCCAGTCGATCGGGTACATGGGGGCGGCCAGGAACACCATGCGGTGGGTGATCGTAACGCCTGGAATACCGGACATCGTCTCCACCCGGTGTTGGTGGAAGTCGGCCGTCTTCAGTTCAAAGACCACCTGAATGGCCGCGATGACGAAGGCCAACCAGACCATCCCGGTGATGTAGTAGACGGCGACGGCGGTGAAGATCTTCCCCCATACGTTCCACAGGTCCGCATTGAAGGTCTCCGTCTGTTTGAACAGGATCAGCAACACGTTGATACCGATCACCAGCGGGAACATGAGGAAGGCGTAGGGCCATGACCATGAGATGGTGGACATCGTGGTCCAGCCGCCGTCGGTGATGGGCAGGTCCACGCCGATCGTGTCCGACATGGCCTGGGCGGCCGGGGTGATCGCCTCGGTCATGTAATTGATGAGCATGGTCATGCCGGAGAAGGCCACGCCCAGGGTGATGCCGGCAGAGAGCGCATCCTTGACCTTCATGCGGACGATCAGCCCGGCGATGATGATGATTATGGGGACGAAGATGGCGGCCCCGAGCGAGAGCAGGAAATTGACCGAGTTCTGGAGGAGTTGCATGTCATGCTCCCCCGGACGCCTTGACGGCCTCGATCAGCTTGGCCAACTCCTGGTCCTGGCCCATGCCGGTCAGGAAGGCGATCCCGTTGATCACCGGGACGGAGCGGGGCTTGTTCTCCCGCACAATGGTGATGTAGGCGGCGGCGTCGGTCAGGTGGCGGTCGACGGACTTCAGGTCGACGGCCTGGACGTCGGCGTCGACCCTCACCTCCTTAAGCAGCCGGCTCACCTTGCTGGCCACGGTCTGGGAGGTGGCTACGCCGCTGCCACAGGCGACGATCACTTTCGCAGTCATGATGGGTTCTCCTTGTGATTGCGTGGGTGTGGGATTCGGGTGCGTCCGGATCACGCGTCCCGAAGGCCGTCCATTGCGGACAGGACCCGGTAGTACTCGTCCGGGGTCTGCGCCCGGCCCAGCCGCTCCATGAAGCACGGATCTTGGAAGGCCTGCAGCAGAATCTGCAGCACCTCTACATGCCGGTCCTCCTGGGTGAAGCCGAGTACGAAGACGAAGCGGACCGGGTGGACAACGTCGTCATTGCCCATCTCCCGCCAGGCGATCGGCGTTGTCAGCCGCACCGGGGCGATGAAGGGTTTGATGATGTGTTCTACGTCCGAGTGCGGGATGGCGACCGCCTCCGGTGAGATCGGAAGCGCGGTCGGATACTTGCGCTCGCGCTCCACCAGCGCCTCACAGAAGGACTCCCTGATGTAGCCCGCCCACAGGAGCTCCGCCGCGATCCGTTCAAAGAACTCCTGCCGGTCATCCACCTCCCAGTTGAGGCGGATCAGGTCATGCTTGAACAGTTCTAACTGCATCGCCGCCATCTCCTTGAGTCTCATCGTCGAGTACCGGAGTCCGGATGCCTCCGGACAGCAACGGAAACTAGCCGTGAGACTGAACGGGGAACACACCCTTGGTGAACATATGTTCAATACGCCGTCACAACGCCCGCTGCCTTAGGTCGACATATATCGCTAATCATCAGGATAATGTCGCAGCCACACCCTCCAATACCTTGGTCGTATATGTACATATGTTCACCAGGCCTCCGATCGTCTTCGCCGACTCTCAGCCCGGGCAGCCGCAGCGGCGAGGTTGATCACCGGCTCTTCGTGTTTGCGGGTGTGGTGGGACCACAGGCGGTGATTGGTGTGGGCTCCTGGAATGCCGGGGGCGTAAGCGTTTGGGTGGGGCATGCGATGACGTGCCGAGATCGGTAGAAGTTACGTGCCGAGGTC
>NZ_JAUMUL010000114.1 GCF_030530635.1 Actinomyces sp.
CACGATGATGTCTGATCCAACCGCCCCAAGCGGACATTAACGCTGAAACAGGTCACCGTCCCCGGCGTCGGGCGAGTCCTTCGCATCTGGAGAATCAGCATCCGAGGTCGACTCGCCGTGACGGTCATTGTTGGTCTCGTGCTGAGCGTCCTTGTCGGCAGCGCCGTCCTTCGCGTGGTCGTTGCTGGTGTCCCGGTCGTTGCTCTCGTGTCCGCTGATGGCCGGGTCTGGTGTGTCGTCGGTTTTGCCGTGTGGGGTTGTGCTGTCGGCTGCCGCGGTAGTTGAGTGGGAGTGGTCTTCTGGGTCTGTGCGAGTAGATGCAGGCTCTGGCTTGGGCTCCTGGCTCTTGGGGTGCTCGGGGCCTGGTGAGTCGGTGTCCCGGGTGCGGCCGTCGGGAACGTCCTTGCGGTGCTGATCGGGCTGCTCCGCATGGTCGTGGCCTGACCGGTCCCGGGCATCCGGGTCGCCGTCGGCACCGGACCGATCGCGGGGCTCTGTATCAGTGTCGGAGCCGTCGCGGTTAGTGGGCTCAGGCTCGCCTTCAGAGTTGGCTTTGCCGTCACCGGCGTGGCTGCCGCCCGTGGAGCCCACATCTCCGACCTCGGCCGGGGCGCTACCACTACCGGCCCGGCTACCACCCGCATCCGAGCCCCCGGCCTCGGTTCGGCCGGTGCTCGCATCCGGGATGCTGCCGTCGCCGCCGTCCAGCCCGCTGCCCGGGCGGAAGTGCTTCCGGCCCCGGCGCGGGACCAGCACTAGTCCCACCGGTCTGCTGGACATGGGCCAGGGCCGCGCCATGTAGGTGATTAAGCCGTAGCTCCAAGGCCGCAACGGATTGGCGTAAAGGCGTGCAGGTGGCGGCGCGGCGGTTTCGTCGGTTCCCAGGACCGCTGTGATCGGTCCCCTAACCGTGGGACGTGAACGCCGGGTGGTTGTCTTGGATCACTTGTTGGTGCGGGGGCGTGGTGGGGGCTCGGTTGGGAACTCAGCTTCCTGCGCGAGGTAGCGGCGTTCTGCCTCGGCCGCACGGTTGGCTGCAGGCGAGTCCACGGTAACGTCAATAATCCTTCCCAGGACGCCGACTGTCAGTGATGCTCGGTTCGGCAGGGTCCAGGTAGTGGACTCCTGGGGGCCGTTGCGCCCCTGGAAGTGTTTAGTGGTGCCGGTGCCGTACAAGTCGGTCAGCACTTGGACGTACTGGGAGTATGCCTGGCGCACCAGCACAGCCGCCTCCGGTGGCGCACTGGCCTTCGGAATACGCGAAGCCAACCCCATGCGGAAGGAGTCCATCTGGCCCTCTCCAATGACAAAAGACGCGTCCTTGCCGCCCAGGTCATGACCGGTAGTAAACATGGTCTCCATGGTCGGGGAGGATTGCCAGCCGAGACGGTCACGCAGCTCCAGGCCCTCCTGCACACTCATGGGCCACTCGTGCTCCAGCCACAGACGGATAACCGGCACACCCACCTCCGGCGGAACCACCCGAAACACCCCACCACCAGGCAAGGACAACTCAAATCCCTCCCCGGTTGGGACGCCGGTCCCCGGGGTGGGTGTACCGGTGTCGTCCTGTCCTCCGCTGGTACTACTCATGCCTGCTTCCTCCCCGAATCGCTAGGGTTGCCCAACCAGGAAGGCTGTGGCCCTCTGGACTGTTAAGTATTTTAGGCTGCGCTGTCCGCAATGTCTACTGTATCGGCCGTTGAAGACTTTGTGTAATGCTCAATACTCGTGGTTGGGGTCGTCATTCAGTCGAGCGCGTCGATCATCTCCTGTAGGGTGTCGCGAACCTTGTGTCCGTTTGGCCCGTCTCCGACCAGGTTGAAGGGGACGTCCTGCACGTGCGGCTTCCCGTGTGCCGTGCGAGTGGAAATGGTTCGGAAGCATAGACTGGTCTTCCCGCTCTTGATTGCTTCCCACACGTCCTTATGGTCATGGAAGTACTGGGCGTAGCGCGGATCGGTGATAAGGTGATCGCGCGCGTACTCTGGTGTGCCCTGAGGGAAGACTCCTTCGAACGTGGTGTGCACGGGCGTCTTGCTCAGCTTGGCGGTGACGCCCTTGTACTCCAGCTCGTAGAAGGTCTTGCCGTCACTGCTCAGCGCGGCGCCGTCGGAGTAGCCTCCCGGCGGCGTGCTGCCATTGTTCTCGTTACGCCACGCATCCAACACCGGAGCGCCATGCGTATCCGAATAGCGCTGCCCGCCAACCTCGCCAATCGCCGCGGAAGTCTCAGAGACATCCTGCCTGGCCTTCGTTAAGTCTCGCGCCATTTGCCGCAGTCTTTCGACCTCTTCCGGGTCGTAGCCATCATCGACAAGACTACGTATGGTCTGCTGTCGGTTCTCGACATTGAAGGCGCTTCGTTCCAGGCCGTCGGGCATTGAAGCGTCCAATTCGCCCAGAAACTCGTCGCGCTGGTTAACGAATCCTTCACGGTCCTCGAACAACTCAGGAACACTCTTCTGATATCTGTCATCAACGTCACCATCAGAGCCGTCTGCGCCGCCTCCATCGGCGTGATCACCGGCGCCGTGGTCATTGTTGGTCTCGTGTTGAGCGTCCTTGTCGGCAGCCTTGTCGTCGTGTGCGTGGTCGTTGCTGGTGTCCTCGTTGTTGCTCTTGTGGGTGGTGTCGGTGTTGCCGTCTGGGCTGTCCTTGTGGTTGGTGGGGTCTGGTGTGTCGTCGGTTTTGCCGTGTGGGGTTGTGCTGTCGGCTGCTGCGGTAGTTGAGTGGGAGTGGTGTTCTGGGTCTGTGTGAGTAGGTGCAGGCTCGGGCTTGGGCTCCTGGCTCTTGGGGTGCTCGGGGCCGGGTGAGTCGGTGTCCCGGGTGCGGCCGTCGGGAGCCTGTTTGCGGTGCTGATCGGGCTGCTCCGCATGGTCGTGGCCTGACCGGTCCCGGGCATCCGGGTCACCGCCGGCATCAGACCGGCCGCGGGGCTCTGTATCAGTGTCGGAGCCGTCGCGGTTAGTGGGCTCGGGCTCACTGTCACCGCCGGTCTTGCTGTCGCCGGTGTCGCTGGTGCGTTGGGCATCGGGCCGGTCGCCTTCGGGGGCGCGGTCGGAGTGTGGGCGGGTGGCCTCCGGTGCCTGGCCGTCAGGAGCATGGGTGCGGGAGGACTGCGTGCCAGTGTCGTCACCGGCGGGGGTGGACTGCTCCGAGCGCCCGGGCCGGCCGGAGCCATCACGGCTACCGGTGTCCTGGTCTGCCGCCGTACTGGACCGGTCGCGAGCACTGCCGTCAGGACGGTCAGCATCGGTCCGGCCGGTGCTCGCATCCGGGGTGCTGGTGCGACCGCCGTCCGAGCCACTGCGCGCATGCGGGGAGTCAGCGGTAGTACCGGTGTTGGCGTGCGCGGCACTGTGGGCCGAAGAAGGTGCGCGGGTATCGCCATGGATCGGGTCGATGCCGTGATAGGTGGCGTCGGCTGTGGACGCCGCCGGGGTTGTCCCTGAGTTGGTTGACGAACTCGTGGTGCTGTGTGCGGAAGACGGGATGCTTGTGTCACCGTGGATCGGGTCGATGCCGTGATAGCTGGTACCGGACCCGCCGGAGGCCGATGACCCGCCGGGGGCGGCGCCGGCGCCACCGGGACGGGGGCTGCTGGAACCAGGCCCAGACACGGAGCTGGAACCACCGCTGCTGCTGGAGCCAACACTTCCTGAGCCGGTGCTGCTGGTGTGGCCGCCGCTGCTGGTTGTTGTAGTTGAGGCGTTGGTGCCTCCGCCACCCGAGGCGCTGGTGTGGGTGGCGGTCAGGGTGGGGGTGTGGTGCTTGGGGGTGGATCCGCCCATGTGGTTTTTGATGTTGCGGCCCACCCGTCTGCCGGCGTTGGCGGCGTGCTCGGAAAGGTCGAGCTTCTTCAGGCCCGCCATGAGCTTGGTCAGACCGGGCTGTACCTTGCGTAGTAGGCGGGACAAGGCTGCGAATGAATTGACCAGGTCCTTGACCTTGCTGGCAAGTTTGACCACCTTGTTCGCCACCCAGGTGCTGATCTGGCCCGCAACCAGCGGGGTGGCCAGGCCCAGTGAGAAGATCTCCTCCGCGGCCGCCTGGAAGAACATGCCGATCGCTTCGGAGATGGCGTCGCGGACCATGTCGTGGACGAACTGGACGATCGCCGCGGCGATCTCCAAACCCTTGGCGATGTTCGCCGCCGCGCTCGACATGGTATTCATGCCGCCGGCCAGCTTGCCGGCCCGGGCCCGCCAGGCGTCGGCGGCCTGCCCGGCCTGGTCGGCCATATCCGCGGTCAGGTGGTCTCGCAGCGCCGTGGCCTGCTGGGTGTATGCCCCGGAGATGTTGGTCCAGGTCTGTGCCCCGGCCATCACCGCCTCCGCGTCACCGGTGAGCTGGTTGAGCATCTCGTCCAGCGGGTAGATGTGCTCGATGATCCAGCCGACAACCACGCTGACCCCGGCGGCGATAGGGTTGGTGACGGTGAACAGCATGTCCCCGGCCAGTCCCACCCCGGCCAGACTTCCCTGTACCCATGAGCCATCACCGATGGCCTGGCTCAAATCCGAGATGTCGAGCCTGTCAAGTTTTCTGTGTAAGCGGGTTGTTGCTTACAGGTAGGGGCG
>NZ_JAUMUL010000115.1 GCF_030530635.1 Actinomyces sp.
GGCGGGTCCGGCACGGCGCGCGTCACCGGGGGCGGCGAGTCCGGCGCCCGATCCGCGAAGGGGCGGGGAGCCGAGGCGCCGTCGACGTCACGCCCGGATCCCGAATGAGTCCGACCCGCGGACGGCCCGGGAGCCGAGTAGGGGGCCGGCGGCGGCCCGGGCGCCGCGGCCCGGGCGGCCGGCGCCTGCGGATGCTGGGCGGGATCGAGCACGGGGCCGTGCTGCTGAGTGGAGTCGAGCACGGGGCCGTGCTGCTGGGCGGCCAACTCGTCCAATTCATCAAGGGTTACCCGTGACGGATCCAGACCGTTCTTGATATCCAGCACGACCGCGTCGCTTGCTGCGCCCAGATGCATCAGTGCCAGCAGGGAGCGTGGAGTCCCGGTGGGCAGACCGGCATCGGCGTCCACGGTGAGCAGGCCGAGCATCAGGCCGCCGACGCCTCTGCCGTAAAGACAGTGGGCGACGAACTGCGCCACCAGGACTCCGAATGCGGCCAGCACCAGGGTGAGTCTGAGGAGGGCCGGACCCGGCAGCAGCAGGCCGACCGCGAGGGGCGGAAGCGCGGCCAGCACGTCGATGGCGATACTGGCGCCGACCCGTTGGCGCGGGGCCGCGCGACAACCGGCCGGGATCGGCCGGCTCGCGTATTGCGGGGTCAAGGTGCCTCCTTCGCCTCGAGGTGGTCGACAAGGGTCGCGGTGTGTGCCGTGATCCGGCGGCAGCATCGTTTGAGTCACGAGTATGGCACAGAATGCTGAGGCGCTGGCCTGTGCGATTGCCAATATGCCGGGTGCGGGGCTTCGTATGGGCGATTGCGACGGCCGCACGGAAGATCTCAGCGCAGGATGCCGAGCTCCTCCAGGCGCGCCTCGATTTCATCCAACTGAGACTCGGTGTCCGCCTCGACCGTGTGCGCGTGCCAGCCGTTGGTCAGCTCCGAGAGCGTGGAGGACTCGGTCATGCGCTCCAGGAAGAGCTCGAGCTCGGCGCGGTTGCGGATGAGCAGGTCCACGGTGATCTGGCCGTAGAGGCGATGCTCAATGATCGTGTCCAGTGCCATGCCGCCGGAGTCGATGATCGCGGAGAGTTCGGCGGCCACCTGCTCGCGGCCGTGCTGAACGTGGAAGACACGACGCGGCCTGGAACTGGGGCGGGCCAGTACGTAGCCGCGATTGGTGGCCCGAATGGCGTGGCCGGCCGCGCGCAGCAGAGCCACGTCACCGACGACGATCTGCCGGGAGACGCCGAGCTGCTCGCCCAGCAGTGCCGCGGCCAGGGGTGCGGTGGCGTTCTCGAGGCGGGCCAGGATCGCCTGCCGGCGCTCGGTTGCGTCCATGTCGCGTCGCCGTCCTCTCGGTTGTCCGCGGTAGGTGGGCGTGAGTCGTCTCATGGAACGTAGCACGGCTGCCGGGTGAGGTGGAATTGGATGGGTGGGGGCCTGTGGCGGCGCGACACGCCCGGCGGATGGTGATTCGCGAGGCATTTTCTGTGACTTGGTCCCCAGCCTGGGGACGGGTGCGGGTGCGCAAGGGCGCGGTCCCTGTGGAGGAGACGGCTAAGCGGTCGGAATTCATGTCGGACCCCCGCGGGAGCATGGGGGCGCCGATCCGGGACGGTCGGGGCGACGTCGTCGCCGGTCCTCCCGGAGCGGCCGATGTGGGGAAGCCGCATCGATTCCACAGGCGCGTCCACAGCGAGGAGCGTGCTGTCCACAGCTCGGGAGGGGCTATGCACAAGGAAACGGCAGACACATCATCTTGGGGTAGTGGCGCACCTCGACCCCCAGGGGTAGTGTTTCGAACAGCAGGGGGCGTTTGCCCTCCCGAGAACTACATGCGTGTGATTACATCCCGGTAAGCCGCCGTACGCGGTGTTGGCGCCGGGACGCGCACGGAACTACAGCAACCAACCCACCTCACTGCCAGGAAGTGACCGACATGGCGATCACCGTCTACTCCAAGCCCAACTGCGTCCAGTGCTCCGCGACCTACCGCGCCCTGGACAAGGCCGGCCTGTCCTACGAGACGGTTGACATCACCCTTGACGCCGAGGCCCTGGAGCAGGTCCGCTCCCTCGGCTACGCGCAGGCTCCCGTGGTCATGGCCGGCGGCGAGCACTGGTCCGGCTTCCGTCCGGACAAGATCAAGGCCCTCGCCGCGGTAGCCGTAGAGGCCGCCGCCATCTGAGTGGGGGCAGGCGTTCGTGAGCGACCGCCCCCTCCTCGTCTACTTCTCCTCCACCTCGGAGAACACTCGTCGCTTCGTTGAGCGGCTCGGCCTGCCCAGCGCACGCATTCCGCTGCGCCCGGGGGATGAGCCGTTGAGCGTCCACGAGGAATACGTCCTCGTCGTTCCCACTTATGGAGGAGGCGCCGTCAAGGGAGCCGTACCCAAGCAGGTCATCAAGTTCCTCAATGACCCGCACAACCGGTCGCTGTGCCGCGGCGTCATCGCCTCGGGCAACACCAACTTCGGCGAGGCCTACGGCATCGCCGGTGAGATCATCGCCAGCAAGCTCAATGTGCCCTTCCTCTATCGGTACGAGCTGCTCGGCACCGCTACCGACGTCGAACGCGTCAAAGAAGGATTGGACAAGTTTTGGCACAAACGCTGACGGATGTGACGAGCACCCCGCTCACGGCGACGCCGGAGCCGGAGGTGGCTGCGTCGTCGGTACCGGACCTCGACTACCACGCCCTTAACGCCAAGCTGAACCTGTACGACGCGAACGGCATGATTCAGTTCGACGCCGACCGCGAGGCTACGCGCCAGTACTTCCTCCAGCACGTCAACGACAACGCCGTCTCCTTCCCCTCCCTGGAGGAGAAGCTGGAGTACTTGGTGCGGGAGGGCTACTACGAGCAGCAGATACTGGAGCGCTACCGCCCCGAGTTCGTCGAATCCGCCTTTGAGGCCGCCTACTCCTACGACTACCGCTTCGAGACCTTCCTGGGCGCCTTCAAGTACTACACGTCCTACACGCTCAAGACTTTCGACGGCAAGCGCTACCTGGAGCGCTTCGAGGACCGTGTCACCATGGTCGCCCTGGCGCTGGGCGACGGCGATGAGGCCCTGGCTCTGGACCTGATCGAGGAGATGATGTCCGGGCGCTTCCAGCCGGCCACCCCCACCTTCCTCAACGAGGGCAAGGCCCAGCGCGGGGAGCCCGTCTCCTGCTTCCTGGTGCGCATCGAGGACAACATGGAGTCGATCGCCCGCGGCATCAACTCCGCCCTGCAGCTGTCCAAGCGCGGCGGTGGTGTGGCGCTGCTGCTGAGCAACCTGCGGGAGATGGGCGCCCCCATCAAGCGCATCGAGAACCAGTCCAGCGGCGTCATCCCGGTGATGAAGCTCCTGGAGGACTCCTTCTCCTACGCCAACCAGTTGGGTGCGCGCCAGGGCGCGGGTGCCGTGTACCTGCACGCCCACCACCCGGACATCATGCGGTTCCTGGACACCAAGCGGGAGAACGCGGATGAGAAGATCCGCATCAAGACCCTCTCGCTCGGCGTGGTCATCCCGGACATCACCTTCGAACTTGCTCGGGCGAACGAGGACATGTACCTGTTCAGCCCCTACGACGTCGAGCGCGTCTACGGGATGCCCTTCGCGGACATCAACGTAACCGAGAAGTATCGCGAACTGGTGGCGGATGAACGCATCCGCAAGGACAAGATCAACGCCCGCCAGTTCTTCCAGACGCTGGCCGAGATCCAGTTCGAGTCCGGCTACCCCTACGTCATGTTCGAGGACACGGTCAACCGGGCCAACCCGATCAAGGGCAAGGTGGTCATGTCCAACCTGTGCTCCGAGATCCTGCAGGTGTCCGAGCCGAGCGTGCTCAATGAGGACCTGTCCTACGCGCACGTGGGCAAGGACATCTCCTGCAACCTCGGTTCCCTGAACATCGCCAAGACCATGGACTCCCCGGATTTCGCTCGCACGATTCGCACGGCCGTGCGCGGATTGACGGCGGTATCCGACCAGACGGAACTGGAGTCCGTGCCGTCCATCAACCGCGGCAACCGCGAGTCCCATGCGATCGGCCTGGGGCAGATGAACCTGCATGGCTTCCTGGCGCGCGAGCGCATCCACTACGGCTCCGAGGAGGGCCTGGACTTCACCAACGTCTACTTCGCCTGCGTGCTGTACGCGGCGCTGACCGCCTCCCATGAACTGGCCGTGGAGCGTGGGGAGACTTTCGTCGGCTTCGAGGACTCCAAGTACGCGTCCGGTGAGTTCTTCGACAAGTACCTGAACCAGGACTTCGTCCCGGTCACGGAGCGGGTCCGCGAGCTATTCGCGGCGTCGTCGGTGCACGTGCCCACGCGCGCGGACTGGGCGGAGCTGGCGGAGAAGATCAAGCGGGACGGCATCTACAACCGCAACCTGCAGGCGGTACCGCCCACCGGCTCCATCTCCTACATCAACCACTCCACCTCCTCGATCCACCCGATCGTCGCCAAGATCGAGATCCGCAAGGAGGGCAAGATCGGGCGGGTCTACTACCCGGCGCCCTACATGACCAATGACAACCT
>NZ_JAUMUL010000116.1 GCF_030530635.1 Actinomyces sp.
GGGTGTGAGACTGGACATAGTACTGCCACCTCAGTCGCGTACAGCGTTGGACTAGCGTAGCGCGTCAGGTGCGATCGGTATACGGACACCAGACATTTTATCACATCTAACCTGCATGAGACAACCCCGCGGCGAGACTCATTTCAGGTGCCCGCGAAGGTGATTCGGTGCCTTATCTGGAACTGCCCGCGAGAGTCGCGGATCGTGGTGGGCATGCGGCAGGGGGTCGGCAAAGTTGTTGGGTGGTTAGGGGGTTGTTAGGAGTTTGATGGCTTTGGTGGGTCTTCGTGTCATGGCCCGGTTGGCTGAGGCGATGGATTGTGTGGTGCCGTAGGTCAGGTGGATGAGGCTTATGGCCAGGTGGAGTGCTGGGTGTTTTTTGGACTCTTGGTTGTTGTGTGTTTGTCAGGCTGCTTTCGGGGTGGCGGCCTGCTGTAGTTCTCGCTCGAACTGGTTGGGTGTGCGGTATCCGATTCCCGAGTGCAACCGTGTTTGATTATAGGTCAACTCGATCCATGCCGCCACATCCCTTATCGCCTTGTTCCGGGTGGGGTAGACCATACGATGCACACGCTCATTCTTCAGTGTCGCGTTGAACGACTCCGCTCATGCATTGTCCCAGCACACCCCCTGCGTCCCACCGACGGCCTAATCCCATAGTGTTTGAGGTGGTCGGCGAAGGCCTGGGAGGTGTACTGCGACTCGCGGTCGGAATGAAACACCGTCACCCCACGAGTCGGCCTGCAGTTGCGCACCGCCATATCGATCGCCTCACACACCAGGCTGGTGCTCATATGATCGGCCAACGCATAGCCGACGACCTTCTTCGTACAACAATCCAAAACCGTCGCCGGGAGGGTTATTCATAGGGGGTGTGGGTGATTCGCGACACGCGCATAGAGGGTAAGGGTTAGGACGGCCTGTTCCTGAGACGCTTTGGGTGTCATAGTCCAAACTTCTCAGAAAGCAGACCGCCACCATGAACGCTGGCACGTAGCTCGACCCCCACCAGCTCACTGACCTGTGCGCCGTCTTGCACAGCCAGGGGGATCTGCCGGTGGCCGGCAGCCGGGTCCTGGGCCTGTACCAGCGCGTGAAGCTGACCGTGATGGCGCTGCGCCACAACATCAGCCAGGAGCTGCTGGCCGAGATCTTCGACATCTCCCAGCCCACCGCCTCCCGCATCATCGGCGCCTACACCACCCTGATCGCCCACGCCCTCGGTCGGGCGGTGGCGACGGTGGAGGACCTGGATCCCACCCAAACCCTGATCATTGACGGAACCGTGCTGGAGTGCTGGGACTGGAAGGGTGTCCCGGGCCTGTTCTCGGGCAAGTGCCGCACCACCGGGCTGAACGTGCAGGTGGCCTGCACTCCCTCCGGGGCGATCGCCTGGGTTTCGGACCCGCTACTCGGAGCCACGCATGACGCCGCCGCGCTGCGGGCCAGCGGCCTGCTGGACGTCCCACCCGACCACCTGCCCGACGGCGCTACCGCTGCCCTCCATATAGGCGACAAGGGATATATCGGGCTGGGCATGACCACCCCCATCAAGAAGTTACCCGGACAGCCCCTGCACGAGACCGACAAGGCCTACAACACCGCGGTCAACCCCATCCATCCGCTACATGGTCGAACGGGCCATCGCCAACCTCAAAACCTGGCGCGTCCTACACACCGGCTACCGCCGACCCATACAAACCTTCCCAACAACCATCACCACCGTACTCGCCCTCACCTTCACATACACCCCATGAATAACCCTCTTAGTGCGGCCGTTAGCGCCCTTGCTGCTCTAATCACGCCGTCGGGCCGCCCGCTCCAGCGCCTGGTCCAGGTCGGCGACCAGGTCCTCGGCGTCCTCAATGCCCACGCTCAGCCGCAGCAGCTGGTCGGTCAGCCCGTAGGCGGCGCGAGTGGACGGCGGCACGTCCGCATGCGTCTGCACGCTCGGGCAGGTCACCAGCGACTCCACCCCGCCCAAAGACTCGGCGAAGGTGAGCACCCGTACTGCCTGTAGGAATGCGGCGACGTCGACGTCGTCGGCCGGCTCGAAGGACACCATGCCCGAGCGCCCCGGATACAGCACTCGTGTAACCCGTGCATCGTCGCGCAGAAAGTCGGCCACCCGCCGGGCGTTCGCCTCGTGCCGCTCCATGCGCAGTGACAGCGTCTTCAGGCCGCGCAGCAGCAGGAAGGCGTCGAAGGGTCCTAGCGTCGCCCCGGTGGTGTTCAGCTGGTACTGGATCCGCTCGCCCAACTCCCGATCCGCTACGACTACGGCGCCCGCCATGACGTCGTTGTGCCCGGCCAGGTACTTCGTGGCCGAATAGACGGCCACGTCCGCCCCGAGCTCCAGCGGCCGGCAGATCACCGGCGTGTAGAAGGTGTTGTCCACCGCCAGCAGGGCGCCGGCCGCATGCGCCCATTCGGCCACCCGGGCAATGTCCACCTCGGTCATCATCGGATTGGTAGGGGTTTCAATCAGCACCAGGGATGCCGGACTTCGCAGCGCCTCCCGCAGGCCGGCCTCACCGAACACGAAGTCCACCTCGTAGGCGCCGTCGTCGGCCAGGCACTTCAGGAACCGGTAGCTGCCCCCATACAAGTCCTCCAGGGCCACGATCCGCGAGCCGAACGGCGCCAACGTGGCGACCGTCAGCTGCACCGCCGCCATCCCGGAGGCCAGGGCGAAGCCGGCCGTCCCGCCGTCGAGCCGGGCCAACGCGTCCTGAAGGACGTCGCGGGTGGGGGAGGCGGTGCGCGTGTAGTCATAACCGGTGGATGCCCCCAGACTCGGATGCCCGAAGGCGGTCGACAAGTGGATCGGCGTCGTAATGGCACCGGTGGCCGGGTCGGTGTCGGTGCCCACATGCGCCAGGACGGTGTCCAGCCGCCACGGGTCGGGAGAGTCCGTCCAGCTGGGGTGGTGCTGAATCGGCGCAGTGCGACACCCGGAGAGGTCGACGGCGGCGCCGGGGACAGCGTTGGATGATTGCGTGGGGGTGGAATCGATGATGGACATAGGAGCTTTCTGACTGATGGGGGTGGGATGGATCGGAGGCGTAGTGCCGACGCGGTGCACTGCTGGTGCGTCCTTGACAGTTATATCGACCGACCTCGGCACGTAACTTCTACCGAACTCGGCGGGAGGGGCGGCGGGTCTGGAGGAGGGTCAGGCCGCTGGGCGGGCGAGCAGGCCATGGACGGCGATCTCCAGCCGGTCCAGCGCCTCATCCACAGTGGCGCGCGGGCAGGCAATATTCAGTCGGGTGAAGCCCGCACCGCCGGTACCGAACAGGGTGCCGTCGTCGAGCCAAAGTCCGGCCTCGCCGGTGATGAAGCCGTCCAGCTCATCCGCCGCCAGGCCCGCGGCCTCAAGCAGACCCGTGCAGTCCAGCCACAGCAGGTAGGTGCCCTCGCAGGGGGAGACCTCGATTCCGGGCACCCGCTCCAGGCGGCGGACCACATGCCGGCGCGCATAATCAATGTGCTCGCGCAGGGCGTCGAGCCAGGCGTCGCCGGACTTGTACGCCGCCTGGCATGCCGTCAGACCCAGCACATTGGGCTGGGAATAACCGCCGGCGCCGAGAGCCGCACGGAAGCGGTCTCGCAGACCGACGTCGGAAATGAGGATATTGGCCACCTGCAGCCCGGCCAGATTGAAGGACTTCGACGGTGAGGTGCAGGTGATGGTGCGGGCCGCGGCGTCGGCGGACAGAGATGCGAAGGGGGTGGTGCGGTGCCCGGGCAGGGCCAGGTCGGCGTGCACCTCGTCGGAGACCACGAGCGTGCCGTGGCGGCCGGTGATCCGGGCCAGCTCGGTCAGTTCCGCGCGCGACCACACCCGGCCCACCGGGTTGTGCGGGTTGCACAGAATCAGCAGGCGGGCGCCGGAGGAGGCGAGTACGGCCTCCAGGGCGTCCAGGTCGCGGCGGTACACGCCGTCGGCGCCGCGTACCAGCGGGGCCGGAGCCACCACCCGCCCCTGCTGCTCGACCACCTCCCGGAACGGGTAGTAGACGGGCTCCTCAATGACGACGGCGTCGCCGGGCTCGGTGAAGGCGCGCACCGCCGTCGCCAGCGCAGGCACCACCCCGGGGGTGACGACGTTCCAGGCCGGGTCGATGCGCCAGTCGTAGCGGCGGGCGAACCAGGCGGCCAGGGTCGCGTCGTAAGCGGCGTCGGGCTCGCTGTAACCGAAGATGCCGTGCCGTACCCGCCACAGCAGTGCGTTGGTGACGCAGGGGGCGGTGGCGTGGTCCATGTCGGCGACCCACAGCGGCAGGGCGTTCTCGGGACGGCCGCGCTGCCCGGCGAAGTCCCATTTGAGGCTGGCGGTGCCGGTGCGGTCGTGGACCACGTCGAAGGGGGAGGCGGAGGCGTGCGGGGCGATGTCGGCGGTGCCGGGGATGGTGTCGTATGAGAGCACGGTGGGTGCGATTACGGCGTCCGGCGGCGTGCCCGCGGCGTCCGGCG
>NZ_JAUMUL010000117.1 GCF_030530635.1 Actinomyces sp.
GGCCGAGCTGGATCCTGTCGAACACGTTGGCGTCGAGCACAGTTCCTACTTCCGAATCAGAGTGGTCAGCTCAAAAGGCTTAGGGGGTCCCGGTGCCGTGGTTCCACGGCGGCACCGGGCCCGTTGGCCCCGGGAGGATGCCGATCGGCGTCCTCCCGGGGCGTTGGGGTCAGATCTCGTCCACCGCCACGGCTCCGCCGCTGGGACGGCGCCCCAGGTCGAAGCCGAGTTCCTCGGAGGCGCGGCGGCCGTCGTCGTCGGTGTCATCCAGGCCGATGACATTGCCCGCGGCGTCCAGGGCCTCCACGTTCAGGCACAAGGACTGCATCTCCTTCATGAGCACCTTGAAGGACTCGGGGATGCCGGGTTCGGGGATGTCCTCCCCCTTGACGATGGACTCATAAACCTTGACGCGTCCGTTGACGTCGTCAGATTTGACGGTGAGCAGTTCCTGGAGTGCGTGGGCGGCGCCGTATGCCTCCATGGCCCACACCTCCATCTCGCCGAAGCGCTGGCCACCGAACTGAGCCTTACCGCCCAGCGGCTGCTGGGTGATCATCGAGTACGGGCCGGTCGAGCGGGCGTGGATCTTGTCATCGACCAGGTGGTGGAGCTTGAGGATGTACATGTAGCCGACCGAGATCGGGTACGGGAAGGGTTCTCCGGACCGCCCGTCGAACAGTCGCGCCTTGCCGTTGGACTGCATCAGCTGCAGGCCGTCCGGGCTGGGCAGGGTCGAGTCGAGCAGACCCATGAGCTCGTCGTCACGCACGCCGTCGAACACCGGGGTGGCCACGGGGGTGCCCGGCTGGGCGGACACACCGTTGTCGGGCAGGCGCTGCGCCCACTCCTCGCCGGCCTCGCGGGCGGCGGCCGCATCCCAACCGCGGGAGGCCACCCAGCCCAGGTGCAGCTCAAGCACCTGACCGACGTTCATACGGCTGGGCACACCCAGCGGGTTGAGAATGACGTCCACCGGGGTGCCGTCGGCGAGGAAGGGCATGTCCTCCACGGGCAGGATCTTTGAGATGACGCCCTTGTTGCCGTGGCGGCCCGAGAGCTTGTCACCCACCGTGATCTTGCGCCGCTGGGCGATGTATACCCGCACCATCCGGTTGACGCCGGCGGGCAGCTCGGCGTCCTCGGAGGCGGCATCGAACTCGCGCACACCGGTGACGATGCCGTACTCGCCGTGGGGCACGCGCAGAGAGGTGTCGCGCACCTCGCGGGCCTTCTCCCCGAAGATCGCGCGCAGCAGCCGCTCCTCACTGGTCAGCTCCGTCTCACCCTTCGGGGTGACCTTGCCCACCAGGATGTCGCCGGAGCGGACTTCGGCGCCGATGCGGATGATGCCGCGCTCATCCAGGTTGGCCAGCGCCTCCTCGGAGACGTTGGGGATGTCACGGGTGATCTCCTCGGCACCGAGCTTGGTGTCGCGGGCGTCGACCTCGTGCTCCTCGATGTGGATCGAAGTGAGCACGTCCTCGGCGACTACACGCTGGGAGATGATGATGGCATCCTCGTAGTTCAGCCCCTCCCAGGTCATGAAGGCGACCAGGAGGTTCTGGCCCAGCGCCAGGTCGCCGTCGGCGGTGGCCGGGCCGTCTGCCAGGACGCTGCCGACCTCCACGCGCTCGCCCTCGGAGGCGACCACCCGCTGGTTGTAGCAGTTGCCCTGGTTGGAGCGGCGGAACTTGGCCGCCTTGTAGACGGTCTCGGTGCCGTCGTCGTTGGCCACGCGCACGAAGTCGGCGCACACCTCGGTGACCACACCGCCCTTGGAGGCGACCAGCACGTCACCGGCGTCGACAGCGGTGCGCCGCTCCATGCCGGTGCCCACCAGCGGGGCGTCGGGGCGGATCAGCGGCACGGCCTGCCGCTGCATGTTGGCGCCCATCAGTGCGCGGTTGGCGTCGTCGTGCTCGAGGAAGGGGATCAACGAGGTGCCCACGGAGACCATCTGCCGCGGGGAGACGTCCATGAGGTCCACCTGGGAGGCCGGCACCAGGGCCGGCTCACCCCCGGTTACGCGGCACAGCACGTGGTCATCGGCGAAGTGTAGATCGTCGGTGAGCTCGACGTTGGCCTGAGCGATGATGTGACGGTCCTCGTCGTCGGCGGTGAGGTAGTGGGTCTCGTCGGTGACTTGACCGTCGCGCACCACCCGGTAGGGGGTCTCGATGAAGCCGAAGGGGTTGATGCGCCCGAAGGTGGCCAGCGAGCCGATCAGACCGATGTTCGGCCCCTCGGGGGACTCGATGGGACACATGCGTCCGTAGTGGGAGGTGTGCACGTCGCGCACCTCCATGGAGGCGCGCTCGCGCGACAGGCCGCCGGGTCCGAGTGCGGACAGACGCCGCTTGTGGGTCAGGCCCGCCAGCGGGTTGTTCTGGTCCATGAACTGGGACAGCTGGCTGGTGCCGAAGAACTCCTTAATCGCGGCCGTGACAGGCCGGATGTTGATCAGAGTGTTCGGGGTGATGGCCTCGACGTCCTGGGTGGTCATGCGCTCACGCACCTGCCGCTCCATGCGGCTCATACCGGTGCGCACCTGCGCCTGGATGAGCTCGCCGACGGCGCGGATGCGCCGGTTGCCCAGGTGGTCGATGTCATCGAACTCGACGGCGATGTCAACGATCTCCCCGTCGCGCACACCCTCAACGGTCTCGGCGCCGGCGTGCAGAGCGAGCAGATACTTGATGGCGGCGACGACGTCCTCAATGCGCAGCACCGACTCGTTCAGGTCGGCCGCCAGGCCGAGCTTCTTGTTGATCTTGTAGCGGCCGACCTTGGCCAGATCGTAGCGCTTGGCGTTGAAGTAGAAGTTCTCCAGCAGAGTGCGGCCGGCCTCCACGCTGGGCGGCTCACCGGGGCGGATCTTCTTGTAGATGTCCAGCAGCGCCTCGTCCTGGCTGGCGATCTTGCGGTCCTCGTCCAGGGCGGTGGTCAGCGCCGGGTAGTCCTTGAACTCCTCGCGGATCTCGGCCTCGTCCAGCCCCAGGGCCAGCAGGAACACCGTGATGTCCTGCTTGCGCTTGCGGTCGATGCGCACCGCCACACGGTCGTTCTTGTCCACCTCGAACTCCAGCCAGGCACCGCGCGAGGGGATGAACTTGACGTTGTAGACGTACTTGTCAGAGGCCTTCTCGGTGGTGCGCTCGAAGTACACACCCGGGGAGCGGACCAGCTGGGAGACGACGACGCGCTCAGAGCCGTTGACGATGAACGTGCCCTTATCGGTCATGAGCGGGAAGTCACCCATGAAGACCGTCTGGGACTTGATCTCACCGGTGGTGAAGTTCTCGAAGTCCGCGACCACGT
This sequence comes from Actinomyces sp., assembly GCF_030530635.1. Lineage (GTDB taxonomy): Bacteria > Actinomycetota > Actinomycetes > Actinomycetales > Actinomycetaceae > Actinomyces. The sequence continues at coordinate 3,322 of NZ_JAUMUL010000117.1, forward strand.
ACAGCGGCGCGGAGTACGTCAGGTCCTTCTCCTGGCACTCCTCGGCCGTGTACTTCGGCTCCTCGAAGCGGTGGTCGTGGAAGGACAGAGCCATGGTCTCGCCGAAGTCCTCGATCGGTGAGATCTCATCGAAGATCTCCTCCAGCCCGGAGGTCTCCGGCAGCGAACCCGGCTGGGCGGCGTTGGCGGCGTCCACCCGGGCGCGCCACTTCTCATTGCCCACGAGCCAGTCGAAGCTCTCGGTCTGCAGGCCGAGAAGGTTCGGAGCCTGCATCGGCTCGGAGATCTTGGCGAAATTGATTCGACGCGACGCGGTGCGCGCGGCGATTTCAGCGGCGGTTGGTGCAGAGGTGCGCGAGGCAGCCAAAGGGGATCCTTCCCTCATCTCGGGGATCACTCTGCGCACCTGCGGTGCAGTCCCTGCGGCCCGTCCGCCTCCCCTCTCGGGTTTTGCCGGCCGGTCGGGCCGGCTGGCGGGCACTGCCGCTGAAGCCAGTACACACAAGGTACGCGAAGGTCTAGCCTACACGCCCACCCCGCCCCGATCCACGCGGCGGCGGCGTTCCACCTTGCGATTCCTGCCACAATCCCGCATACTGCCCCGATCCCCGCACGCTGCCCCGATCCCCACATGCTCCTCCCCCCCGCACCCGGATCGGTAGAAGTGACAGTCCAGATCGGTGGAAGTGGCGCCCGGCGCCGGATCCGCATGTTCGCGCTATTGCACAAATGGACGGGCGCCAGCGATCGCTTGTGGGGCTGCGTACGCGGCCGCGGCACCCCCGTTGGACCGGGTGAGACCGACTCACGACTCATCCCGCCCCGGCAACACGCTCTCGGAGCAGTTCTTCGGCGAGCCCGCCCAGGCGCTGAAGGGTCTACCCCGGTCTTCAGGAGCCGCCCCTCAACCTAAGCAACGGCGTCGCCCCGACCACTCACGGTGGTCGGGGCGACGTTGAAATTCAGAGCCTCCCGGCCGGTCGATAACGTGCCGACGGCGCCGGGAACGGGCTCACTTGAGGGTGACGGTGGCGCCGGCGCCCTCGAGCTGTGCCTTGGCCTTGTCGGCGGCGTCCTTGGCGGCGCCCTCGAGGACGGCCTTGGGGGCGGCCTCGACGAGGTCCTTGGCCTCCTTCAGGCCGA
>NZ_JAUMUL010000036.1 GCF_030530635.1 Actinomyces sp.
GGGCGATTGGTGACAACTCGGGGCGGCTGGTGGCAACTCGTGGCAACCGAGACCGCGACGGCCGCCCGGGAGAGAATCTCTTGGAACGTATCCGCAGCAAAGGAGCCGATCCGCCCATGAGACTGACCATCGACGGCCTAGAGGACCGTGATGCCTACCGCGATGCCGGCGTGATCACCCCCGGCTTCGACGTCGCCGCCATGCAGGCCGCCGGCCGACGCCGCCCGCGGTGGCTGCATCTGGGCGCCGGCAACATCTTCCGCGTCTTCCTGGCCCGCATCGCCGACGACCTTTTCGCCGCTGGCCGCCACTGGCCGATCACGGCCGTCGTCACTACCGACCCGGCGGGCTTCGAAGCCCGACTCGGCGCCCACGACCTACTGACCCTCTCGGTTACCCTCAACCCCGACGGCGGCCGCGACCTGCGCGCCATCGCCGGGATCTGCGAGGCCCTGGCCACCCGCCGCGACGCCGACCTGGAACGCCTGTTCACCCTCGCCGCCGACCCCGAGGTCACCCTCGTCTCCTTGACCATCACCGAGAAGGGCTACGCCGTCCGCGACGGCGTCGGCCGGCTCCTGCCCGAGGTTGCCGACGCCATCGCTGCCGAGCCCCGCGGCTACCAGGCCCACGCCATGGCGCTACTCGCCGCCCTGCTGCTGACCCGCTACGAGGCCGGCGGCGCCCCCATCACCCTGATGAGCTGCGACAACTTCAGCCACAACGGCGACCGGCTGCGCGAGGCCATCGACGTCGTCGCCCGCGGCTGGGTCCGGGCCGGCACTGCGCCCGAGGCCTTCCTCGACTGGCTCGCCGACCCCGCCTGCGTAGCCTTCCCCATCACCGTCATCGACAAGATCACCCCCCGCCCCAGCGCCGCCGTGAGCGAGGAACTCACCCGGATCGGCTTCACCGACATGGGGCTGACCACTCGCGGGCGCACGCCGCAGGCGGGCTTCGTCAACACCGAGCCCACCGAGTATCTGATCATTGAGGACGCCTTCGCCGCCGACCGCCCACCCTTCGAGCAGGCGGGCGCCCACGTCGTCGCACGCGAGGTGTGCGACGAGTTCGAGAACATGAAGGTGACCACCTGTCTCAACCCGCCACACACGGCCCTGGCCATCGCCGGCTGCCTGCTGCGCCTGCCCACCATCGACGCCGAGATGCGCGACCCCGCCCTGGAGGCACTGGTAAGCCGCCTGGGCTGGGACGAGGGCCTGCCGGTGGTCTCCGATCCCGGTGTAGTCGCGCCCGCGAACTTCCTCACCGAGGTCCTGAGCTCCCGCTTCACCAACCCCTACCTGCCCGACGACCCGGCCCGCATCGCCATGGACACCTCCCAGAAGATGCCCATCCGCTTCGGGCAGACCCTGCTGCGCTACCGCGACCGCGGCCTGGACATGGGTGCCCTCACCGCGATCCCGCTGGTGATCGCCCTGTGGTGCCGTTACCTGACCGGCATCGCCGACGACGGCACCCCCTTCACGCCGTCATCCGACCCCCGCCTGGCCGAACTCGGCGCCCACGTCGCCGATCTGCCCCTGGGCGGGAGCGCCGACGCCGCGGCCATCCACAACGCACTGCAACCCATCCTGTCCGACTCGACCCTGTTCGCCCTGGACCTGTACACCACCCCGCTGGCCGCCAAGATCGAGGCGCTGGTGGCACGGCTGCTGGCCGGACCCGGCGCCGTGCGCGCCACCATTGAGGAGGAGATGCTGCCGTGAAGATGACTTTTCGCTGGTACGGGGAGGCCTACGATCCCATCCCCCTGGAGCACGTGCGCCAGATCCCCGGCATGACCGGCATCATGGGGGTGTTGGACCAGTACGCCGCGGGCGAGGTCTGGGCCCGAGAGGACATCGCCGCGTTGGTTGACCAGGTCCATGCCCAGCACCTGGAATGCGAGGTCATCGAGTCCGTCAACGTCCACGAGGACATCAAGCTGGGCCTGCCCAGCCGCGACGCCTACATCGCCAACTATTGCCAGACTTTGGAGAACCTGGCGGCTTTCGGCATCAAGGTGGTCATCTACAACTTCATGCCGGTGTTCGACTGGCTGCGCACCGAGCTGTACCACCGCAACGAGGACGGCTCCACCTGCTTGTACTACAACCACGCCGACGTCGAGGGCATGGGACCGCGCGAGATCGTCGCCATGACCGAGCGCGCCTCCGGCGGGCTGACCCTGCCCGGCTGGGAGCCCGAGCGGCTGGGACGGCTGGAGGAGGTACTCGCCCTGTACGAGGGCATCGACCACGCCCAGATGCGCGAGCACTACCGCTACTTCCTCCAGGGCGTCATCCCCACCTGCGAGCAGGTCGGCATCCGCCTGGCGGTCCACCCCGACGACCCCGCCTGGGACCTGTTCGGCCTGCCGCGGATGTGCAAGAACCGGGACGACCTGGACGCCATCGTGGGTCTGGTCGACTCCCCGGCCAACTCCCTGTGCGTGTGCTCCGGGTCGCTCGGCTCCAACCCGGACAACGACGTGCCCGCGATCTTCCGCGAATTCGGCGAGCGCGGGCGCATCGCCGCCGCCCACGTGCGCAACGTCAAGCATCTGGGCCCCAAGCACTTCCAGGAGGCGCAGCACCTGTCCGCCGACGGCAGCCTGGACATGGCCGCCATCGTCGAGGCCATCTACGACACCTGCCCCGACGTGTACGTGCGCCCCGATCATGGCCGCATGATCTGGGGCGAGACCGGTCGCCCCGGCTACCCCCTGTACGACCGCGCCCTGGGAGCCACCTACATCAATGGCCTGTATGAGGCCACCGCCAAACTCAAGTCCCGCCCCGCCCCAACCACCGAGATCGGTCGCAGTAACCGCCGAGATCGGTAGATATGGTTGTCGAGACCGGCACAACTGGCGTGCGCACTACTCACCACGGGCACAGATAAGGAGATCCAATGACAAGAACCACTGAAACACCCGGCCCGAACGCCGCCACCGCGTCGTCGTCTCTGACCGCTCTTCTGGCCGCCAACCCGGTGGTGCCCGTAGTCGTCGTCGACTCCGCGCAGGACGGCGTGAACGTCGGCAGAGCGCTGCTGGCCGGCGGCATTACGACGGCGGAGGTCACCTTCCGCACCGCCGCGGGTGCCGACGCCATCCGCGCCATGCAGGAGATCGAGGGCCTTACGGTCGGCGCCGGTACCGTCATCAACATCGCACAGGTTGAGGCCGCCGTCGCCGCCGGCGCGAAGTACATCGTCTCCCCGGGCTTCAGCGCCGAGGTGGTGCGCGCCGCCCAGGCAGCGGGCGTCCCCTCCCTGCCCGCCTGCGCCGACGCCTCCTGGATCATGGCAGCCCTCGAACTCGGTATCGACACCGTCAAGTTCTTCCCGGCGTCCATCAATGGCGGCGTGGCCGCCATCAAGGCGCTCTCTGCCGCGTTCCCCGGGTTGGGCTTCGTGCCCACCGGCGGCGTCAACGCCGGCAACCTGGCCGAGTACCTGTCCGTCGATGTGATCCGCGCCTGCGGTGGCTCCTGGATGGTGAAGCAGGACCTGGTCGCCGCGGGCGACTGGGAGCAGATCACCCGCCTGTCCACCGCGGCCAGGGAGATCGCGAAGGAGTGCGGCCGATGAGCACCGTCACCGCAAGCGGCACAGACGCCACCACAACCGCACCGCTCCAGCCGCGCCCCGCCGAGGAGTGCCGTTACGACGTCGTCTCCCTGGGCGAGGTGATGCTGCGCCTGGATCCGGGTGAGGGACGGGTGCGTACCGCCCGCCGCTTCGAGGCCTGGGAGGGCGGCGGCGAGTACAACGTCGCCCGCGGCCTGTCCCGCTGCTTCGGGCTGCGTGCCGGTGTGGTCACTGCGCTCGCGGACAACGAGGTCGGCCACCTGATCGAGGGCATGATCCTGGCCGGAGGCGTCGATCCCATGATCACCTGGGCACCCTACGACGGCATCGGCCGTACCGTCCGCAACGGACTTAACTTCACCGAGCGCGGCTTCGGGGTGCGGGGCGCCGTCGGCGTGTCCGACCGCGGGAACACCGCCATCGCCCAGTTGCGGGCCGACGACGTCGACTTCGAGTACCTGTTCGGCACCCTCGGGGTGCGCTGGCTACACACCGGCGGAATCTTCGCCGCGCTTTCGGAGTCGGCGGCCGAGGTCGCCGAGGCCGCCATGACGGCCGCCCGCCGCCACGGCACGATCATCTCCTACGACCTGAACTATCGTCCCTCCCTGTGGCAGGGGATCGGCGGCCGCGAACGCGCGCAGCTGGTCAACCGCCGTCTGGCGCGGTTCGTGGACGTCATGATTGGTAACGAGGAGGACTTCACCGCCTGCCTCGGCTACGAGGTGGAGGGCGTGGATGCCGGCCTGTCCAAGCTGGACACCACCGCCTTCGAACGCATGATCGAGCGTGTCACCGCCGACTTCGACAACTTCAGGGTGGCCGCCACCACCCTGCGGCAGGTGCGCACCGCTACGGTCAACGACTGGTCTGCGATCGCCTGGTCGGCTAAGACGGGCTTCGTGCGGTCCACCCAGCGTCCCGGTCTGGAGATCCTCGACCGGGTGGGTGGGGGCGACTCCTTCGCCTCCGGCCTGATCTATGGGCTGATCGATACCGGCGACCTGGCTACCGCCGTCGAGTACGGTGCGGCCCACGGCGCGCTGGCCATGACCACGCCCGGTGACACCACCATGGCCACCAGGGCCGAGGTGTTGCGGCTGGCCGCGGGCGGGGGCGCTCGGGTCCGGCGCTGACGGATCAGCGCCTGAAACACGAGTTCACCTCAACGACACGAGTTCTTGGAGGTTTGCGGGTGTTTAAGCCGTGCAGAACTCCAAAACTCGTGCGTCTGGGGGCAAATGCGTGTTTGTGGCACCCGTGGCAGGGCGATGCCGGGCGCATGGATGGCCGCGGCTCACATCCAGGCGACCGGGTCGGCGACGACCTCCTCCAGCAGTGACCAGGCCGCACCGGTGACGGCCGGGGTCTGATCCTGCGAGGTGGTGATCACCTCGGGCACGGACCAGCGGGAGGACAGCACCCGCCGACGTAGCTCCGCATCCAGCTCGGGGCGCAGAATCTCAGCCAGCGGCGCCAAGTGTCCGCCCAGGATCACTGTGGGGATGTCGAGGATGTTGATGGCGGCGCTCAGTCCGACCCCGAGTGCCTGAGCGGCCCGGCTGACTGCCCGGCGCGCGGCGGAGTCGTCGGCCTGCCAGGCCGCCACCAGTTCCTCCGGCTCCGTCGTCTCATCCAGCCCGGCTGCGGCCAGGATGCGCCGGCGCCCCGCGTAGCGCTCCACACAGCCCCGGTTGCCGCAGGTGCACTGCGGTCCGCTGGGATCTACCTGGATGTGGCCGACCTCGCCTGCGAATCCCGAGGCTCCGAGCATGACTCGGCCTTCGCGCACGATCCCGGCACCGATGCCGTTCTCTCCGGACAGGTAGATGAAGGAGGGGGCCGAGTGCGGCGCCGCGGGCCGGTCGCGGCCGGCGGTGAGTGCGCCGAAGTTCGCCTCGTTGCCCAGCTGCAGCACCAGGCCATCTCCTTCGAGCACCTCGGCCAGGAACGGGCGTGGATCGATCCGCTCCCAGCCCAGGTTCGGGGCGCGCAGCAGGGTCTCGTGAGAGACCAGGCCGGGCAGGGCGATGGCTACACCGACTCTGCGTGCCCGCTGCACGTCGTTGAGGTTCAGCACGTCAGTGGTCAGCTGCGCCAGCCGGGGGAGGACGTCGGCGGGATCGGAGTCCGCGAGGTCGTCGAGCACGACCCGCTCGGCCAGTACCTGGCCGGACAGATCGATGGCCCGTACTGCCATGCGGGAAACGTTCACTTCCAGGCCGATGGCCACGAAGGTGCCCCGGGCGGGCGCCAATGGCACCGCTGGTCGGCCGGGGCCGGAGGCGGGGGAGGGGTCCAGTTCGGTGAGGATACCGGCCGCCACCAGGTCGTCCGCCAACCGTGAGGCGGTTGAACGCGTCATGCCGGTGGCGGCGGCGACGTTAGCCCGCGATACGGGTTCGGGAGCGGCGAAGACGTGGCCGGCCAGTAGGGCGAGGTTCGCCGTACGCAGGCTGGACTGCCGGGCGGATACGGGAGAGGCGGATACCGGGGCGGCGGAGGCGGGGGACGATGCCGACGTCGTGCGGGCTTGAGACACGTCTTGACCATACCGCATGCCCATGGCATAGTTGCGTCAGCGAACAAAATCAGGCTCGAGGAGGAACCATGGTTCGTAAGCCCACCAAGGAAGACAAGTTCTCATTCGGTCTGTGGACCGTCGGCTGGCTGGCTGCCGATCCCTTCGGCGACACCACGCGCACCGCGCTCAAGCCATGGGAGTACGCCGAGAAGCTCGCCGAACTGGGTGCCTGGGGCATTACCTTCCACGACAATGACGTCTTCCCCTTCGACGCCACCGACGCCGAGCGCGAGAGAATCGTCGGCAGGCTCAAGGACACGGTGGACGCCACGGGCCTGACCATCGAGATGGTCACCACCAACACCTTCACCCACCCGATCTTCAAGGACGGCGGCCTGACCAATAATGACCGCTCCATCCGCCGCTTCGGCCTGCGCAAGATCCTGCGCAATGTGGATCTGGCGGCCGAGTTGGGTGCCACCACCTTCGTCATGTGGGGTGGCCGTGAGGGCGCCGAGTACGACTCCTCCAAGGACCTGGGTGCGGTTTTCGACCGCTACAAGGAGGGGCTGGACACGGTCGCCCAGTACATCAAGGATCAGGGCTACAACTTGCGTATCGGCCTGGAGCCCAAACCGAATGAGCCCCGCGGTGACATCTTCCTGCCCACCGTCGGTCACGCCCTCGCCCTGATCGCCGAGCTGGACAACGGCGACATCGTCGGTCTTAACCCGGAGGTCGGCCACGAGCAGATGGCGGGTCTGAACTACACCCACGCGCTCGCCCAGGCGCTGAACGCCGGCAAGCTCTTCCACATCGACCTCAACGGCCAGAAGGGTCTGAAGTACGACCAGGACCTGGTCTTCGGCCACGGCGACCTACTCAGTGCCTTCTTCACCGTGGACCTGCTGGTCAACGGCTTCCCCGGCGGCGGCCCCCGATACGACGGGCCGATCCACTTCGACTACAAGCCCTCGCGCACCGACGGCATCGACGGCGTGTGGGAGTCCGCGGCCGCGAACATGGAGATGTACATCCAGTTGGCGAACAAGGCTCGCGCCTTCCGCGCCGACCCGGAGGTGCAGGAGGCACTCAAGCTCTCCGGCATCTACGAGCTCAGCGAACCGACCCTGGCCGAGGGGGAGACGATCGCCGACCTGCTAGCCGACCGCTCCGCCTATGAGGACTTCGACGCCGAGGCCGCCGCCGCCCGCGACTACCACTACGTCGACCTCTACCAGAAGGCCGTACAGCACCTCATCGGCTGAGCGCTGTTCGCAACGTTCAACGATCACCAACCGAACCGGAAACCCGGAAACTCTGTCAGCGGCCGGCCGTGGGCTGAGCAATCGGTCCACGGCCGACCCGCCTTCAACGCGGAAGGAATCCCATGCCCCTCGTCGCCGGCGTCGACTCCTCGACGCAGTCCTGCAAGCTTGTCGTCCGGGATGCCGCTACCGGCGCCCTGGTCCGTGAGGCCAAGGCCTCCCACCCGGACGGCTCCGAAACCCATCCGGACCACTGGTGGGCCGCACTAAGCGAAGTGATCGACGCCGTCGGTGGCCTGGACGACGTCGCCGCCCTGAGCGTGGGCGGGCAGCAGCACGGCATGGTGGTCCTCGACGCCGCCGGCGAGGTCATCCGCCCGGCCTTGCTGTGGAATGACACTCGCAGCGCCGGCGCCGCCCGCGACCTGATCCGCGAACTCGGCGACGGCGATGAGGCCGCCGGGGCCAAGGCCTGGGCCGACGCCGTCGGCTCGGTGCTCGTGGCCTCCCTGACCATCACCAAGCTGCGTTGGCTGGCGGATAACGAGCCCGAGAACGCGGCGCGTATCGCCGCCGTCTGCCTGCCGCACGACTGGCTCACCTGGAAACTGTCCGGCGCCGCCTCGCTGGACACCTTGGTCACCGACCGCTCCGACGCCTCCGGCACCGGCTACTTCGACTCGGTGACCGACACCTACCGCCGCGACCTGCTCGCGCTCGCCCTGCGCCGCAGCGAGGCCGAGGTCGCCGACATCGTATTGCCCCGCGTCGTCGGCCCACACGAGGAGGCTGCCCGCGGCGGCGCCTTCACCACTCCGGCGGGGAAGGCGCGGGACCTGACCCATCTGGTGCTCGGGCCGGGTTGTGGTGACAACGCCGGCGCCGCCCTCGGACTCGGCCTGCGCCCCGGCGCCACCAGCGTCTCCCTGGGCACCTCCGGTGTGGTCGCCGCCGTCTCCGCCACCCCCACCCACGACGCCTCCGGGCTGGTCACCGGCTTCGCCGACGCCACCGGCGCCTTCCTGCCGTTGGCCTGCACGCTGAACGCCGCCCGCATCCTGGACGCCGCCAAGCAGGTGCTGGGTGTGTCCTACGAGGAATTCGACCGGCTGGCCCTGTCCGCCGAGCCCGGTGCCGCCGGGCTGGTGCACGTCCCCTACCTGGAGGGCGAGCGCACCCCGAACCTGCCCGAGGCCACCGGCATGCTCACCGGCATGACCCTGGCCTCGCTCACCCCCGCCAACTATGCGCGCGCCGCCGTCGAGGGACTGCTGTGCCTGATGGGTGCGGGCGTGGACGCCGTGCGCGCCCAGGGCGTCGAGGTCGACGCCGTCATGCTGGTGGGTGGGGGAGTGAAGTGGGCCTGTGCCCGCCAGCTCGCCCCGGCCGTGCTCGGCGTCCCGGTGGATGTGCCCGAGCCCGGCGAGTACGTCGCCAACGGCGCGGCCAAGCAGGCGGCCTGGGTGCTCGCCGGGGGCGAGGAGCCGCCCGTCTGGGAACTCGGCCCGGTTGAGCACCTGACCGCCCCGCCCCAGCCCGCGGTGCGCGCCGCCTACGACGCGGTCGCGGCGCTGGTGGCCGCCGCCCAGCAGGACGGCTGACAACAGGCCGGGCCGGGGCGGGGCGCTGCGGGCCCCGCCCCTCGCCGAGGTCGGTCGTTGTTCCCGCCGAGGTCGGTCGATATGGCGCGGTCGCTACCCCTGCGGCGGCGCCGTGGACTTGCGCTCGACCAGACGGGTGGGGATCTTGACCGAACCGATGGTGCGCCTGGTCCCGGTTCCCGTGGAGTCACCGGCGAGGTCGAGGGCCGCTTCGACGGCGCGCGCCCCCATCGTTTCCAGGGCCTGGTGGATGGTGGTGAGCGGGGGTGCGGCGCATTCGGCCAGGAAGGTGTCGTCGAAGCCCACCACACTGAGAGCGGCGGGCACTGAAACCCCGCGCTGACGGGCCGCCTCATACACGCCGATCGCGGAGACGTCGCAGGCGCACATGACGGCGGTGGGCCTGCGCTCGCTTTCCAGATCCAGCAGGCTGAGTCCCGCCCTTACGCCGGTGTCGTAGGTGTAGCTGTCTCCCAGAACCAGTGCCGGATCGACGTCGAGACCGGCGTCCATCATGGCGGAGCGGAAGCCGAGCAGGCGTTCGCGTGCCGGCAGGGAGCGCTGCGGCCCGGCGACGAAGGCGATGCGCTGGTGTCCCAGCGCGAGCAGGTGCTGGGTGGCGGTCATGCCGCCGTTCCAGTTGGTGGAAGAGATCTCCAGCACGCCGTCGGGGGTCTCCTGAGCCGGGTCCACGGTGATAACCGGAAGCCGGAGTGAGCGGGCGGCGTCGAGTTGCGCATCGGACAGCTCCATGGTGACCACGATCAGTGCCAAATGCCCCTCGGCCACGATCCTGCGCACCCAGGAGTCTGCCGTGGACTCTCGGCGGTTGTTGAAGGAGCGGACATCCAGAATGGCGCCGTGGTCGTGCGCGGCGGCGACGGCCCCGGCCAGCACTCGGTTGGTGTAGTAGGTGTCGAGGGAGTCGAAGACGATTGTGAGCGTCGGGGAAGTGCGCTCCGCGGATGTCGGCGCCTCGTAGCCGAGTTGCTCCGCCAGATCCAGGATTTGTCGCCGTGTGCGGGCGGAGACGTCCTGACGGCCATTGATCGCCTTGGACACGGTTGCGCGCGAGACTTTCGCCGCCGCGGCGATGGTGTCGAGCGTAACGCGTTCGCGCGGTGCCACAGCGTCCTCCGTTCTCGGGTAGATCCCGACCGGCGTCAGCAGAAGCCGGTTGTACAGGTGTTGTACCTGCAAGCGTAATGGTCGCCGAACGGCAGGCCGCAGGTGGGGGCACGGATGCCGATCTCGGTACGGCGACCTTGCCTTGTGTCAAGGGGAACCCGCTTCTAGACTCAACGCACATCCGAAAACATGCGAAAAAACACGAAAGTCAGTCGGAGGGCGCTTCCCGCCACCGGTGGTCGGCGGGAGAAGGATGGTGCACATGGCGGTCTTGCCCGAGTCACTCGGCCCGCTGCCTGCGGTGACCGTGGCGGAGCCGGCGGACTTCGACAGTTTCTGGGAGCGGACGCTGGGCCGGGCGCGCAGCCACGACCCCGATGCGATGCTGGTTGAACGCGTCGGCGTCACACAGCCCCTGGCTGAGCTACGCTACTGGGACTTGTCCTTCAGTGGCTTCGCCGGTCAGCGAGTACGGGCATGGCTGTCCCGCCCGGCGAGCCGCGACGGCGAGGTGCTGCCCTGCGTGGTTCAGATCCCGGGGTACGGCCGGGGACGCGGCCTGCCGGGGGAGATTCCGCACGTGGCCGCCTCGGGAATGGCCCACCTGCTGCTTGACGTACGCGGCCAGGGCTACGGATACGGCAGCGGCGGCGACACCCCCGACCCCGACGCCGGGGCCCCGGAGGCTCCCGGTGTGGTAACCCGCGGCATCGCATCCCCCGATACCTACTACTACCGGCGCCTGATCGTGGATGCGGTGCGAGCCGTGGACGCCGCGCGGGCACTGCCCGATGTCGATGCGAGGCGCGTCTTCGTCATGGGGAACTCGCAGGGCGGCGGTGTGGCGCTGGCGGTGGCAGGGCTGGTGCCCGACCTGTGCGGGGTAACCGTCTCCGTGCCCTTCCTGTGCGACGTGCCCGCCGTATACCAGCTTGCTCAGGGGGAGCCTTATGCGGAACTCGCACGCTATTTGGCGGTGCGCAGAACCGGGCGCGAGGAGGTTCTCCGCACGCTGTCGTACGTCGACGGCGTCAACCACGCCCGGCGCGCCCAGGCCCCTTCGTTGTGGGGGCTGGGGCTGCGCGACACCTGCTGTCCTCCGCTCGGAGGACAGCAGGCACTGGCCGCATACGCCGGTCCTGCACAGGTGGAGATCTATCCCGACAACGGTCACGAGGGCGGGGAGTTCCACTACCTGCGCCGCCAGCTCGCATGGATCCGGGAGCGTTGCGCAGGAACGACGTCCTAAAAGTTTCGTTGTAGGGCAATTGGAGGCAACCTGCGCGATGTGGTCGGAAGAGACCTACAATCTGCGCCGTTTCGCCGTTTTGCATTGTGAGTACGGGAAGACAAAACCCTTGACCCGGGAGGTGTGCGGGGCTACTCTAAGGCGGTCGCCAGCGAAAGCTGATGCGAAAAGATTCGCTAAGGCGTTAACTCACAAGGAGGTGATGCGTCGTGGCAGAAGTGGTCGACACGGCGTCGCCCACACCCCAGGCGGCCAAGCGCCGTGCGTTCCGCGCGCCTGCGAGTGCGGCCGCCGGGGGGCGGACACGCAGGCATGTGGGACGATCCGGCAGGCGCAGGAGCAGCCGCCGAGGCGACTGGCAGCTCTACACCCTCGTGGTCATCCCGGTGATCTGGTTCATCGTCTTCCGGTACGCGCCGATGGTCGGCAATGTCATTGCCTTCCGCCGGTTCATGCCCGGCGGCTCGATGTACGGCGAGGAATGGGTCGGGCTGAAATACGTCCAGATGTTCATCGCGGACCCCACCTTCTGGCGGGTGTTCCGCAATACTGTGGTCATCGGCCTGTCCACACTGCTGGTGTCCTTTCCGGCGCCGATCATCCTGGCCCTGCTGCTGAACGAGGTGCGCCGGGTCTGGTTCAAGAAGATCGTCCAGACCGTCTCCTACTTGCCGCACTTCCTATCGATGGTCATCATCGCCGGGATCATCATGGAGGTCGTCGCGGTGGACGGTCCGATCAACGCCCTGATCACCGCCTTGGGCGGTCAGGCGGTCAACTTCATTCAGACGGCCAGGGCCTTCGTGCCCATCTACGTCATCTCCGACGTGTGGCAGACCGTCGGCTGGGGGACGATCCTGTACCTGGCGGCGCTGACCACCATTGATGACTCCCTGTACGAGGCCGCCCAGATCGACGGCGCTAACCGCTGGCAGCAGACTTGGCACATCACGCTGCCGGGCATTCGGCCCACCATCGTGACTCTGCTGATCCTGAACGTCGGCTCCTTCCTGGCGGTGGGCTTCGAGAAGATCCTGCTGATCTACAACCCGCTCACCTACGAGACCGGGGACGTAATCTCGACCTACCTGTACCGCGTGGGTCTGCAATCGTCCAACTTCAGCTATGCGGCGGCCATCGGCCTGTTCGAGTCGCTGATCGGACTGATCATGGTCATGGCCGCCAACTTCGCCTCGCGCAAGTTCGCCAAGACGAGTCTGTGGTGATGACGGATGCCTGTGCACAACACCAAGTACGATTCGCGCAGCTATCGGGCCTTCCGTGTAATCAACACGATCATCCTCCTGGGCGTCATCTTCGTGACGCTTTTCCCCTTCCTGAACGTCGTCGCCAAGTCCTTCTCCAGCGAGGCGGCCATCTCCGCCGGGGAGGTGAACCTCGTCCCCAAGGGGTTCAACGTCACCACCTACAAGGTGGTGTTGTCGGACTCGGCCTTCTGGACGGGATATCGCAACACCATCGTGTACACGGCGGTGGCCACGCTGATCGCGCTGGTCTTCACCACCGCATTCGCCTACGTGCTGTCCAAGAAGGACCTGAAGGGGCGGAATGCGCTGGTCGGCTTCGCGGTGTTCACCATGTTCTTCAACGGCGGCCTGATCCCGAACTACATCCTGATCACCAACCTGGGCATGAAGAACACCATCTGGGCGGTCGTACTGCCCAATGCGATCAACGTGTTCAACCTCCTGGTCATGAAGTCCTTCTTCGAGGGGCTGCCCCATGAACTGGAGGAGGCCGGTGAACTCGACGGCCTGGGCACCTACGGAATCCTCTTCCGCATCGTGCTGCCACTGTCCAAGGCGATCCTCGCCACCATGTTCCTCTTCTACGCCGTCGCCAACTGGAACGCCTGGTTCGGTGCCTTCCTGTACTTCGACGACAAGAACCTGTTCCCGGTCACCATCTACCTGCGCAACATGCTCGCGGGCGTTACCACCTCCGACTCGCTCGGCGGCGGGACCGCGGATCAGACCCAGATCTCCTCCAACCTCAGGTCGGTGACCATGGTGCTCACCTCCCTGCCGATCCTGTGCGTCTACCCCTTCGTACAGAAGTACTTCGTCACCGGCGTCACCCTCGGCTCGGTCAAGGGCTGACGGACTTCCGCCGCCCAATGGTCGCCGCCCCAGTCGATTACGGGTGGGCGCAGCAGCCGCCCGCCACGATCCCATCCGTTCGCAATCCCATCCAATCCCGGCCGGCCCTCCGGCCATATCAGAAAGGCACTCGACGATGAGCCCCAGTCTCTTCTCCCACCCCATCACCCGCCGTCGGGTCGGCGCCCTGCTGGCAAGCACCGCGGCCGCCGCCGCGCTGGCGGCCTGCGGCTCCGGCTCCGACTCCGGCGGTGCGGCCCGGGGAGTGACCAACACCGCGGCCGCCATGGACGACTTCGCCGCGGATACCAGCTTCAAGGCCGGCGAGCCGCTGACCTTCACCTGCCTGTTCTCCGATCACCCCAACTACCCCTACAAGGCCGACTGGATGCTGCTTAAGGAGATCACCAACCGCACCAATGTCACCCTCGACATGACGATCGTGCCCATGTCCGACTACGAGCAGAAGCGCTCTCTGCTGATCTCCTCCGGCGACGCCCCGCTCATCCTGCCCAAGACCTATCCCGGTCAGGAGGCCGCCTTCGTCTCCTCCGGGGCGGTCCTGGCCGTGTCCGACTACTTCGATCTGATGCCCAACTTCCGCAAGAAGGTTG
This sequence comes from Actinomyces sp., assembly GCF_030530635.1. Lineage (GTDB taxonomy): Bacteria > Actinomycetota > Actinomycetes > Actinomycetales > Actinomycetaceae > Actinomyces. The sequence goes on from NZ_JAUMUL010000036.1 coordinate 14,102, forward strand.
AGGAATGGCAGCTGGATGAGGAACTGGACACGCTGCGTCAGGCGGACGGCTCCATCTATGTCCTGCCCGGTCTGCACGAGGAGATCTGGCCCGACTACACCTTCGAGATCCGCAAGGACCTCCTCGACGAGCAGGGACTGTCCCTGCCCACCACCTGGGAGGAGCTTCAGGACGTCATCACCAAGGTGCGTCAGCGCCACCCGGAGATGAAGGGCATCTCCGACCGCTTCGAGGGGCTGAGCATGCTCAACCTGGCGGCGGTCTCCTACGGCACCCAGTCCGGCGGGTCCTGGGGTATGACCACCATGGCCGAATGGGATGAGGCGACGGAGTCGTTCATCTTCTGCGGCACCTCCGACAACTACAAGGCCATGGTCACCATGCTGCGCGGCATGGTCGACGCCGGCGTGCTCGACCCGGACTCCTTCACCCAGGACGAGGACACTGCCGTCAACACCTTCACCACCGGAAAGTCCATCGCTATCGGCACCAACTCCCAGTACGACGTCACCTACGAGACGACAATGAAGGAGACCCTCGGAGAGGGCAACTTCGAGATCGTCAAGATCCTTCAGCCGGCCGGCCCTGCTGGCGCGCTGATCGGCGGCACTCGCCTGGAGAACGGCATCATGATCTCCTCCAAGGCCGCCGAGGACCCGAACTTCGTGGCCATGATGCAGTTCATCGACTGGCTGTGGTACTCCGACGAGGGCGAGGAGTTCGCCAAATGGGGCGTTGAGGGCACCACCTACAACAAGGCCGCCGACGGCACCCGCACACTGGTCGATGACATCAACTACAACGGGCTCAACCCTGCCGGAGACAAGGACCTGCGCATTGAGTACGGCTTCTCCGGAGGGGTCTTCGCCTACGGCGGCACCACCGAACTGCTCCACTCGATGATGTTGGACAAGGAACTGGCCTGGCAGGAGGAGATGGCCGCCACTCACACGCAGAGGCCGATCGACCCGCCGGCGCCGCTGGATGAGACGCAGCGTGAGCAGGCCACGCTGCTGGTCACTCCGCTTCAGGATTACGTCATGCAGGAGACGCTTAAGTTCATCACCGGCAAACGGGACCTGTCCGAGTGGGACACCTATGTCACGGAGTGCGAGGCGAAGGGCGTGTCCTCCTACATGGAGATCCTCAATGCGGCCCGAGCCACCTACGTGGAGAACAATGGCTGATCGATTCACCGGTGTGGGCGCCTCATCCAGGGGCGCCCGCACCGCCAACCCGCCCGCCGCCCAATGCGGAGCCGACGACGGCGCATACGCTCCCGCCCCCGACGCCTACGCCGATTCCCTGCTGGTTCGAGTCAGCTCGGTCGTCTACCAGGCGGCCGCCCTCGCCATCGGTGCGACGCCGTTGATCGCTCCTGCGGCGGTCGGCATGCTCCTGCTCGACGGCGCCTCCGCCTGGTCGCTACTGGTGCTGACGCTGGTCTGGGCGCTGGCACTGACCGCCCTGCCCGCCGTTGTCTACGCCGTCACCCGACCCGGATGGACCTTCGACCCCTCGGCGCGGTATCGGATCTCCGCCCTGTGGCGCGGCTGGCGCGGGGCGGTCGCCCAGTTCGGGCCCATCGCCGTGCTCGCCGTCGCACTGACGGTGGGGCTGGCGGGCTCTACCGCCGGACTGGGGGGTGGACCGCGCGCGGCGGTCCTTACCCTGCTCGCGGTCGTGGGCCTGGGCGTGGGGCGTGTGGGCGCGATCATCGCCCTGTTCAGCTTCAGAAGCGCCGACCTGTTCGTGCTCACGGCCGTCATGACTATTCGCGACGCCGTCGGAACCCTGTTCCTCGCCGGCATCGGTGCGGCGGGCATGCTGATCGCCCTGCACGCCCCGGCGGTTCTGATGCTCGCCTGGGTGCCGCTGTGCGCCCTGGTGGCGCCTGCCACCCGCGGGCAGCGGCGCACCCTCACCGAGCAGTTCACGCGTCCTGCCGCACCGACATCCACGGAGGCATGAATGCATCGGCCCAGGCACATTCTGCATGGTGGCGACTACAACCCCGAGCAATGGGACGACGCCACTATCGACTCCGATCTGGCGGCCCTGGCCGCGGCCGGCGTCAACACGCTCACGCTCAACGTCTTCGGCTGGGCAGACGTGCAGCCCAGCCCCGACCGCTTCGAATGGGACCGGCTAGATGCGCTCATGGGCCGCGTTCACGCGGCCGGATTCGGCGTTATCCTGGCCACTCCGACGGCGGCGCTGCCACCCTGGTTGGCGGCGGCCGAGCCGAGCACCATGCGCGTCGACTTCGAGGGGCGTCGCCACGGCTACGGCCAGCGGCACCACTTCTGTCCCACCTCGGCGGTATTCCGCGAGTACTCCGGGCGTATCGCCGCGGCGCTGGCGCGGCGGTATCATTCCCACTCGGCCCTGCTCGCGTGGCATATCGGCAACGAGTACGGCGGCGCCTGCTACTGCGAAGACTGTGCCGCCGGATTCCGCCGCTGGCTGCTGCACACGCACGGCGGGCTGGACGCGCTCAACCGCGATTGGTGCACACAGATCTGGTCCCACCGCTTCACCGCCATCGACCAGATCCCCGCCCCCAATGCGCTCACCGAGCACTGGGGCGGCCCCTACCGCAGCGGCTTCCCGATCATCACCCTGGAGTACAAGCGGTACATGACCGAGCAGTTCGCCGCCTGCCTGGAGGCGGAGATGGACCAGGTGCGGTGCCACGACACCGCCCATCCGGTCACCACCAATCTCATGGGCCCCTACGAGCACCTGGACTACTTCCGCTTCGCCCGGGACCTCGACGTCGTCGCCTGGGACAACTATCCGCGCACCACCCGCCCCGGGCCGGAGATGGCCTTCAACCACTCGCTCATGCGCGCCGTCGCCCGGGGCAAGCCCCTGTGGTTGATGGAGCAGGCGCCCGTGGCGACCACCTGCCGTGACGTCAACCCCACCCGGCCACCGGGTGTGCTGCGGCGCTGGAGTCTGCAGGCGCTCGCGCAAGGCTGCGACACGGTGCTCCACTTCCAGATGCGCAGCGCCCCGGCGGGCTCGGAGATGTGGTTCGGCGGCGTCCTGGACCATCGTGGCCGTACCGATACGCGTACCTACCGCGAGGTCGCCGCACTCGGACGGGAACTGAGACGACTCGGCGACCTGGTGGGCGGCCGCGTCCAGGCGCGTGCTGCCGTGTTGATGGACTGGGAGTCCTGGTGGTATTCCCGCGTAGTCGACGGCTTTTCCGACCACTGGGATCTGGTTGAGCAGGCCCGGGGATGGCACGAGGCGCTGGCCCGTCAGGTGGGCGGGGTGGACGTGACCGACGGGCGTGATGACCTGTCCCGGTACGAGCTCGTCGTCGCCCCCAGTGTGTATCTGGCCCACGACGACGTCGTTCAGTCCCTGTGCGCATACGTGGCCGCAGGCGGCACGCTTGTGGCCGGGCCCTTGTCCTTCGCCACCGCCGCCACCGGGCGCGTCCTGATCGACACGCGCGTGGACGAGTTGCTCGGCTGCCAAATCGAGGAGCGTGACGCACGCGCACCGGGAGACGGCGTCGAGCTGTTGCTTCCCGACGGAACCGCCGACACCGCCCACCACCTCTTCGAGGTTCTGCGCCCCACTGGCGGGCGGGTGATCGGAACCTGGGAGTCCGGCTGGTTCGCGGGCACCGCCGCCCTCATCCGGAACGAGTTCGGCAGGGGCGCCGTGATCCGCCTGGGGGCGCTACTGAGCCGGGCCGGGCGGGGCCGTCTGATCGATTCGCTGATCCAACCCTCCCCGGGCCATCCGGGCGTCGAAGAACTGGAGCACACCGTCCGCACCGGCTCGGGAGGTACCTTCGACTTCGCGCTCAACCACGGGCGCCTGCCGGCTCAGTGGACCCCGCCCGCCGACGCCACCGACCTGCTGACCGGGGTGCGCGCATACGCGGGCCGGCCACTGACCATTCCGGCCGGACAGGTGCGTGTGCTGCGACGGAACTGACCGGCGGTGGACGGCGCGGACCCCGGTCGTCCCCGATGCCCTCACCAGGAGAGACCACATGACCTCCACAGCCCCATTCGCCACCAGTTCAGCTATGTGGCTCGAGCCGGCCACCAAGCCGTGGCTGGCCGCATACGCGCCCCTGACCCTGGGGGAGGAGGAGCTGGTGGCTCAGGCCGCTCACGACTGGCGCCGGTTGGCGGCCTCATACGCCGATGGCCACACGCCGGGAACAGGTCCCCGGCGCGCACTGAGTATTACCACCCGCGCACATACCGATCGGCTGCCGGTCGCCCTGGCCGAACCTGCGAGGCGGGCCCTGGCGGGGCAGGCACCTGGCCCCGAGGGCTACGTCGTCGTCCGGGATGAGGTGGGTGATCTGGCCGTGGTGGGCGTGGACGGGGCCGGCGCCCTGTACGGCACCCTGCGGCTGCTCACCGTCGGCCCCGAGGCGCTGCTGGGGGATCGGGGCGTCACCACCGCCTCGCCGGACCTGCCGCTGCGCATGCTCGACCACTGGGACAACCTCGTGCCCCACCCCGTCATGGGGGCGGTGGAGCGTGGCTACGCCGGCGATTCGGTGTTCTTCGAGGCCGGCTCCCTGGCGCCAGACGCGGACCGCATTGATGACTACGCACTGGTTCTGGCCTCGCTCGGCATCAACGCCGTGTGCCTGAACAATGTCAACGTTCATGCCACGGAGGCGACCTTGCTGACGGAGCGCCTCAAGTTGGTGCAGGCCATTGCCCACGTCCTGCGCCGGCGCCACATCACCACCTTCATCGCCGTCGACTTCGCCGCACCCATGACCCTGGGCGGCATGGACACCTGCGACCCGCTGGATACGCACGTGCGGCGGTGGTGGCGGGCGACGACTGGCGCCGTGTATGCAGCCGTCCCCGATCTGGGCGGGTACGTGGCCAAGGCCGACTCCGAGGGGCGCCCGGGACCGTCTCAGTACGGACGCGACCATGCCGACGGTGCCAACATGCTGGCGGCCGCGCTCGCACCGCACGGTGGGCAGGTTATGTGGCGCTGCTTCGTGTACAACCACCGTCAGGACTGGCGCGACCGCACCCTGGACCGGGCCCGCGCCGCCTACGATCACTTCATGCCCCTGGACGGACGCTTCGCCGATAACGTCCTGCTGCAGATCAAGCACGGGCCGCTCGACTTCCAGGTGCGTGAACCGGTATCGCCGCTTCTGCTGGGCCTGCGCCGTACCCGGGTGGCTCTGGAGCTGCAGGTTGCCCAGGAGTACACCGGGCACGCCTGGGACACCTACTTCCTGCCGACCGCCTGGCGGGAGGTGCTCGACCTGGACGTCGCCGGTGACGGCGGCACCGACCTGGGTGAGGACCTGGCCGGACGATCGGGTTCGGCGATGGTCGGCGTCGCCGGGGTGGGGAGGGACTGGAACTGGACCGGCAACACTTTCTCCCAGGCCAACCTGTATGGCTACGGCCGCCTGGCCTGGGACCTGCATGCGGATCCCGCGTACATCGCCCGCGAGTGGGCCGCCGCCTCCTTCGTCGGCGATGCGGACCTGCACGCGGCACTGGTGCGCATCCTGCTGACCTCCCGTGAGGCGTATGAGAACTACACCGCCCCGCTCGGGGTCGGCTTCATGGTCATGCCCGGCAGCCACTACGGGCCCAGCATCGACGGCTACGAGTACTCCCCGTGGGGGACCTACCACTTCGCCGATCGTTACGGCGTGGGCGTGGACCGCACACCGTCGGGGTCGGGCTACACCGAGCAGTACCCGGCGGCGCTTGCGGCCCGCTACCGCTCACTGGAGGAGTGTCCGGAACGGCTGCTGCTCTTCTTCCACCACCTGCGCTATGACCAGGTGCTGCCCCGCTCCGGAGTGACGCTGATACAGCGCATCTACAACACCCACTTCCAGGGGGTCGAGCAGGTGCGTGCGATGCGGCGCGAGTGGGAGGCGGTGCGGGGGCAGGTGCCCGAGCCCATCCGCAGCGACGTCGACCGCCGCTGGCGGGCCCAGGAGCGCAACGCCATTGAATGGCGCGACCAGGTGTGTACCTACTTCCTGCGCCACAGTGGTATCCCGGATGCGGCCGGGCGCACCGTCTACCTCTGAGCCTGCCCCTGAGCCTCTCCTTCGTCGAGATCGGTCGTTGTTACCGTCGAGGTCGGTCGATATGGCGCCAGGGCCGGTTCTCTGGCTGCCGGAACGTTCGAGAACGGCGCAATGTGTGGCTCTCCGAGCCACCGAGAGGGATTTCGGTACGAAACACAACGAAATTATTGTGGTCGAATTTCGGAACGTGTAGTGTCATGACTGCGGGCCAGCGTCGGCCGGCATCCCTAATCATCCTGTCTGTCTGGATACGTCGCCACGAACACGCTCATGTCGGTCCGTACCGCCGCATGGAGATTCACCGTCGTCTCGTGCCATGCGTCTGGGCGGATGGGCCAACAGCAAAGGCACACGCATGCGCATAGCACAACCCCGGCGTCCTCGCCGGATCCGCCTGCTCGGGGCGGCCGTCGTGGCCGCCGTCGCGATCGCGGGCATGACCGTGGGGGCGGCCGCCGTCGAAGCTCCGACGGAGCCCCAGCCCTATGCGGTCAGCTACTCCAACTTCGAGTCCAGTCAGCCCGATAATCCCTGGGCCCCACGCGGTGAGGGCGTCACCGCCGTCACCACCAACGAGGTCCGTCGCAGTCCCTGGAACAGCCTGTACGTCACCGGTCGCACTCAGGCCTGGCACGGAGTGGAGATCGCCATCGGCGACTTCATGGAGGCGGGCCAGTCCTATGACGTCACCGCCTGGGTGCGTCTCCCGGACGAGGCGGCCTCCACCCGGGCCAAGCTCACCGCCGCCCAGAGCGACGGGCGGTACGTGGAGATCACCCCACCCGCCGAGGTCGGCCAGGAGTGGGTGGAGCTAACCGGCAGCTACTCGCCGGCCGCGGGCGAGGAGGGGACCATATACATCGAGCTGGAAGACCCCACCGCCTCCTTCTACGTGGACGACGCCGCCATCACCGCCTACGCCTGCGGGCGCGGCCCGGTTGACGACTCCACCGCTCTGCTGGATGCCCTGCCCTACCCGGTGGGCGCGGCGGTTACGGCCAACACCGTCCAGGGCGACTCGCTGAAGCTGCTGAATCGGCACTTCAACCAGGTCACCCCGGAGAACTTCATGAAGCCGGAGGCCTGGTACAACGCCGACCACAGCTTCGTCACCGAGAACGCCGAGGCAGATGCGGTCATGGACTGGGCGCAGTCCACCGGTGGCCGCGTGTACGGACACGTGCTCGTATGGCACTCCCAGACCCCCGACTGGCTGTTCCAGCACGAGGACGGCACCCTCCTGTCGGGTGACTCCGAGGCCGACCGGCAGGAGCTGCGCGAGCGCATGCGCACCCACATCAACAATGTGGCCAAGTACCTGGCGGACAAGTACGGGCTGTTCGGCTCGGACACCAACCCGTTGGTGGCCTTCGACGTGGTGAACGAGGTCATCACCGACGGCCCCTCGCCCGAGACCGACGGGCTGCGCGACTCCTACTGGTACCAGATTCTGGGTGAGGAGTTCATCGACGACGCCTTCGTCTTCGCCAACGAGGCCTTCAACTCCACCTACGCCGCTCCCGGCGTCGACCACCCGGTGACGCTGTTCATCAACGAGTACAACACCCAGTACGGCACCGACACCTCCTCCAAGACCGGGCGCTACCACGCCCTGATCGAGCGGCTGGTGGCGCGCGGCGTCCCGATCGACGGCGTCGGGCACCAGTTCCACGCCTGGCTCGACGACGACGTCGAGGGCTTCGGAACGGCCATGAGCGCCTTCGACGACCTGCCGCTGGTGCAGGCGGTCACCGAACTGGACGTGCCCACCCGCACCGGCACACCCGTGGACACCCAGACGCTGCTGGATCAGGGACGCTTCTACCAGCGCCTGTTCCAGATGTTCGCGGAACAGGATGCCAAGCGGGACTTGTTCTCGGTGACGCTGTGGGGCCTGGTTGACTCCGGCTCCTGGCGGTTCTACGAGGGTGACCCGCTGCTGTTCGACCCGTACTACCACGGCAAGTGGGCCTACGCGGCGGCCATCGGTGGGGAGATTCCGGCGACGCCGCAGGTGTGCGCCGCGCCGGTGCCCACTGCCGCGCCAACTGAGAGGCCGACGCCGCAGCCCTCGGCGGGCACCGCTCGGCCCTCCGCCTCGGCCACACCGAATGACAGTGGCCCGCCCGCGCCCACGGGAGATCCAACCGCCTCGCCAATAGGAGCAGTGCCCTCACCGGCTGGCGGTGGTAGTCCCCTGGCACGCACCGGCGCCGAGGCGCTGGTCCTTCCGGCAGCAGCCCTGCTACTGGGCGCGGGCACGCTGCTGCTACGGGCTCGACGCCGGATCGGCTGAGACTCCCGTAACCGGGGCGGTACGACCCGGCCACGGGGCGCGCCGGTCGGGGGACGCTACTCGCCGGCGCCGCGGGAGGGTGCGATGGGAGGCCGTCGCACCCTCCCGTCGTATTGCGGCCGGAGCACCGTGCTCGCGCCGATAACCCGATAAACCCCCCGAAGTCCAAAGGGGCAAGGGAATGGCCCGGCAGCTGAGCGAAGTATTCGAATCTCTCGCTCATCTGATCCGGGCCATTGGTGTCCTTGTGGATGCCCTCGGCAGGTGGCTCAACTGAGCCGCTTGCGTCGGGAAGTCATCCGGTCGCCGCCGGATGGCTCCCCTCCACTGTGCCCGTCGGTGCGCCGTCCTGACAAGTCGAACAGGTGTGCAGGGGCGGTGCGGTTGAGTCGCGTACTACGAGACTGGTTGCCAGTTCGATGGGGGATAGGGCGCGGGAGCCGTGGGAGGTGGCCAGGCGGATGACAGTGCGCATGGCCTCGGCGCCGATGTCTACCAGGGGTTGGTGGATCGTGGTGAGCCTGGGCGAGCAGACGGTGGCGGTCAGGGTGTCGTCGAAGCCCACGACCGACAGGTCCTCGGGTACGCGCAGGCCGCGGCGTCGGGCTGCCTCAATGACGCCGACCGCGGTGGCGTCGCAGCCGGCGACGATGGCGGTGGGCGGCTTCTGGAGGTCCAGCAGGTGTCCGCCCTGGACCAGGCCGGAGTCGTAGTCGAAGCCTCCGGCGCGCACCAGTTGGGGTTCCGGGGTGATGCCGGCGGTGGCCAGGGCGCTGCGATATCCGGCGAGTCGCTCGGTCGCGGGGATGGACTCCAATGGCCCGGTGACGATGCCGATGCGGCGGTGGCCCAGTTCGAGCAGGTGCGTTACGGCCTGCTGGCCGCCGCGGTGGTTGGTGGCGCCGATTGATGAGGTCCCCTCGGGGACCGCGGTGGCGGGATCGACGGCTACCAGTGGAACGCTCAACTCAGCGGCCGAGTTAACCATTGCCGGGGTGACGCCCGTGGTGACCAGCACGACCCCGTAGGAGGATGACAGCACCTCCAACACACTGCGCTCCCACGCCTGGTGGTGCGCCTGATCCAACTGGTCCATCGCCGAGCCGATGTGGCGCACCCGCAGCCAGACTCCGTCCAGTTCGGCCTCCTCCAACAGGCCCCGCAGCACGTAAGCGGCGTACTGGGTGTCCACCGAGTCGAACACCGCCGTCACCGGGTGTGCCGCCTGATCCGTGCCGCCGGCGGGCAGTGAGGTCATCGGGGTGCGGTAGCCGAGCTCACGCGCTGCGGCCAGCACGGCCGTCCGGGTCGGGGCGGAGATGACCGGGTCCGCCCGCAGCGCCTTGGAGACGGTGGCCACCGAAACTCCCGCACGGGCGGCGACGGCGGCCTGCGTTGGACCTGAGGAACGCGGACGGGACATAGGCAGCCTCCTCGCTGGAGCAGAGATTTCATTTATTTTCACACATGGGGGCACCGAAGGTGGTGGCCGTAATGTGATCGTTATCGATGGCGGCATTATTCTGCATTGCTCTGGTGGGGTGTCGTGAGGTAGTATCAGTTTGTCGGCGAAACAAACGAAAATGTTTTCGCCTGTGGACGACGGTGTCCACCGCCGCCTGCCTCCCTCGGTGCGGCGGCGTGGCCGCACCGGCCCGGTCTGAGAGGAATCACCATGTACCAGCTGAAGATCTCCCGCCGGCGGATGACCGGCGGCATGCTCGCAGTAGGGGCGGCTGCCGCGCTCGCCGCCTGCGGTAACCGGCCCGGCGCCAGCTCCTCGGCCGGAAACGGTGCCACCGCCTGGGTTCTCACCGGCGGACCCGAACAGACCTTCCGCGACTCCTTCGAGCGTTGGAACACCGCCCACTCCGATCGACAGATCGCCACCGAGTGGTTCGCCAACGACGCCTACAAGGAGAAGATCCGTACCGCCGTCGGTGCCGGCAACGCGCCGACTCTGCTGTACAACTGGGCCGGAGGCACACTTGCCGACTACGTGGCGAACAACCAGGTCATTGATCTGACCGAGTCCACCACCGCGGCGCAGGAACGCATCGTCCCCTCCTTGCTGGACCCCGGCAAGGTCGACGGCAAGGTCTACGCCCTGCCCAACAACAATGCTCAGCCGGTCATGCTCTACTACTCCAAGCCCGCATTCGAGGCCATCGGCGCGCAGCCGCCCACCACCTGGGACGAGTTGCTGGCGCTAGTCCCCGAGTTCACCGCCGCCGGTTATATCCCCTTCGCCGAGTCCGGTTCCTCCCAGTGGCCCTACCTGATGTGGATCGAGTACCTGACCGACCGCATCGGCGGCGCCGAGCCCTTCGCCAAGATCGTCGCGGGCGAGCAGGACGCCTGGTCGGACCCGGCCATCACCGGGGCGCTGGAGAAGATTCAGGAGCTGGTCAGGGCCGGCGGCTTCGGGGACTCCTACGGCTCGGTCGACGCCGACTCGGGCGCCGACATCGCCCTCATCCACACCGGCAAGGCGGCCATGATCCTCCAGGGCTCCTGGGTGTACGCCAACTTCCTCACCGACGCCCCGGAGTTCATGAGCAACGGCAACCTCGGCTACACGGATTTCCCCTCGGTGGCCGACGGCACCGGCGACCTGTCCAACATCGTCGGCAATCCCGCCAACTACTGGTCGGTGGCGTCGAACGGCTCACAAGAGGTCCAGCAGATCGCCATCGACTACCTCAATGAGGAGCTCTACAACGAGGACTACATTCAGGCCCTGGTTACGGGCGGCACCATTCCGGCCGCGCTGGAGGCCGACGACGCCATCGCCGCCTCCGAGCACGCCGAGTACCTCGCCTACGGCTATGACATGGTGAAGAACGCCGCTAACTTCACTCAGTCGTGGGACCAGGCTCTGCCCCCGGCCGCGGCGCAGGAGCTGCTCACCAACCTTTCGCAGATCTTCCTGCTCCAACTGAAGCCCGAACAGTTCGTCACCAATATGAATGCGACCCTGTGACGGCCGCATGGGCCCCATCCATGTCAAACAGGATCGATCATGATCAGTCTCCCCGCCCGCCGCTTAGCATCCGGACGCGTCCGCCTATCGCGCGGGCGCGGCGCGGGCGCCGGCCCCTCCGGCTGGTACGCCGCGCCGGCGCTCGTCTTCTTCGGCTGTTTCGCCCTCGTTCCGCTCGTCGGCGTGTTCGTGCTGTCCTTCATGAACTGGGACGGCCTGGGCTCGCTGTCCTTCGCCGGCACGAACAATTGGAACCGGATGCTCGGTAATGCCACCACCCAGCATGCGATCATCCTGACCCTGATCATGACGGTCATGTGCTGGGTCATCCAGACCCCGATCAGTCTGCTGCTGGGAGTCTTCATGGCCGGGCAGCAGCGCTACCGCGGCGTGCTGGCGGTGCTGTACTTCCTGCCGCTGCTATTCAGCGCCACCGCGGTGGGCATCGCCTTCACCGCACTCCTGGACCCCAATTTCGGCATGTCGAGGGCCTTCGGGCTTGATGTACTGGCACGTGATTTCCTGGGCAATCCGACCTTGGCCCTGCCCGCCATCATGGTGGTCATCGCCTGGTGCTTCGTCCCCTTCCACTCCCTGCTCTACCAGGGCGCAGCCCGCCAGATCCCGGCCAGCATCTACGAGGCGGCGATGATCGACGGCGCCAGTCGGGTGCAGAACTTCTTCTACATCACCCTGCCGCAATTGCGGAACACGATCATCACCTCCTCCACCCTGATGATCACCGGCTCGCTGACCTACTTCGACCTGATCTTCGTGATGACGGCCGGCGGGCCGGGTAATGCCACGCGTGTGCTGCCCCTGGACATGTACCTGACCGGATTCCGGTCCTACAACATGGGCGGTGCCAGCGTCATCGGCGTCATTCTGGTCGTCGTCGGCCTGCTCATCGCCTGGCTGCTCAACCATGTCTCTGGCAGCGCCAAGATGGACAGTGACATGGAAGGAGCCGTGTGATGAGGCTGCTCCGTGGGGGAATGCGACCCAATCTGATCGGCGCTCTTTTCGGCTGGGTCTGGCTGGCGATCGCCGTGGTCCCGATCTACTACATCATCGTCACCAGTCTGCGCACTCAGGCCGACTATTACGTCGAGAACCCACTGTCCCCGCCTTCCAACCCGACGCTGGACGCCTACATACAGGTCTTCGCGAACGATTTCTGGACCTACTTCCTCAACTCCGTCATTGTGACGGTGGCGACCGTTGCCGTAATCCTCGTGGTCTCCTTCATGGCCGCCTACGTGATCGTGCGCAGCCGCACCGCCTTCTCCAGCCGTATCTTCTCTCTGTTCCTGCTGGGCATTGCCATACCGATCCAGGCGACCATCGTGCCCGTCTACTACCTGATCGTGCAGCTCGGCCTGTATGACACTCTTTGGGCCCTCATCCTGCCCTCGGTCGCCTTCGCCATCCCCATATCGGTACTCATTCTGACCAATTTCCTGCGGGATGTGCCTCGGGAGCTGTTCGAGTCGATGAAGGTCGACGGCGCCACCGACTGGCAGATGCTCTGGCGGCTGGCGGCACCTATGTGCCGGCCCGCGCTGGTGACCGTGGCCATCTATGACGCTCTCAACGTGTGGAACGGGTTCCTGTTCCCCCTGGTGCTCACCCAGAGCGCCGACAAACGCGTGCTGCCATTGTCGCTGTGGAACTTCCAGGGGGCCTTCTCGTCCAACACGCCCGCCATCCTCGCCGCCGTCGTGCTCTCCGCCCTGCCGCTCATCGTCGCCTACGCCTGTGGGCGCCGGCAGATGGTGGCCGGACTGACCGCCGGCGTCGGCAAGTAACCACTGTCCGAACCAACCGCTCGAACCGAATCCGAAAGAGGAAAGAACATGTCCCTCGCCCCCGAGGCGGCCGCAACGGTCGCTTCGCCACAGATCATGCGTGCCTCCGTCCTGAAAGCGGCGGGCGTTGTCGTCATGGAGGAACGCCCCGTCCCCACTCCGGAAAGCGACCAGGTGCTGGTCCGCATCGAGTCCGTGGGCGTTTGCGGCTCCGACGTCCACTACTACCGGCACGGACGAATAGGAGACCGCGTCGTGCGTGCACCCATGATCCTCGGACACGAGTCCGCCGGCACCATCGTCGCCGTGGGCGCCGACGTCGATCCCGCCCGGGTGGGTCAGCGGGTCTCCATTGAGCCGCAGCGCTGCTGCCGGGTATGCAAGTATTGCAAGCGCGGTGAGTACAACCTGTGTCCGCACATCGAGTTCTACGCCACGCCGCCTATTGATGGCAGTTTCGCCGAGTACGCCCTCATCCAGGACGACTTCGCCCACCCCATCCCCGACGGCATGTCCTTCGACGCCGCCGCGTTGCTAGAGCCGCTGAGCGTCGGCATTGCCGCCGCGCGGAAGGCGCATATCGGTGTGGGTGACAGCGTTCTCATCGCGGGCGCCGGCCCCATCGGGGTGATCGTCGCTCAGGTTGCGCGGGCCTGCGGGGCCGGTACCGTCGTCATTACCGACCCCGTGGAGCAGCGCCGCCGCACCGCTTTGGGGCTGGGAGTGACCGAGGCCTACGCCCCGGGGGACGCCGCACTCAACTCACGCGCCTTCACCGCCTTTTTCGACGCCACCGGGGTGACCGCCGCCGTCGTGGACGGCATTAAGCACGTGGAGCCGGGCGGCTCGGCGATCATCATCGGCATGGGGGACGACGACATGCTCCTGCCGGTGGCACACATAACCAGTCGCGAGGTCAACGTCACCGGCATCTTCCGCTACCACAACACCTGGCCCACCGCCATCGAAATGGTCGCCTCCGGGAAGGTCGATCTCGATTCTCTGGCAACCGACCACTATGGGCTGGCCGACGCCGAAACCCCGCTGCGGGACCGGCCCGCCCCCACCACCCTGAAGAGCATGGTCCACCCCCAGCGCTGAGACCCTCATCGCCGTCGTCCGCAACCACAGAAATGAGCCCACACATGCCCACCGTCTTCCACGTGTCCCCTTCCGGCTCCGATGCCGCACCCGGCGACGCCGCCGCCCCCTTCCGCACCATCAACCGCGCCGCCCGCGCCGCCATGCCCGGTGACACCGTCCTCATCCACGGGGGCACCTACCGTGAGTGGGTGCGGCCCCCGCGCACGGGACTCGACGGCGACCGGCGCATCACCTTCGCCGCGGCTCCCGGAGAGCGCCCGGTGCTCAAGGGCTCCGAGGTCGTGACCGGCTGGAAGCGGGAGACTGACGCCGTCTGGCGGGTGGATCTGCCGAATGCCATGTTCGGCGATTTCAACCCCTTCGCCGAGCCGATTGAGGGCGACTGGATCGTCTACCCGTCTCAACAGGCTCCGCGCAAGCACTTGGGGGAGGTGTACCTGGACGGGCGCAGCCTATTCGAGGCGACTAGCCGTGATCAGGTGGACGCCCCGCCTCGCCGCACGCAGGATGTGGATCAGTGGACCGGCACGCCCGAGCCCGTGCGCGACCCCGACTGGACTCGGCGCGTCTGGTACGCCGAGGTGGGGGAGCGGGCCACCACCGTCTGGGCGAACTTCGGGCCGACGGACCCGAACGAGTCGCTGGTGGAGGTCAACGTGCGTCGCAGCGTGTTCTACCCGGCAGTGCACCACATCAACTACATCACGGTGCGCGGCCTGGAACTGGCTCAGGCGGCCACCCCCTGGGCGCCGCCGACGGCGGACCAGCCGGGGTTGATCGGCCCCAATTGGGCTAAGGGCTGGGTGATTGAGGACTGCGACATCCACGACGCCAAGTGCTCCGCCGTCTCCTTGGGCAAGGAGAACTCCTCGGGGGACAACTGGGCCGCCGAGCGCCTGGACAAGCCCGGCTACCAGTACCAATTGGAGGCGGTCTTCTCCGCCCGCCGGGTGGGCTGGTCCAGGGAGATGATCGGCTCGCACGTGGTGCGTCGCAATCACATTCACGACTGCGGGCAGACCGGCATCGTCGGCCACCTGGGCTGCGTATTCTCCGTGATCGAGGACAACCACATTCACCACATCGCCACTAAGCGGGAGTTCTACGGCTACGAGATCGCCGGCATCAAACTGCATGCAGCCATCGACACGATCCTGCGCCACAACCTGATTGAGGACTGCACCTTGGGTACCTGGCTGGACTGGGAGGCGCAGGGCACGCGCGTGACGCGCAACGTGTATCGCCGCAACACCCGCGACCTGTTCATTGAGGTCAGCCACGGCCCCTACCTGGTGGACCACAACATATTCGCCTCACCGGTCTCCCTGGAGGGGCACTCCCAGGGCGGCGCCTACGTCAACAACCTTCTGCTCGGAGTGGTCGCCAACCAGCCCATCATCGAGCGGCCCACGCCCTACCACCTGCCGCACTCCACGCAGGTGGCCGGGTACGCGGCCATCCGCGGCGGGGACGACCGGTACGTCGCCAACCTGTTCCTGTCCACCATGGGGGAGTCTGCATTCGTCGATCCGCCCGCACACCGGAAGATCAGCGACGGCACCGCCCTGTTCGATGCGCATCCCCACGGCGTGCATGCCTACCTGGTGCAGGTCGACGACCCCTCCAAGGGGGACCATGAGCGCTTCGAAGGCGTGGAACTGCCCGTGCACGTGCGTGACAACGCCTACGGCAACGGCGCCCCCGTCTATGTGCATGAGACGCGACCGGTCCAACTCGGAGAGGTGAATGTCGCGATCGAGGACGCCGACGGTGGTGGCGTAGAGCTGGTGATTGAGCTGCCGGAGGCCTTTGCCACGGCAGCCTCGATGACGATTGCCGGACGGGACTTGGGGCGCGCCTGGTATCCGGATGCCGCTTGGGAGAACCCGGACGGCAGCGAGGTATTCGCCGACGTCGACCTGGTAGGCGGCGTCAAGGACCACGACGCCGCCTACCCGGCCGGGCCGCTCGCCGATCTGAGGCCGGGGGTGAATCGCGTGCGGATCTGGTGAGGGTCGCAAAAGGCTCGGTTGTAGTCGCGCAGGAATGCGGACCACAACCGAGCCTCAAGCATCAAGACGTGAAAACGCAATGGCTGAAAGCAACGCGCGTGCGGGTCAACCGGACAGACGTGCCAGACGGCGGATCAGTATCTTGCGTTTGCGGTGAAGACGCCACCAACTCAATGTGTGCCGGACCTGGAGTAAGCCGAGCTCTTGCAAACTCGGTAAACCCATCCGGTCCAGTTCGCGACTCGCACTATCCTCATCGCGATTGCAGTCCTCAATGATGCGGTGGGCCTCGCGTACTCGATCAGAACCGAGTGGGTGTGAGGCGATTTGTGTGTCGATAACTCGGATTCTGGCGGTAATATCCGCGACTCGCGGTCGCATGAATATCATTTCGACTCGCCTCCCGAATATGCAGGCAAATGCCCCCCGTCCGAAGGCTGCGAGAATTGATGCTGGATTGCCCATTGAGGCGATCGCAGTAATCTGCGGGCCTGCTATCCCAATGCCGACGAGGCACTTGATCATCCAGGGTGCAAGCCAGATCGGATCTGCTACGATCGGATAGACGGCGTTCTCTGTGGATGTATGGTCGATCACCTGCGTGAGCGTGTTCCCATCAATCTCGTACCAGGTGGGGATATTCTTTCCCTCGGCGTCGGTTGCCCATGCCGAGCCCGCAGCAAGGACTGCTGTCCCATCTTCGTCGACCACGACCGCACCGACATAAATTAGCTCAATGTGTTGGTCGGGTTGAAGGTCGATGTCGTACGAGTATCGCGTAGGGGCATCGCTGTCGTTGATCGTAGTGAGCATCTGAACTCCGCGGTCGGTTACGATTACGGAGTTTGCGGCTCCCTCGTCGGGGAACACCACCGTGCCATCACTGAGAACTTCGGCATCTTCCGCGTCTGCGATGTCGGGGAGCTGGATATTAATCGATGTGCCATCCTCGTCGATGAAGGTGATTCCTTCATTTCCGTCTGTAGGCACATCAATAGTCCCGCCGCCCAAGCTGGTTATTCCAGTTCCTTGTGAGTTGATCGGTTGGAAAATGAGGGTCGTATCATGGTCCTTGAGGTTTGCGAGTGCCTCGGCAACTAGATCTTCTGTCACCGGTTCCGGTGGCCGTTCAATCGCTCCGACATTGGTTGACATTGTGAAGAATACGGCGGCTGCGAGGCAGGCTACACCAATTCTTCTGCTCGGATGCTTTGTTGTCGTCAGGGTAGGTCCTTTCGTGTTGCGCTTCATTGCGTGTACTGGTCAGCCTACATACGGTGTGGCTCTCCCGTCAATGGGCCTATGGGGTGAGCCGATGGGATGAGCCTTTCTTATCGGGGTTGAGGGCGGGGGCTAGGGATGGTTGGGGTGGTGCGGTTAGGTGGGTGTGTCGTTGATGGGTGCACGCGGAGCCCTCCGACAGCATGGGTTTCGACCAAGAAATATCAAGCCCGGAAATGAGGCCCCGCGCGGGTGTCCTATCGTGCCACCCTCGACGTCCCCGTGGCTACTGCCCGCACCGTCTCGCGCTGGATCGCAGCCCACCGCAAGGCCCACGACGCCCGTCCCTGGCAGCGGGTCGCCACCAGCTGGGTGCAGGCTGTCATGCTGCTGCGCTGGCTGATCGACGCCACCGATGTGGCCGCCGTCGCCCGCGACGCAGGAGTCTCGCCCGCCACCGGCTACCGGTACCAGCCGCGAGGCCCTGGACGTCGTATCCTCAAAGGCGCCGGACCTGCCCGACGTGCTACGCACCCTGAAGGACAACGGGGAGCCGTTCGTGTGCCAGGGGCGGGACCCTGATCCGTACCGACCGGGTCGCCGAGCGGGACCCCGACACCGGATACCACCTGTGGTACTCGGGCAAGCACAGGGCCCTCACGCGGGAACATCCAAGTGCTTACCGACTCAACCGGCTACCCCGTGTGGACCTCGCCGGCGGAGCCCGGCTCCACCCACGACATCACCGCCGCCCGTGAGCACGCTCTGCCCGCCCTATACCCCGCCGCCGCCGGTGGCATGGTGACACTGGCGGACAAGGGGTACGTGGGCGCCGGCATCGGCATCAAGACGCCCATCAAGGGCTCCAAACCCGACACCGGGGCACGCTCCTACAACCAGATCCAGGCCAGTCTGCGGGCCCCCGCCGAAAGAGCCAACGCCCTCCTCAAACACTTCAAAGCCCTCAAACGAGTCACCCCCGACCCATCAACCATCACCAACATCACCGCCACCGCCCTCGTCATCCTCAACCTAAACAACAGCCTCCCCTGATGAGAAAGGCTCAATGAGCCGATGGGATGAGTTTTGAGGCTGGAGGGTTCGGGGCTGCCGCTAAGGGTTCGGTATGAGGGGGTGGTACCTCTTCTTGAGAGTGATGGCCGGGATGCGCTGCGCGGCGCGACGTCACGCCTTGAGGTCGCCACGCAATTAAACTAATCTTGCAACAAAACGGTGGGGCGAGAGTCGTTCCCCTCCCGTTGACGGCGAGGAGGCCTCATGTCAGATTTGTCCCGAAGGTCGTTCATGACGGTCGGTTCCGTCGCGACTGCCGCCCTGGTGGCCGCATGCACCGCCGAGCGGACGGCCGATTACTACGGAGATGTCAACGGCGGTGAGGGTGCCCTGATAGGCGTATCCATGCCCACCAAGAACCTGGAGCGCTGGAGTCGAGACGGTGAGAACCTCAAATCGCTGCTTGAGGATCTCGGCTACGCCGTCGAACTCCAGTTCGCCGACAACAAGGTCGAGCAGCAGAACTCCCAGATCCAGACCATGCTGAACAAGTCCCCGGCGGTGATCGTCGTCGGCTCCATCGATGGTTCGGCGCTCGGCCCGGTGTTGCAGAGCGCCGCCGGGCTCGGGATCAAGGTCATCGCCTATGACCGTCTCATCCGTGACACCGAGGCGGTCGACTACTACGTCACCTTTGACAATTACAACGTCGGCGCTATGCAGGGGCAGTACATCGCCGACGCCCTCGATCTGGACAACGCCTCCGGCCCCTTCAACTTCGAGCCCTTCGCCGGCTCCCCGGATGACAACAATGCCCGCTTCTTCTTCGAAGGCGCCTGGGACGTGCTCAGCCCCTACATCGAATCCGGCAAACTGGTGTGCCCGTCGGGAAAACTGCCCGCCAGTGTCGACGGCTGGCAGTCCATCGGCATCCAGGCCTGGTCCAACACCACCGCCCAGGCGGAGATGGAGAACCGGCTCAACTCCTTCTACTCCACCACCAAGCGCGTTGATGTGATCCTGTCTCCCAATGACGCCATCGCCCTGGGGGTGGGGCAGGCCCTGGCCTCCGCCGGTTACACAGACGACAACTGGCCCGTGCTGACCGGCCAGGACGCCGACCAGGCCAACGTCGAGAACATCGTCAAGGGCCGCCAGTCCATGACGGTCTTCAAGGACACCCGCCTGCTGGGGGAGCGCTGCGCCACCATGGTCGACCAGAT
>NZ_JAUMUL010000037.1 GCF_030530635.1 Actinomyces sp.
CCGCCGCCCAGGCGCCCGGCGAGGCGCCGGGGCAGGCTGCCGCGCAGGCGCAGCCTGCAGGCCAGTCGGCTGCTGAGCCGGGCCGGGCGGCAGCTGATGCTCCGGTGTCGGCGTCGGCCGGGGAGCCTGTGGGCGGGCAGACGGGCGCGTGGGCGGCCGAGCCCGCCCCGGCCGAGGCGCCGGCGTCTTCGGTGGAGGGGCCGGTGCAGGCGCCGTCTGTGGTGGACGGTCAGACTGGCCAGACCATCAGCAGGCAGACGACCGGCCGTGGCCGTACGGCGCCCGCCGGTCGTCGGGGTGCTGGTGTGCCGGTGGGCGGCCGGACGGCGTCGCCGGTCGCTACCGGGGGCCCAGCAACCTCGCCGTCCTCGATGCCTTCGGGCGGCGGGGATGCCGCACCGCAGCCACGGCGTGGTGTGTCTGAGAAGGTGAACGACCTGGCCGATCGTCTGGACACTCGCCGCGGCGAGGGCGGCCGCCGGCGGCTGCCGAGCCCGGTTCCGCGGATGTACGGCGGTGGTTTCGGGCATGGTGCGCTTGAGGATGACATTCCTGGCTGGGAGGTGGCCTGATGCTGGTGGTGTGTGGGTTGCCGGCGCGCGTGCTGCTGCCGGACGTGGATCTGTGGCAGGAGATCACCGGCCTGCTTGGCCTGATTGGCGGGGTGCAGGCGGTGGTGCTGGTTGCAGCCACAGCGGGCGTGATCCTGGGTGCGGTCCTTTGGAGCATGGGCCACACCACCGGGCTGGGCGGTGTGGCTAAGGCGGGGAAGCTCGCTGTGGCCGGTTCGCTGCTGGTGCCGGTGGTGGCCATGGCGCTGCCGGGCTGGATCGGCTGGATCATCGGCACGCTGTCGGGCGGATGAGCCGGCGAACGTAGTC
Organism: Actinomyces sp.; assembly: GCF_030530635.1. Lineage (GTDB taxonomy): Bacteria > Actinomycetota > Actinomycetes > Actinomycetales > Actinomycetaceae > Actinomyces. Next base: position 882 of record NZ_JAUMUL010000037.1, read on the forward strand.
GGGGGTGCCCCCGCACATGTGCACGGTGTGTGCGCGTGTGCGGGGCACCGTCGCATATAGGGGGTGAGGCCGCCCCGCCCGGGACGGCATAGATCCCTACATAGGAGGAGCACCCATGAGCTTCACAACCATGGGCCTGGCGGCCGCAGGTCGGCTGGCGGCCGCTGTCGGCGCCGACTTGACGACGGACGGCGCCACGGACGGCGCTGCTGCGGGCACGAGCAGCGGCAGTGGTTACGTGCCGAACATCACGATCAACTGGGACTACTTTCCCTTCATGGGGTCGTTGGTTGAGGCTGTCGGCGGTTTCCAGGCGCTCGGCATCGTCCTGATGGTGATGTCGGTGATCGGTGCAGTGATCATTTGGGTCGTTGGCCACTGGTTTGACCTCGGCCACCGCGGAACGAACGCCAAGATCGGCATCGCTGCGGCGTTCGTCGGAGGAGCGGCGATTGGCGGGTCGGCCGAGCTGGTCGGCTTCTTCGCCGAGGCGGGCTCCAATTTCTGACGGGTGAATGGTGATGAGTGACGCAGCCGTTAGTGAGGTGTTTCCGCGCCGGTCGACGCGGGGTGTGTTCGTGGGCCTGAGCGTCAGCCAGTGCTTGTGCCTGCTGGCCGCGGGTGTGGCCGCGGTGGGCGGGATGATCGGGCTGGGTTTGCCGGCCGGGCCTGTGATCACTTCCCCGCTGTGGGTGGGTCTGGCGGCTGCGGCACTTGTCCCCGTCTCCGGCAGGCCGCTGGTGGGCTATGTGCCGGTTGCGGCGGCGTGGCTGGGGCGCGGGGTGGCGGGGCAGCGCCAGTATGTCCGGCCGGTGTGGCGTACTCGCCCTGCGGGCACGCTGGTGCTGCCCGGATCGCGCGCCCGGCTGCGTCAGGTGGTCGATGAGGCCACCGGCGCCGTCTTCGTCCATGACCCGTCCGAGCGGACGCTGGCGGCGACGATCGCGGTCACGCATGGGCAGTTCATGGTAGTTGACGACGACGAGCAGGCCAGCAGGGTTAATGGTTGGGCGGCGTTCCTCGGCACTGTAGGCCAGTCCGGCGGGATTGTGCGTATTCAGACGACGGTGAGGTCGGACCCGGATGCGAGCGTTGGCGCGCGGGAGCACTGGCGCCGCTGGCCCACTAAGGCCCCGGAGGGCAGCCCGGCCCGCGTGTCTTATGAGGCATTGCTCAATGACTTGTCGGCGGCCACGGAGGTGCACCGCTCCACAATCACCATCGTTTTGAGTCTCGAAGCGACCAAGAGGGCGATCCGTGACCACGGGGGCGGCATGACGGGTGCTGCCGCCGTCATGCGCTCCCGCATGCACGTGGTGGAGGAGGCGCTGCCGGCCGCCGGTCTGGAGCCGGCGGGCTGGCTCGGCCCGGACGAGCTGGCCCTGATCATCCGGGCCGCCTACGACCCGGCCAGATCCGTACAGCTGGAGCGTCACCCTGAGCTGGTCGGCGAGCTGGACGAGGCGGGTCCCATGGCGGTTGAGGCCCACTGGACGCACCTGAGGACTGACTCCGGATTCCACAAGGTGATGCGGGTGGGCTGGCCGCGCCGCCCCGTCGCACCGGGCTTCGTGCACAAGCTGCTGATGGTGCCGGGCGTAAGGATGACGTTAACGCACATCTACGAGCCGGTGCGCACCGACAAGGCGACGCGGCAGGCTGAGCATGACGTCACCGATGAGGCGTCGGCTGTCAGGGAGCGGGCGAAGGTCGGCCGCACCGAGACCGTGCTCCAAGCCCGCGACCGGCAGGCCGCCGACGAGCACCTGACCGACCTGGACTCGGGGTGGACGGACGCCGACCACGTCGCCCTGGTCGTGATCGCCGCCGCCTCGAAGGATGGCCTGGGACGCGCCTTCGAAGCTACCCGGGCGGCCGCGGGGCAGTCCGTGTTGCGGGTGGACACTCTGATCGGTCAGCAGGACGAGCTCTTCGACGCCGCCACCCTGCCCCTGGGCCTGAAAGTGAGCTGACCATGCCCCGAATCACGTCACTGGTTATTGGCGAGGAGAGTTCTAAGCAGCGCCGGCGCCGGGTGGCGGCTGAGCGTGCCCGTCGCCGGGACCTGGCCGCCCAGGAGCGGGCCGACGCGGCCGCCCAGCGTAAGGCGGAGCGGGCGCTGTGGGAGGGGGATTACCTGCCCCGGCTGGGTGAGCGGCGGGCTCGCAGCGGCCGGCAGCTGCGCGAGGCCACCGCGGAGACCGAGCGGGCCACCACCAAGGTCCTGCGCACCGCGTACCCGTTCGTCGCCGACGACGGGCTCGGCGCCCAGGGCCTGGTCATCGGCCGGGACATCATGAGCAACCGGGCGTTCAGCTTCGATCCTTTTGTGTTGTATCGGCGTGGTTTGATCACGAATCCGAACATCACGGTCGCGGGCGTGATCGGGACGGGGAAGAGTTCGCTGGTGAAGTGCTTGGCGCTGCGTGGTGTCGCCGCTGGCTACCGCGCCTTCGTTCCCGGTGACGTGAAGGGCGAGTGGTCCGGTGTTGTGGAGGCGGTGGGCGGCACCGTGATCCAGGTGGGCGGCGCCAGCAGGGAGCGGGTCAATCCGCTGGATGCGGGCCGTCGCCCCGACCGCGACGAGAACGGGCACATCGTGGACGATGAGGGCTGGCGGCGGATGGTCCGCAAGCAGCGCCTCCAACTGCTGGAGGCCCTGCTTGAGACACTGGCCGGCAGCCGACTGGATGAGCAGGACCAGACCGCCCTGGCGGCCGCGCTGGATCGCGCCGTGGGACGTGGCGGTGAGGTGCTGCTGCCGACGGTGGTGGAGGAGCTGCTGGCCCCCACCGACGGCTGCGACCTGCCCGCGGGCGTGCCCGATAGGGCGGAGATGATGCGCATGGGCCGGCGCGCTGGGCTGTACTTGCAGGGCATGATTCGAGGGGATGTGGCCGGCCTGTTCGACGGCCCGTCAACCCGCCGATTCGACCCCGGATCGCCCATGGTGTCGGTGTCCTTGGCCGGTTTCAGTGACGGCGACAAGGGCCTGCCCCTGGTGATGACCTGCGCGCAGGCCTGGGTTGAGGCCGCCGTGCGCGGAGGCGACCTGGGCAGGCGGTTCATGATCTACGACGAAGCTAGCCGGCTGATGGCGTCGCCGGGGCTGCTCGGCAGAATGGCGGATGAGTGGAAGCTGGCCCGCCGCTGGGGCATCAGCAACATCGTGGTGCTGCACCGGCTGTCGGACTCCGACGCGGCCGGCCCGGAGGGCTCACGGGAGCGTGCCCTGGCCGAGGGCCTGATCGCAGACACGTCGACCCGGGTCGTGTACCGGCAGGAGGCCGACCAGTTGCGCAGGACGACCGAGCGTCTGGGGCTGAATCACGTGGGTGCGGCCATGGTGCCGAGGTTTCAGCAGGGGACGGGGCTGTGGATGATCGGCCAGCGGTATTACGCGGTGGCTCATTACCGCACTCCGTGGGAGGCGGCGCTGACTGATACGGACGACGCAATGGGAGGCCGCGATGAGTGACCGCGACAGGTCTCAGTCTCAGGATGCGGGCGGTGCCCTGTTGGCCGGGGTGCTGGTCGGCGTCGTGGTGGCGGCGGGCGTCTCGCTGTGGCTGGCGGCCCGGCTGGCCTGCCTGGGCGGCGCGTGCATGCCCAGGCGGTCGCCGGTGGCTGCGGCGCTGTGGATGATGCTGGGCCGGCCGCCGGCGCGCGCCTGGGACGCTGAGGGCATGAGCGCTGGCGCATTTTGGGTGCTGGCAGTGCTGATCTTCGGCGCGGTGGTGGCTGGTGTGGTGGCGGTGTTGGTGCGGTTGCGGGGTCGGCTGGGTGGTGGCCGGCTGCGGCCGGCCGGCGGCCACGGCCTGGCCACGGCCCGCGACGTGCGCAGGTTCTACTCCGCGGCGGCGATCACCGCCATGATCTGGCTGCGCCCGGACCTGGAGCACCCGACCGCCCGGGACCTGGGCGTCATCGTCGGTACCACACCGTACGGTGATGTGTGGCTGGCGAATGAGGACTCGGTGGCGATCTCTTCGCCGTCGAGGTCGGGCAAGACGCATCAGTTGATCATCCCGATCCTGATGGGCTGGACCGGGCCGGTGGTGGCCACGTCGGTGCGCACGGAGCTGGCGGTGGAGACCATGGATGAGCGGGCGATGGTCGGGCCGGTGGCCGTGTTCGCCCCGGCCGTCAAGGTTGAGGACTTGACCGGTGTGTCGGGCCGGCTGCGCTGGTCACTGACGTCCGGCTGCCAGGACCCGACCACTGCGCTGCGCCGCGCAAACGCGCTGGTCGCCAACGCCGCCCGGGGCACCGAGCACAGCGATTTTTGGCAGGCGAATGCGCATAGCGCATTGGCGGCGCTGCTGCACGCGGCGGCGATCTCCGGCGCCGGCGTGGACACACTGGCCCGCTGGTGCGCCGACCATCAACAGTCCAAGTCCGCGGTGAATGTGCTCAAGGCGGCCGGCGGCGCGTCTGCGGCATGGGGTGAGCAGCTGGAGGCGCAGATGCTGGGCGACAAGCGGACGGTCGCCAATATTTGGGCGACGATCAGCTCGTGCGTGGCGCTGCCGCTCATGGACCCCACGGTCCGTGAAGCGCTCTCGCCGGCGCCCGGCCAGGAGCTCGACATCGCCGCCTTCTTGGCCGCCCGGGGCACGCTCTATGTGGTTGGGGACTCCAGGGCGGCTGCGGCGCCGATTGTGGCCGCGCTGATCGAGGAGGTCTACGCCGTCGCCCAGGAGCTTGCGAACCATTCCGCGGGCAACCGGCTGTGCCCGCCGCTGGCGATGGTCTTGGATGAGTTGAACAACATTGCGGCGCTGCCGAGCTTGCCGTCGATGATGAGCGCCGGCGGAGGATCGGGCATCTTCACCGTGGTGGTCGAGCAGTCCCGGGCGCAGTCCGAGGCGCGTTGGGGTGCCCAGACCGCGGCCGCCATCTGGGACAGCGCGACGGTGAAGATCGTGATGGGCGGGATCACCAGGGAGTCGACGCTGTCGGAGATCTCCGCCGCCCTGGGTGAGCGGACGGTGTCGCGGCGCACCACGCAGACCGGCCGCGGCCCGGTGTCGACCTCGCTGTCGGAGCAGCGCGAGCCCGTGCTGTCGCGCGGCGAGCTGCACGCATTGGAGCGCGGCAAGATGCTACTGATCAAGGCCGGCGCTCCCGCGCTGATCATGGACCGCGTCGACACCGCGACGCTGACGCCCGCCGGGGCACCTGATAGACGCCGTATGGGGCGGGTTGAGGGGTGGCTGACCACCCGGGCGACCCGGCGGGTAGAGCAGCGGCGCCAGCCCGCACAGGCGACAGCCGCGCCCCCGCCGCCTCCCCCACAGCAGTTGGAGTGGGACCGTGTCAGATGATCAGGAAGGGGACCCGGTAATGGTGACTGTGTACGGCACTGCCAACTGTATGCAGTGCACCGCTACGCAGCGGCGGTTGCAGCAGCGAGGGATTGAGGCGCAGGTGCTGGACGTGCGCCAGGATGCGGCGGCGGAGCGGGAGGCGAGGCGGCTGGCGGAGCAGATCGGTGCCCGAGCGCTGCCGGTTGTGGCCGCCGACGGCCGCGTGTGGGCGGGCTACCGCCCCGATGAGATTGATGCGGTCGCCCGTGAGAGGCAGGAGCGGGAGATGGACATGAGCCGCAGCATGGAGCGGGAGAGGGAGGCGGTTGGAGTATGACTCCCGACGAGTCTGGGCCCGACGGTGAGGATTGGGAGTGGCAGGTCGACGAGCTGATCGCGGCTGCTGATGCCGGGGCCCAGGATGCTGTGTCCGGTACGGCGCGGGAGGAGGTGCCGCCGGTCACGGGTTTGGTTGACTGGTGGTCGTTGACGGCGGCGCAGCGGGCGAGCGAGCTCGCAGCGCTGCGCCTCTTCGTGGGCCGCCTGGTCGCGTGCTATCGGTGGGATTCGAGCACGGTGCCGGCGTGCTGGGAGCAGCATGAGGCGGCTGTGCGCATGTTGGACGCGCTGCGCCAGTCCTACTTTTCGGCGCTGTCCCCGGGCATGGGAGGGTCTGTGATGGTCGCCTGGCACCGCGACCTCGCATTCGTCCGGCAGGAGTTGCGCGAGTACTTCTCCGGCTTGGCGTGCCGGACGCGCCATGACCCGGATTCGTACGAGGCGGCGCTACAGTCGTGGGCGAAGGACATCGACGAGCACGGCAGGGCTTCAGACACGTGGATCAAGGGGCAGGAGAGGGCCTACGCGGCCTACCAGCGGCAGGCGCGGGACTTGGGCCCGGGTCGGTCCTGACGGCCGCGCATGACTGGTCGGCGGCGCGTCTGCTGTGGCACTGTGGACACACGCAGGACCTGGATTTGACGGGCGTTCCGGGTCGGCTGCGTCGCCGGCGCGCTCAGTGGGAGGCGGTGCAGGGCTGCCCGCACTGCTGGGAGCACCTGACGGTCGGCACTGCCCTGCCGGATTCCACCGGGCTGCGGCCCATACGCGTGGAGGGCGCCCCGCGCGTCACGCCGGGCCTGCCGGTGGCGCAGACGTGGCTGGAGCTGTTGGACCTGCACGGCGCCGCGGAGATCGAGTATGTGGGCCGCGAGCCGGCCCACATCCAGTGGGTGGATGATGCCCCCGGCACGGTCGTGAGCGTGGTGCCGGGGGCGTCGGCGATCGCCTCGGGGTGGTGCGACCAGCCGGTGCGCTGCTGGGGCGCCTGTCGGAGTGAGGCGGGCGGGCGCGTGGTCGGCGCTCCGGGCGCCCAGCTGGTGTTGGCGGGTGGCGCGGCCGCGACCGGCGACCGTGCACGACTGATCGCGCGTGCGGGGCGGGGCGTGGCCGGGCCGGGCTCCACTGTGGTGATGGAGCCGGCCGAGCCGGTGCAGGTGTGGGTGCTTCCCGGGGCGCAGCTGACCGTGGGTGGGGTGCCGCGGCTGGTGGCTACGACGACGTTGGCCACGGCCGAGGAGGTGCGTGAGGACGAGCGCGTGCCGGAGGATCTGGGTCGGCTGCTGCGCCTGGCCGAGGCCCTGCCGGTGCGACGCCGGGCCTGAGGTCACATCTCGGGCCGCTGGTCCGGTGTCGGTGCGGGGGCGGTTTCGGGCCGGGCGGCCTCGTCTGCGATGCGGCGGGCCTCTGCGAGCCTCCAGGCGGCGATCTGCCGACGGTTGGTCTGGAACTTGGTCTCTTGCTCGCCGCTGATGGGGCGCACACCGAGGGGGTCCATGTGCGGGGAGTCGTCGAGTGTGCCGTCGGTGATGCCGTACAGGTCGCGGTATGCGGCCACGGCTGTGGCCGCCTGCAGCCAGGCGGCGCGGCGCCGCGGATCGGTGGGTGGGGTGCCCAGGGACCGCGTCCAGGGCTGGCGCTCGCGCAGCGCGGTGGCGAGCACGTGGGCGGCGCGGGCGTTGATGCGGTCAGCGCGCTCGTCCAGTGCGCGCTGGGCGTCCGGCGTGCGGGCCCACCCTGGTTGGATCAGCCCTGCGATGTAGGTTCCGCCGCCGGTCTCCTCGCTCATGGGCGTGTTGGCGATGATCCTGTCGGCGAGGTCCTGGACGGGACGGTCGGGGTCCAAGGGCGCTTCGGCGAGGATGGCGGGCACGAGGTCACGCAGGTCGAACTGGCCGCCGTCGCGGGCCTGCATGAGCTCCAGCAGGGCCTCATAGTGCGGGTCCTTGCGCAGCTGCTCGTGCTGCGCTTGCGGGATCAGGCGGGGTAGCCGCTGGTCCCAGCGGCGATCTTCGCGGACGTGCCCGCCGTCGCCGCTGGTGATGGTGTCGTATTCGTTGGCGAGCTGGCGCACCGTGTTGGTGCGCTCGTTGAGGTCGGCGGCGGATTCGCGGGCGGTGCGGTCGGCGCCGTCGCGGCGCAGGATCTCGGCCATGACGGCCAGTGCGTCGGTCGGGGTGCTGCTGCCTACATCATGGATGTCGGCGGTGTCGGGCTGGGGGTCGTCGACGACCACGTGTGCCAGGTTGGCGCCGCGCGCCCGGCTCATTGCCACGTACAGTCCCTGTCGGGTGAGTGTGGAGTCGACGATGGCGTGTGCCCGGTCGACGGTGCGCCCCTGCGAGCGGTGGACGGTGGTGGCGTAGCCGAGCTCGACGTCGGCGGCAACGTATGCGGCCGGCAGGCTGATCGCGGCGGCGGTGGGGTCGTCGGCCGGGGTGACCAGGAGGGAGCCGTCGGTGCGGGCGGCGACGACGTCCCAGGCGGCCCCGTTGTGCACCTTGTGGTTGCCGACGCCCAGGTGGTGGGCGTTGCGGCGGGTGACGATGCGATCGCCGGCCGAGGCGTGGGTCTTGTCGTGCAGGACCACCTCGCGGCCGCCGACCTTGCCGGCCGCCTTCAGGTCCGCCCGGGCGCGCTCGTTGAGTTCGCTGACCGTGTTGTTGTCGGCGGCGATCATGATGGAGTCGACTCCGGCGTCGACGTCGTCCCGCCATGCCCGGTAGACGCCCTCGATGACCTCCTCGCGCTCGCCGGAGGTGACGCAGTCGTGCTCGTTGTAGGCGCGCAGCACGGAGGCGTCTCCTGCGCGCAGCAGCAGCGACGCCTGCGCCTGCCAGGCGTCGGCGAAGCGGTGCACCGTGGTCAATGTGGCGGGGTCGTGGTGGTGGCGGGTGATCATGCCGAAGGCACCGCCTGCCTGGACGGCGCCGAGCTGGTCGGGGTCACCTACCAGCAGCACCCTTGCGCCGGCGGAGCTGGCCCGGGAGACGATTTCGGCCAGGGGCAGGGTGGCGGCCATTGATGCCTCGTCGACGATGACGAGCTGACCGGCCCGCAGGGGGGCGGTGCCGTGCTGCTGCGCCACCAGCCATTGGGCGGTGTTGGCGGTCTCGATGCCGAGGGACTGCCCGAGCACGTCGGCGGCCGCCGCTGAGGGGGCCAGGCCCACCACCTGCCCGTAGTGGGCCTGCCAGGTGTCGGCCAGCGCCGCCATGGCGGTGGTCTTGCCGGAGCCGGCCGGGCCGATGAGTACGTCGACGGGGTGCGTGGAGGATAGGACCTTGGCGACGGCGGCGGCCTGGTCGGGCAGCAGCTGCTTGCCGTCCTGGCTGCGCCAGGCGGCCACCGCCTGCCGCGCGTCCGCGATGGCCGGTGCGCCAGCGGCCTGGGAGGCGCGCAGGAGGTAGTCCTCGGCGTCCAGGAGGTCCTGAGTCACCCACAGGGCGGAGTGCTCGCGCTCGAACCGGCTGGTGCCGTCCGGCCTGCGCCACCTCGCCGGCGTGTGGGCGCGGTCGACCCTGTCGATGCGCACGCACTTGGCGGTGGCGGCCTCGCACAACCTGGCCCGTAGGGCGTCGCGGTCGGCCGCCGTGGCGCACCTGATGGACCGCAGGGTGCGCTCGGCTTCGGCCCGGATGTTCCAGTCCGACCACGAGGGCCGGCTGCTCTGCAGGACGGCGACGACGTGGTCGGCCATCTCCTCGATGCGCTGGTCGGTGACGTCGCCGCTGCGGGCGGCCGGCGGGAGCATGCCGGGCCAGCCGGCCGGCGTGCCCGGCACCTGGCGGGGGCGGCCGACGACGCCGCGCAGCGGGTCCGGGCCTGCGACCTCGACGGCCCGGCGGCGCCAGTCCTCGGTGAGCTGGGACAGGGGCCTGTGTTCCTTCGCCATGCGTGTGTCCGCCCAGGCTTTGCGGTCGGCGTCCCAGTGGCCGGAGGCGTCCCCGTCCTCCTGGTCGCGGGCGGCGTCGATGGCGGCATGACGCTGGCTGAATTCTTCGATCAGCTCGTTGCTGATTCCGTCGATTTGGTACTGGGCGCGGCCGGTGCGCGAAAGAGTACGGGCGGAGAATGATACGCCCAGGCGGGCGCTGAGGGAGTCCATGAGGTAGTTGTCGTAGGCCTCTGATAGGGCGACGATGGAGGGGAATAGTGCGCCGTTTGAGTCGAGCGTGCGCCACTTTCCATCCTCGGCCGCCTGCACACGATTGGCGATCACCAGGTGGGTGTGCAAATGGGGGTCTCCGGCGCGGGAGTCCCAGTGGTCGAATGCGGCGGCGACCATACCTTTTGTGAGTTCTTGGGATACGCCGCCGGCACCGATTCTGGTGCGGATGGTGTCGGCCTCCATTACCTGCACGGTCTTGGCGATCGCCTCGTGGTGGGCGGCCTCCACCTGTTCGCGGATTCCCTGGTCGCCCAGCGCCCATAGGACGGATACGCTTTTCGGCGGGGCGAAGGTGTGGTCGAATGCGTGCACGGCACGGGCGGCGGCGGCTTTAGAGGTTGACCGGTCGATCTGCCTCTCACGGGCTTCACGCTCTTGCTCGGTGAGATTCTTCGGCAGCTCGCGCCGTAGAATGTCGGCTCGCTCCTGCGCCGTGAGGTGTTTGGGGAATGCGCGCCCCAGCGGTTTTTCGGTTAGCGGGTCGCGACCTTTCTCCACGAGGGCGCGCAGCTGCTCAGCGGAGACAATATCTCCGGGCTTCAGCTTGGCCGGCATCGGATTGTTTTCGGTCGGGTCGTCTCCGAGTCCAGCAATGCCGGTTCCGACCCATCTGCCTGGGGGCGTGCCGCCGTCGGTGTAATAGCGACTGGACCCGTAGGCAGCGGCCGGCTGGGCGCCGGGACCGTCGGCGACGGAATCGACCAGGTAGTCGACGATTGATTGTCCGGGTCGTCCGCGGTCGTAGAGCTGCCTCATGGTTATCACGCGCGGACACCGCCCTTAATGGCAATTCGGTGCGTTTCGCACGGCCATTGGTGGCCACATTCGGCACACATGTCTTCGAGATTCGGCGAGTGCAGTTGCGCTATTGCCTGGCAGGCGCGTGCGGCGGGCGTGATGGTGGCGGCCTGGGTGCGGGCGACCCTGCGGGCATTGACCCGGCATTGCTCGGTGCAGTATTTCTGCGTCGACCGGGCTGGCGTGAATGCTTTTCCGCACGCGAGGCAGCGCACAAGCGCATCGGTTTTGCGTGCGTTTCTGGCGCCGGTTGGTTTGACAGTTTTGCCGGCCGCCTCTTGGCGGCGGGCGTAGCGGCGTCGCCGCTCGGAGCGCCGCCGGCACGTGGCCGTGCAGTACTCCTGCGTCGTGCGCTCGGGCACGAACTCGGTATGGCAGCCGGCGCACTCGCGCGCCTGGCCGCGGCGGCGGGCGCGGGCCCGGCCGGCGCAGCCAGGCGAGCAGTACAGGGCGTCTGAGCGGTGGGCGAGGAAGGTCTGCCCACACTCGGCGCAGGTGACGTAGGTCACTTTGGAGGCTCCTTCGGTGCGGTCCGGTGTCACCCCCCTATATGCGACGGTGCCCCGCACATGTGCGCGCGGGTGACCCCTACCAAAGTTCGTGCTTTGTATGGCAGTGCCAGATGTGCCTTGCTTATCTCAGGAGGAGGTGGGGTTATGGGTGTGAGGCGGTGGTGAGGCGGGGCTGGAAGGTGCGTGCAGGTGGGTAGGGCGGGCTCAGCTCGGACTTGCTGGTAGGCGGGTTTTTGCTGGGTGGTGAGGGTCCGGGCTGAGGCCGTCCGGGAGGGGCTGGGAGGTGAGGTGGTGGTTAGTGCGCGGCGGTCGGCCGCCCTGGGCGAGCACGACGGGCGGCGACCCCCGTGCGAGTGGCGACCGGTGGGCGGCCGACCGCCGCGCACCGCCGCGGGCAGTTTTTTGACCGCCTGGTCTGTGGATAACTTCGCGCGCGTGCGGGGCGATGTCACATATAGGGGGTATGAGCACACAGCATGAGAACACTTCACCAGACATCCCCGGCCGGCCGCTGGCCGGCATTAATCCCCGGGCGGTGATCGCCGTCGTCGTCCGTATTGTAGTCGCGGCCATAAGGGCCGTAGCAGTATTGGCCTTAATCGAGCAATTCATCTTGCGTGCACCGTTGGGTGCGATTGACAATGCGTTCTTTGTTGCGGTCGGGGTGACGTTTGCGGCGGTCTGGGCTGTCACCGAGGTACCGCGCGTGCTGACCCGGCGGCATGTCCCGGCCGGGCAGTCCATGGCGATCGTGTACGACCTGACCTATTTCGGCGTGTGGGCGGCCGCGGTGTTTAGCGGAATGACGATCCCAGGCGTCGGCACCGTGCTACTCGGATACCTGGCACTGGCGCTAATGGGCTACCGGCTGGTAGCAGGCCTTCTATTATCGGCGTTCAAGGCCTGGCACTTGCTTCCCAGCACAATTGCTGTCGCAAGCCTATTGATTGCGCACGCACCTAGTGGGCCGGTCCCCGCGATTGACATGTACGCGGTAGTCATCTGCGTTATGTTCGGCATGGCGGTTGCCATCATCCCGACACTGGGAGCGGTTCTCCGTCGTCAACTGCGGCTGACGCAATGAGCAACGGCATTAGAGGAAAGAAGGAATGATGAAGCGCAGCGTGAGTACGCTGGAGTTTGACATTAATGACATGGGTGCGGTCCCGGAAGTCGACGGCGCTGTCCCTCTCACGCCGATCTACATTGTCAATGGCACTTCGGTCACTGATCCATGGTCAGGACATGCGTTGGAGAGAGCTGACGGGAGTACGGCGGGGCTCCTTAGATTGGTCACAAGAGCGGGTAGGCCAATCGACGTGAAGGCGAATGGGGATTGGGTGAGGGTATGGCCGGACGGCACTATCTTTCCGGTGCGTGAGCCGGCCGCCCTGGCGCGCCGGAAGGCGCTGAGGAAGCAGCGTTGGCGTGAGGTCCGTAGGCAGCGCGCTAAAGCACGGCGGGCTGCGTTCGGTCGAAGCGTGCGCGATAAGGTGCTACGCCGCCGGAACGATGATGACGACGCCGTCGAGCGCGAGTAGTCGCCAGCGCAGAAATCATGGCCGGCCACTCGGGAACTATGTCCCGGGTGGCCGGCTTGCTTATTGCGGATGGTGACGATATTGATGGAAGGGGCGTGCGGCGTGAGGTTTGGGAGGCTGTGCACAGGTCGCGCAAACGAAAGTGACGCCGCCTTTTCAATCGATGGTGACGTGCGGCCTGTGTGCAGGCGGTCCCAGCCCTACCAGGGCATCGATGTCGTGCTGGCTGAGGGGCTGTGGGGCAGGCCGCGCCGCCGCGTCGTGGGCGGAGCCCGCGGCGGCGCTGGGCTGTCCATCGGCCCCGGTCGGGTCCCGCTGTCCATCCTGTGGGCGCCGCCGGCCCGAAGGTAGCCGGCGGCGCCCACAGGTGGGCAGGGGGCTCCCCCGCGCCGCCCGGCTACGGCTCAGCTGGAGCGCTGGCTTGGCTTAACGTGCCGGTAGACGCTTGCGCGGCTTATGCCTATGGCGCGGGCGATTTCGGTGGGGGTGGCGCCGGCCGCCTGCATGGCGCGTGCTGCCTGGTCGCGTTCGGGGGTCCATACGGTGGGGCGGCCGATGCGGGCGCCGCGGGCTCGGGCGGCTGCGAGGCCGGCGGCGGTGCGCTCCGCGGTTAACTCGCGCTCGAACTCGGCCAGGGCGGCGAAGATCGTGAGCGTGAGGCGGCCGGTGGCCGTGCTGGTGTCGATGGCCTCGTGCAGGGAGCGGAGGGTGACGCCGTCGGTGGCGAGCTGGTCGACGGTGGCCACGAGATGCGCCAGGGAGCGGCCTAGCCGGTCGAGTCGCCAGATGATGAGCGTGTCCCCGCTCGTGAGGCTGGCTAGTGCGGCGTCGAGGCCGGGCCGGGCGGTGATCGCGCCTGATGCCACGTCTGTGTGGATCTGCTGGGCGCCGGCGGCGGTGAGGGCGTCGACCTGGAGGTCGAGCGACTGGCCGGGTGTACTGACGCGGGCGTAGCCGATGGTGGTCATGGCCCTATAGTGCGTCCGCGCTGGCCTTGGCGCGGGCGGGCGCGACCGTTTTGGTCACGGGTTTTGGACGGGTGTTTGTCGGCGTGTCGCGGCTGGCGGGTGGGGTGTTCTTTTTCGGCCGATTTTGAGACGCCCTGCGGGCTCCGCGGCTGCCGGCGATCGTGTCGGTGCCCCGTCGTACGGTCCTGGCATGAGCAATGCCGGCAATATGGTCGTAGTTGAGCGTCGTGTGGATCGGGTGCGCCGGCCTGAGGGATGGCTCGACGTGCCGCCAGTGAGATGCTGCCCGGGGTGCGGGTGCTCCTGGTGGCCTGTCGGCGTGCTTCCGATGCCGATGCCGTGCACATGTGCGGCTGGCGGCCCTCATCGGTCCTGGCGCTGCGGCTCCTGCCCCGTGGTACTCGCCGAGGGCTGCACCGACACGTCCTGCTGGGACCGGATGTATACCCCAGTGGATGCGGTTCGGATGACCACTAGCTAATGGTTGCAGCGGCGCCGGCGGTCCGCCCTCGTAGAGTGGGCAGGCCGTCGGCGCTGGATGGGGTGAGGATTATTCAGGCGCTGGCGAGGTACTGCTCGACAGCATCGCGGATGACTGCGCTCCTGGTGGTGCCGCGCGCCCGCACAAACTCACTGAGGGCTGCGTCGGTAGCGGGGCTGAAGCGCACGTGCCGTGCTGGCGAGCGGCCGGCACCGGTAGCATGCTCCTCCCCCAGGTTGGGGCGCCCCCGGAAGATAGCGTCGAGCTCGTCGTCGCTGACACGTGCTCCTGGATTGGTGCGGTGCGTGGTACGTACCGGCTTTACTCGGCCGGCGACGATGTCCTCGTCGTAGGCGTCGTAGTAGGCGTCGTCGTCGCGCTGGTTGATATCGGTCATGATCGACTCTCCTTTCTTGTGGTTCAGCGGTCGTCCCGCGGGACGATGTAGCGGTACAGGTCGGTCACTTCCATGGCGTGGAAGATTCGGCGGTTTCCGCGGCCGTCGACGGCGACGCCGACCTCGATGTAGCGCATGGCGTGCGGGTGGGGCAGGCCGACGAACATGAAGCTCTTCTCCCCCGGCCGCCGCGGCGGAAGGTCTGCGTATCCCGCGTGGTGCAGCACCGCGTGCACAGCGTCTTCGCGGGGTATCCCGTGCTTGTCGGCGGAGGGAGCGAACTCGAACGGCATGGCATTATGGTAACACCATAATGGTGGTGGGGCAACCCGTTTGCTGCGTCCCGTTCGCACAGCTTTCCTCACGCCGGCAACGAAAAGTCGCGCTTAGATCGATCCTGCCCGTATTCCCGGCCACCCGAACTGGACCCCAGCGTGCGGCAACACGGTGCAGACACGGTGAGTGGCTTACCTGTACCGGGCTCGGTGGCGACCAAAGTCCCCGATCGTATGGGAGGCGGTGTCAGCGTAGGGTGCCGATTGCGGCCTGCTGTTGCTCGGGGCTCACGCCGAGGTAGCGGGCTGTGGTGGCGAGCGACGAGTGCCGCATGAGCACCTGCACGATTCTGCTGTCGGCGCCGGCGGCTAGGAGTTCGGTCGCGAAGAAGTGGCGGAGCCGGTGTGCGCTCGCATGTATGCCAGCACGGTGCAGGGCGGCGGCGATCACCTGGCCGACGCTCTTGCCGGTGACTGGCCGGCCTGGCCGGGTCGGGGACGGGAACCAGTACCCTTCCCTTGGCCTGCAGCCTGCTTCGGTGGCGATGCGTGGGTGCAGGGGCAGGGTGTCGACCCGGCCGCCTTTGCCGGTGACGGTGAGTGTGCCCGCGTCGGCGTCGATGTCCTCGCCGCGGATCTTCGCGATCTCGTGCACACGCAATCCCTGGTAGGCAGCGAGCAGTATCTTCGTTCTCGTGTCTGGGCGTAGGTGCATGGCGAGTAGGCGGTCGAGCTGGGCGCGGCTGATCGGCCGCGGCCGGCCGACGGGCATGCGGGGCCGCTCGACGGCCTCGGTCGGGTCATCCGTGCGCCGGCCGGTACGTACCAGCCACCTGCACCACGCTCGCAGGGCGCTGTAGTAGGTGTAGCGCGTGCCCGGGGTCGACGCCCGGGCGAGGAATCGCTCGATGTCGGCCGGGGCGAGCGCATCCGGGCCGGTGGCGGCGGTCTGGGAGGCCTGGCGGATGACGCGGGCGCGCTCGGTGACGGTCCGGGCCGTGAGGCCCTTCGCGCGCATGGCGAGCACCCACGCGTCTACAGGGTCGGTGGCGGACGGATGGTCGGGAATGATGGCGTGTGTGTCCATGGCCGGATTCCCGCGCTCTGCTGGGCTCGGCGGCAATACCGGCACAGTTACCGGAGCTAGTCGGACTAGTGGGGATAGTCTAGCTAGTTGTACTAGCCGGACTATCCATACTAGCGGGGCTCGAGGTGGCACAGCATGGGGCCGGGCACCATGCTGTCGGCTGGCGGTTACTGGCGGCTCGAGCGGCCGATCTGGCCCTTGGGTGTCGGCCGGTAGGGGATTCCGGCGTTGAGGCGCCGCTCGGAGTCGATCACAGCCGCCTCGATGACGGCCGCGATCCACTCGCCGAAGTGCCTATAGGGCTGGTCGACGTCTGCGACACTCTCGGCGCGCCACGCGGTACGTGCCCGGCCGAGCACGTCGGCATCCATCCAGAGCGACAGCTGCTCTTTCCCAGCACGCCCCCTAGGCGCGCTTGTGCGGCTAGTCCGGCTAGCGCCACTAGTCGCCTCGCTTCCGCTGGCGGTGAGGGCGGCGGGGTCCGGCCCGCCTGCCTTCGGGATGGCGACGGTCTTCCTGCGGGGTTTGGGATTCGGTTTCACTTCTCGGTCTCCTGGATGAGTTCCCGTGCGACGGCGTCGAGGGCGAGCACGTAGTCGCGGCCCTCGTCGCGGGGGACGGGCACGCGGTTGGTGGCCGCGGTGGCCACGATCTCCCGCTCGGGGAGTGGATGGTCGATCACGGCATCGCCGTAGGTGTCTTTCAGTACATCTCTCCATGCTGCACGGTCAAGACGGTCGGACCGCCACTTGTTGACCAAGATGCCCGCGATCTGCAGGTTCTGGTTGTAGTACTGCCGCACGGTCTGGATCGTGCGCATGAGCTCGTCGACGCCGTCGACCGAGCTCGTGCGGGCTTCGCTCACGATAAGCACCTGATCGGCGGCGGTCAGCGCCCCTAGTGTGAGGGCGCCGAGCGAGGGCGGGCAGTCGATGATAATGACGTCGTAGTCGCTGGCGGCGCCGTCGAGTGCAGTGCACAGTAGGTACTCGCGGCCGGCGCTGGTGTCTGCCTCACGGGCGGCCAGGGCACGCTCGGCGGGCACGACGTCGACGCTGGGCCAGGCGGGGCCGGCTGCTGTGATTGCGGCGGTGATGGCGCCTGGGCCGGCCTGGCCGGTACCCACAGCAGCGAGGACGTCGTTGAGGGTCCGGGTATCTGCGGACATGTCGACGTCGAGAATGCTGGTGGCGTTCGCCTGGGGGTCGGCGTCGACCATCAACACACGCTCGTCCATGGTGGCGAGTCTGGCGGCGAGGTTGACGGTTGTCGATGTCTTCCCGACGCCGCCCTTCTGGTTGGCGATGGCGATTATTTGGGTCATACGGTGTTGTCCTTGTCGGTTGTGTTGAGTAGGTGCTGCTGGGCTTCCCAGCGGATGCGGGCGTCGAGGGCGGCGCGGATCACGTAGTCGCCGTCCTCGTTGACCGTGAGAGGCGGTCGCGTGCCTGGCTCATGGGACGTCCCTGCCGTCGGTGTCGCGGGACGTCCGGCGGGACTCCCCCCGGAACAAATCGCGGCCAGATATCAGTCCCTGTGTCGCGGGTGCGTCGAGGGTGCGGGCCAGCCACACGGTTGCCATGGCGGCGACCTGCAACAGCGCGTCCGCGAGATCGTCGACGTGATCTGCGGGGTTGTCCGCGACCACGCCCACCAGCACGATCAGCCAGTCGGCCCAGTCGTCGTCAGTGTTGCCCGGGTGGTACCGGGAGTGCGCGTGGCGCCGGCTGTACTCGGCGCGCACCATCTCCCACACATTTGCGTGAGGGACGTCGAGGATCTCGCTGATCCACCAGACCGCCCAGGCGGCGGTCCTGACCAGTCCGGACTGTCGTGTCGGCGCCCATGAGATGGCGGCGGCCTGCCCGGCAGCGCTGGCGAGGATGCCGACGCTGTAGGAGCGGTGGTTACCGGGCGGAGCGAGGACGTCTCGTGGCCGGTTACGGCGGATGTGGTCGATGGCCGGGACGAGCTTGGCGGATGGGTCGGTCATTGCTTGTCTCCTTAGAAGATTGTGTAGTTGATGATGCTTTGGATGTGGTCCGCTGCTTCGGCGGGCCGGGTTGTTGCGAGGACGTCGTCGATCTGTTCGAGGGCGTCGGTGAGGCGGTCGATCTCTGTGAGAAGCGCCTGGATGTCCTCGGGGGCGTGGGTGATTAGAGCCATGTCGGCGGCTTGGGAGCTGGTTGTGTGCTCGACGACGACCTCGTCGCCTTCGTAGTCGACGCTGAGGTCTGCGAGGCTGGTGCCGACGATGGCGATGGGCCAGCTGCCGGCTCGGACGGTGTAGCCGTCGAGGTCGGGTGCCCAGGGGCCGCGTGTGGCCGCGTCGAGGCGGGCGCGGATCGCGGACAGGTCGGGGGCGGCGGTGGTTGTTGTGGTCATGGTTCAGAGGCTCCTTGGAGGGTGTTGTGCTGGGTGGGGGTGCCGAGGCCGGATGCCCAGCCGTCGGCTCGGCCGGCGGCCTGGGCTCGCTCGTCGAGATCGAGTTCGGCACCGTCTCTGAGGTCGAGGGTGTCCATGTAGTCGCTGACGCGCTGGGCGCGGTCGCGGACGGCGAGGGCGGTGCCGGTGTTACCGGCCACGGTCTGCTCGTCGAGGGTTTGCTGGCGGGTGGTGCGGATGCGGTCGGCGACTCCGGCGGCGTAGGCGATTAGGTAGCCGTCGCGGGTCCTGCGTCGGGTCTTGTCCTTCATGGGCTTGTACCGGCGACCGTTGGCTTTGCGCCAGTTGGTCCAGCCGGCGGCCGCCGACACCATGTACGCGCTGGCGAGGGGCTTAAGCCATTCGAGGTCTGCCCTTGCTGCGACGACCTGGAGGACGATTCCAGGGTCGCCAATGGTATGTCGGAAGTCGCCGTAGTGAGTGCTGCCGCCGCCGGCCAGCACGATTCGGTGTATGCCGTGGGTGAGTGCCAGGGATGGTGTTGTGACACCTCCGGAGATACGGATCTCGGCTGTGGTGATCTGCTCCCCACAGCGGTCGTCCTCGTCAATGTCATCGGCCAGGCTGGTGATGGAATGCCGGGCCATGAGCGTGGTCGCTCGCTGCATGGCGAGCTCGCGCTCGGCCGGGCTGGCGGCCCGGTCTTCAGCGATAGCCAGTAGCCGGCGGATCTTGGTTTCGATGCTGGTCATGAGGCCTTGTCCTGGTCGGTGACGGCGAGCGGGGGCAGGGCTTGTGAGCAGATGTGGCACCACCAGCCTCGCCAGGTGATGCGCTCGGTGTCGGCGCCGTAGTCGATGCTCCGCACTTCGGCCCAGATCGGGCTGTGCTTGCCCCGGAGGGCACAGGCCTTGCCACCGAGGAACTGGTGAAGGCGTCGTCTGGCAGTCATGAGCTGGCCTCCTGCCTGATAATCGTGGGAGTAGCGGTCGGGGTTGCGATACTGTCGGCGGTCGCCTGGAAGAGCGGCAGGATGATCAGCACCATGGCCATCAGCATCAAGACGGCCAATGTGACGAAGAGCGCGATCGTGCCGAACTGGCGCCAAGCGATGGCTTGCTTGAGCCAGTCGCCTTTTGGTCTGAATGTGAGACCAGCGACCATGACGCCAAGGCAGCAGACGACACACACGATGAGGATGGTGATAGTGAGGAGTTTGATCGGTGGGATCTGGCCGCGGTCCCGGATGAGTCCGGCGATGGATTGCCAAAGGACCGCTACCACTACGACGGTTAGGACCAGTCCGATGAGCGCGCCACATACGCGGATTACACGCTCGGAGAAGGAGTAGACGCCGATGACGCCTAGCACGAAAATGAGGAGGAGAGCTGGGGCGACGATGAGTGCCACTGGTGATCCTTAATGGTTGCGGGTGTGCTTGGGAAGCGTGTACCTGTTGCCACTGCGCCAGATGCCGGGCGCAGCGGCGGCGACGGTGTCGTCGTCGAGGAGCTGACGCTGCGCCTGCTCGACCAGGCGGGCGAGGTTGGCGAGCGTGCACGCCACGTCGTTGCTGTCGTTGGCGGCGGCTGCGAGTTTCAAGGCAGCCGCCTCGGCGGCGATCACATCGGCGATGGTGAGCTCCTGGTGAACTCGGTGGACGCTGCGGGGGTTAGGGTGCTTGCGGCGGGGCATGGTCAAGCGGCCTCCTTCGGGGTCTGAGCGGTGACCGTCTGCACGGTCCCGGTTGCGATGAGCTGCTGGATCTCCTCGATGGCGGTGAGGGTGTCCTGCATGGTGGTGTCGCCTGCGGCGACGCGGTTGCGCACGTGGGCGGCCATTTCGTCGAGGGCCTCCATGACGATGAGCTGTTGCTGAAAGTTGAGTGTGGTGGCCGTGGTCATTGCGGGTTCTCCTTCAATTTGTTGCAGGGTCGTTGAGGAAGTCGTAGATGGTGGTTTGCCGGCCCTTGTGAGGGTCGGCCGACGGCTGGTTGAGGGCGCCGTGGTGGCCGGCGAGGTAGCAGTTGCAGCGGCCGTCGTGGCGGACGCCGGTCTCCCAGACCTGCCAGCTTTCGGTGCCGCCGAGGTTGGGGACGCCTTTGTCGGGCCAGGTGAGCCAGCCTGCGGGTACGTCGGCTCGGTCGGCCGCCCACTGTGCGTTGTTCGGCTTTTCGTAGGGGCAGTCGGTGTGGTGGCCGGCGGAGCAGTGTCCGCATGGCCCGTATTCGCATGGGCACGTGGTGAGCACGGCGGGAACGCTTCGGTAGGTCTTGCGCATGGCTTTGGTCCATGCGCGCTCTCGGACCCATGCGGCTTCGGCGTTGGTCATGCGCCCGCTAGCGCTAGCTGCGCTAGTTGTACTAGTCGGGATAGTTGCGCTAGTTCGGCTGGGTGTACTAGTCCGACTCGCCGTGTGGGTGCTGGTGATCCGGTGGGTGGTCATGTTGGCGCCTCAGTCCAGGGGTAGGCGGCCCACGGCGGGGTCGCGGTAGGCGGGGATCATGGGCGGGGTCGGGTCGGGGATGGCGAGCTGGCCCAACTTGCGCACCTCGTGTGGCAGCGACTGCCGGGACGCGGCCGCCCTCGTCGCGATCCGGTGGGTGGCGAGCACGCCGATGTGCTCAAGCCACGCGATCACGTGGTCAACTACGGGCCTTTTAATCCGAAGGTCGTGGGTTCGAGCCCCACGGGGGGCACCTCACGGCGGGCCGCATGCCGCCACTGCAGGCCTGTGGCGGCTGTCGGCGGCTCCCGTCCCGGCCCCACGCCGTGCGGCGCGCACCACGTTCCCCGCACATCTGGCACCCGCGGACTTGTACGGCGTGACCGACCCGGGCCCAGCAGCAGGCCGAGTGACAATACGCCCACGAGTACGGCGAGCGAGAGCAAAAGCAGCGTCGTCGGCAAGACGGCGCCGACTTCGGCGAACAGTTCACCGGCGCCCTCCAGAAGCGTCAATGATAATACGGCCAGCAGCACTCCAGCCATATTGGCGAATACTGCACTGACGTGTTTCTTCATAATCCGTCCTCCGGCCGCGTCCCGACCTCGTCCTCCGGACTCCGCCGACGCCGCATTGCCGTCACGCCGAACGCGCGAGGCGGGCGAATCGCCCCGCCGGCTCATTCGCGCACGCGGGCCTCCCGGAACCGCCTTCAAGACGCGGGGCAACGAGTCACGGGTTTGGTGAGGCGCCGAGCGGTCCCCTCACCAAACCCGTACGCTCAGCGCCGACGCGCGAGGGCGAGGTATGCGTAGATGGCGATCATGGCGGCGATCACCGACAGGACCCAACGGATCCAATCGATACCGGGAGTGTCGGCCACTCCGAGCATCTCCGACAGCCAGCCCCCGACGAATGCGCCCAAAGCTCCCAGGACGATCGTCCACAGGATGGACAGATTCTGGTCGCCCCTCATGATCAGTCTGGCCAGGGCACCGATGACCCCACCGAAGACAATCATTCCAATGAGCTCACCCATGATGCATTCCTTCCATTTATGCCGAACAATGCACTCGGCACGGGATCACCGCGCGGAGCACCGGCGTGCCATACGCCTGAAAACAACATACATCAGGAATTCTGTGTCGCGAGACCAGTATCACTCGGATGTTGTAAAGCAACCGATCACACGTATTATTCTCGCCCTACTCCCACGACATTCCAGCCCTTCCCTCAGGCAATCCGCATACAACACCCGAACCCTTAACGGGCGCTGTGAGCCACCACCGCCGTCGGATATTCACGGCTTTCCCGGAAATGAGTCCCATCGGGTCGGCTCAGCGGCCCTGAGGGAGGCTAGGATCGCTTCCAGAGTCCCTGCGGGAGTTGCGCGTGAGTTCACGGTGACGCCGTCCTCATCGGCGGCGAGAGTCTCCAGGACGCCGAATTGCGACGGCAGGAGGCTCACGGGCATGAAGTGCCCCTCGCGCCGTTCCATGCGTCCGCGCAGCTCATGCTGATCGGCGTCCAGGTGGATGAAGAAGACACGCCCATCCGCCTGGGACAGCAGGTCCCGGTAAACACGCTTCAAGGCGGAGCAGGTGACTATGGTTCGGTTTCCCGCCGCGGCCTGGGCACTCATCCAGTCGCGCAGCGCCTCCAGCCACGGGAGACGGTCCGCATCGGTCAGCGGCTCACCGCGGGACATCTTGGCGATGTTGGCCCGCGGGTGGAAGTCGTCCGCCTCGGCGGTCGGCCACCCCAGGGCGCGGTGGAGGTTCGTAGCGGCGGTGGTCTTTCCGCTGCCGGCGACCCCCATGAGAACGAGATGTTGGACGGGCCGGTTCATGGCAGGCGCTTCTGACTCCGGTGTCGGCCTTTAACAATCGCTACGGGCATACTACTTCGATCGGGTTCTCGGTCGGCCTTGAACCGCAGTGGGCGTCGGGCCGAGCCCGTAGCACTCAACGATCGCCGGCAGCCGGAGCCGACTCAGCGCAGTAGTGCGGCGGCAAGCAGCACCACGGGAACGAATCCCGCCGTCGTGAGCAGGACGGCGTCACGGGCCAAGGGCATGGCCACCCCATAGCGGGAGGCGTACATGAACACGTTCTGCGCCGTCGGCAGGCAGGCAGTGGTAACCGGCATGAGTAGCGCGCCGCCCCGCAGCCCGGCCACCAGCCCCAGTACCACCGCCAGCCCGGGCAAGACCACCAGCTTCCAGGTCACCGCCCAGCGTAGGCCCCGAGTACTGCCGGCGTCGTGCACGGGTTCGGGCGGCACATCGATGACGCGAGGCGCCGCGTCGCCGGGCCTCTCGGCTCCGGCTGCATCATGCCGCCTGCACGCACCGGTGCTCGGCGGCCTGGTCCTGGAGGCGGCCAGGCTCATGCCGAGTGCCAGCATCATCAACGGGACCGCGATTCGCCCCAGCGCGTCGAGCGTCTGGGCCAGATGGCCCCGCAGCGCCCCGCCGAGGTCGAAATCGGCGAGGTTGACTATCACGCCGGCCAGCACCGCCAACACCAGCGGATTGCGCAGGGGCAGGGTGTAGGTCGCGAAGCGGGAAGGATTGCCACGCCGGGTGACCGCGTCCAGCACGGTGAAGGCGATCGGCGTGAGCACCAGCAGCTGCAGCAGGAGGATCGGGGCGACCGCGGTCGCGTCCCCGAGCACGAGCACAAGCACGGGAATGCCGAGGTTGGCGGCATTCACATAGCCGGAGGCGAGTGCCCCGATCATCGACTCGGCGGTCGGGCGACGCAGCACGAGACGCTGCAGGCACCAGGCCGTGCCGATTCCGACCAGCTCGACGGCGACCGCTACCGCGGTGCCCGGCGAGGTCATCGCCGCGAGGTCCGCATCCGCAAGCGTGGTTATCAGCAGCGCGGGCGTGGCGGCGAAGAAGCACACTCGGGTCAGTACGGCATCGGAGCCCACGGGCACGGCCCGGGCTCGCACCAGCGCCCAGCCCACGGCGATGACGACGGCGAAGACCGCCAGGCCCCCGACGACCTCAGCCACATTGTCCTCCCTTTGCCCGTCAGTCCGTGAGGGCGAGGTCCACCCAGGTGCCGGCGTGGTCGGAGGCGATGAAGGTGCGCGTCCCGCAGTCCACCGCTCGCAGTAGGGGCCTTGGCCGCGCGGAACCCTCCCCGGCCGTCTCGGCTGCGGGCAGCGGCGCCCCGGCGGCGTCAACCGGCCAGGGATCGGTCAGGAAGTGATCAATGCGCCGCACCGGACGGGCGGCGGGGAAGGTGGGGCCGTCCCCGAGCAGCCTGCCGACTCCCAGGGTGGCCACCTTTTCGGTGGGCAGGTTGAAGTCGCCGGTGAGCAGATGCGCGCCGGGCAGGGCCGCGAGTGCCGCCCAGGCGGCGGCGAGTTGCCGTGCGGCCACGTCACCACGGGTGGCCAGATGGGTGACGCCCAGTTGAAGGACGTCAACTCCGGGAAGCACGTCCTTCCCCGGACGAAGCTGAGCGGCGAGCAGGTTGCGTGCGGTGGCGGTGAAAACGCGGTAGGAGCGTGGGTCTACGCGATTGTGTCCGCGACGCACCAGGCTTGCCGGTCCGCGGCCCAGCCGCATGATCCGCCAGGTGCTGATCGGGTGGCGGGACAGCAGAGCGTTGCCGAATCCGGCCGGTCCTCGTCCCAGGAGGGCGCGGCCGGGACCGAGCACGTCATCGGCTGGCCGGGCCAGGGCCGAGCGCAGGGGGCGACGGCGCAGGCCGGCCGCGGGGCCCGCCCAGGCGGCGGCGAAGCGGTGGTGATGCCAGCCGAGCAGCTGGGCCAAAACCCCCGCCTGGTCAAGGCGCCCGGAACGGCACTGGCCGAGATCGACCTCCTGCAGGGCCACGACATCGGGCTCCAGTTCGGCGATCTGCCCGGCAAGCTCTGCCAGCACGGTGCGGGCGAGGGCGGGGCTGCGGATGTCGGCGCCCGCAAGCGACCCGGAGGCTGCCGTGCCGTCCCCCGCACCGGCGCCGGGCAGGCCGTGCTGGAGGTTCAGGGTCAGCACGCGCAACATGTCAGGACTCCTGGCCAGGCGATTCAGATTCGGCGGGCACGGCGCCATCGGTCTCGAAGGTCAGGCTCACGGAGTTCATGCAATATCGCTGGCCGGTGGGGGTGGACGGGGCATCGTCGAAGACGTGCCCGAGGTGGCTGTTGCAGGCGGCGCAGCGGACCTCGGTGCGCACCATGCCGTGGGAGGTGTCCGTGGACAGGACCACGGCGTCGCTGCGGGCGGGGTCGTAGAAGGACGGCCAGCCGCAGTGCGACTCGAACTTGGTGGTGGAGCGGAACAGCTCGGCGCCGCAGCCGCGGCAGCGGTAGATACCTTCCCGATGCTCATCCAGCAGCGCGCCGGTGAAGGGCCGCTCGGTACCGGCCTCGCGCAGCACGTGGTATTCGAGCGGGCTGAGGGCGGCCCGCCACTGCGCATCGGTACGTGCAATGGCGGTGGGATCGAGTCGAGGGGCGGCGTTCGGACGGTCGGAAGTGCTCATGGGTCCATCGTGGCCCCAGAGAGCCTCGGAGCCAAACGGGCAGCGCCGAAGCGGTATCGGAGCCGGCCGCCGGGGCATGAACTCGGCGCATTGATACAGCGGGCACAACCCGCCGAGCGGTTTAAGGATTGACTCACCTTATTTACGTGGATAACATCGTTATCCACGGATGCGGAGCACTGCTCAGGCCCTGACGCTCGTGTTCGCGGACCGCGTCACCTTCCGCCTACACGGATGGAACGGACTGATGAGAACAATGCAAAGAACGCAGTACATGATGCTCCACACCGCGATCGGGACGCTCCGGGCCGAACGGGTCGGCTCCACCACCGGCAGCCACAACACCGACGGCGGAGCTCCGGTCTACCGCATCCTCGGCATCCCCTACGCCCGCGCCGAGCGCTTCCAGGAGCCGGAGCCCGTGGACACCGACTCCGGCGGCGTCGCCAACTCCGGGAGCGGACACTGCTTCCCCCAGCGGCTCATGCCGGGCTTCGTGAACCTGTACCTGCGCCAGTTCCAGCTGCGCCCCGAATGGCAGCCGCGTGGAGACATTCAGGGTGAGGACGCGTTGCGCGTGAACGTGTGGACCTCCGGGCCGGACAGCCCCAAGCCGGTGCTCGTGTTCATCCACGGCGGCGACTGCGGCTCGGGTACGCTGCCAATTTACGACGGCACCCACCTGGCCGCTCAGGGCATTGTGGTGGTGACCGTCACCTACCGGATCGGAGCGTTCGGGCATCTGCATGTGGTCGACGGCGACCGGATCAGCTGCGACCGCGCCCTACTGGACCAGCAGGCGGCGCTGCGTTGGGTGAAGGACAACATCTCCGCGCTCGGCGGCGACCCCGAGCGGATCACGCTGATGGGCCACTGCGGCGGCGCCCAGTACGCCCTCTACCAGGCGCTCAACCCGGACAACCGCGGTCTGTTTCACCGCCTCATCCTGTGCAGTGGGCAGCGGGGCACCCCGCAGCCCTTGGACGCCGACGCCGAGCGGGGCGCCTTCGCCCGCCTGCTGGCCGACAATCATCTGCGCGATTTCCGCGAGTTGGCCGCCGCCCCTGTGGGCCGTCTACTGCGTCTGGTGCAGCCCACCATGACCCTGTCCACCACCATGGATCAGCCCTTCTTCAGCGTTGATCCGCGCGAGGTGTTACGCGAGGGCGCCTTCCCGCACGTGCCGGTGCTGGTGGGCAGCACCGCGGATGAGTTCTCCATGATTGAGATCCCCAGTTGGTATCGGCGCATGGGCATCGCCACCAGCCCGGAGGAGTTCGAACGGACTACCGGGCAGCTGTACGGCCGTTGGGCCAACCCCATCGCCGCCGCCCTGCGCCCGGAATCCGCGGACCTGCCGGATCTGCAGATCAAGATGCTGGAGCTGCTGGTGTTTCACAGCGCAGCACTGAGCCTGATGGAGCGGATGTCGGCCCACACCCGGGTATACGGTTACCGCTTCGAGTACGTCCCGAACCTCTACCGGGGGCTGCGCGGCGCCTACCACGGTGCGGAAGTAGCGATCTTCTTCGGCAACCTGGATCGCATGCGCATCCCCATCACCGACGACAACCGCCGGGCGATGGCCGTGATCCAGCGGGACTGGCTCGGCTTCGTGAGGGGCGGCGTCATGCCGCATCGTCCCGCCTTCGACGCGCAGGCGCAGATCACCCGATACCGGGACGACGGCGAGTCTATCCGCTTCCCACACCTGGAGTTACTGCGCGAACTGGAGGGGACGGGTCTGGCTCAGCGGGTGGTGAACGGCTATATGAGCCGTAGGTGAGCATCCCGGCCGGCCTCGGCCCTCCCGGGAGGTTTCAGTCCGTGTCAGTCGTCGTCGGCATCCGTAGTGGACTTGCCGATGCCGAGCTTGCCGGTGGCGGCGTGGGCGGGCTGAACCGAATCCAGGTAGGCCTGCTGCTCCTTGGTGGAAATGACGCCCGTGGCCGCTGCGGTATCAGCCGGTTGACGCGCTGAACCGGGTTCGTCGCCTTCCTGAGCCGCTTCCCGAGCCAGAATGCGCCGCCGGCGGACCTTGTCGCGCCGGGCACGGCGGAGCTTCGCCCGCCCCTTGGCGACGGCGCGCAGGCGGGCCGCCTCAATGGGGTCGTCCTCGACGGGGCGCTGCACCGCCGTCGTCTCCTCCTCGGCGGGATCGGCCTGCACGCCTTCGGGACGCTGCAGCGTCACCAGTTCCTCGGCCAGCCGCGCCACCTTCTCCGCAGTGGGGTCATGAGCCACGTCTACGTGGTCGACCTCGACGCGGGTGCGCGGCAGCGCGTAGGGGGCCTCCCGCTGCAGCCAGGCGACGAGCTCCTCTCGCAGTTGGCACTGGAGGGTCCACACGTCGGCGTTGTCGGCGCCGGAGACGGCGACTCGCACGGTGACGGTGGAGTCGGAGGTGTCAGTGACGTCGACGGAGGCGACGCGCCCGTCCCACACGTCCGAGCCGGACAGGATTCGATCCACTTCGGCGCGCAGCGCGGCCACGGGCACACGCCAGTCCAGGTCGATGGTGAAGGTGCCCGTCAGTTGGCTGCCGCGCCGCGTCCAGTTGGCGAAGGGGTTCTGGGTGAAGTAGGTGGAGGGGAAAATGAGGCGGCGTCCGTCCCATACGCGCACCACCACGTAGGTCAGGGTGATCTCCTCGATGAAGCCCTGCTCGTCGTTGACCACGACGACGTCGTCCACGCGGATGGCGTCGGTGGTGGCCAGCTGGATGCCCGCGAACAGGTTGCCCAGGGTTGACTGGGCGGCCAGGCCGGCGACCACGGAGACGAGCCCGGCCGAGGCCAGCAGGGAGGCCATGGCCACGCGCGCGGAGGGGAAGGTCATGGCCACTCCGACGAGCCCGCAGAGCACGATGATGACCTCGGCCACGCGCCGCATGACCTGCGCCTGGGTGGTGATGCGCTTGGTGCGTCCGACGTCGCCGCGGGAGCGCACCCCGAGCACGATGGAGGACTCCACCGCCTTGGCCACACCCACAACCACCCAAGTGGAGGCCAAGATGATTCCGATGAGGAGGGCGTGGAGCAAGAACTGCACCCAGTCGGGCTGCGACAAGTCGAAGAAGGCGATCTGTCCACCGAGGAACGCCCCGGCCAGGGCGGCGGTCGCGTACATGGGGGTGCGGGTGAAGCGGATGACTTCCGTATACATCACTCGGCGCCGCCCCATGGTGCGAAAGACGACCATGAGGATGAACACCAGGGCGACGCCGATGATCACGCCGAGCCCGACGCGCCATGCTAACGAGAGCACATCTGCGGTCGCCTCCGCAACGGCCTCCGCCGTCTCGGCGGCGCCATCAGTAGCCGAGGACGTCGCCGAATCGGAAGGATCGTTCACCGTGGGGCCGCCACCAATCGCGGTGAACGCTGCGAGCACTGCGGAGGAGGCGACGGGCGCCGCGGGAACGATGGCCATGGGCTCAGGTTAGGACTCCGCGCTGTGCTTTGGCTGTGCGACGCCAGAGCTCGACCGTCATTCACATCACTGAGGGGCGCATCACCCGGGAGCACCGCCGTCAACCGGTGACCAGCGGCAGCCCCGCGAGGACGGATCCCAGGGCGAGCAGCTCGCGGGGCAGGTATTCGGCCACTGTCAGGCCGACGACGTCGGCCGCCTCGCCGAGGTCGGCGATCAGGCGGTGCACCTGGGCGGCGGTGAGCCCGCCGGATACCCGCCCGAGACCGAGGGCGACCTCGTCGGCGTCGATCGTGTCGACGTCGAAGTGGATGGCCAGGCGGGAGGCGCCGGTGGCGTGGAGCCAGTCTATGAGGGGGCGGGTGTCCGTGCGCAGGTCATCCGGCCCGAAGGCGGTGATGCCCCAGCTCGACACGTGCTCATCGCAGTCGGGCTCCCACTCGTGCAGACCGGCCCAGGCGATGCGGGAGGGGTCGATGTGGGCCGGCAGATGTGACAGGACCTCGGCATCGCCCCTGCCGGCCAGAGCGGTTACGGCCATGGCGTGGTAGCCGTCGTAGCCGGTGTCGGGGGTGTCGACGTCGGGGTGGGAGTCGATCCAGACCACGGCGAGGTCGTCGCCGTACTTGTTGGCGAGCCAGGCGAATGGGGCGACGGATACGGAGCACTCACCGCCGATGGTGAGGATGCGTCTAACGCCGGGGTGGGAGTCGATGGTCCGCAGGGCGGCGTCGATGCCGGCCAGGATGGCGCTGCGCGACTCGATGCCGCCGGTGGAGCCCTCGGGGCCGTCCGGGCCGGCAAGCTCGGTCAGATCGACGGAGACCGTCGCGGTGGGGCCGACGGCGGGCGGGAGCAGGGCTGCCAGGGCGCGGGCGCCGGCCATGTAGCCGCGACGGGCGACCGGCGCCGGGAGTTCCGGGACGAGTGCGCCGGCGTTGGCATAGCCGGCACCCTGCCATTGGGGCCAGATCAGCCGCAGGGTGGCGGGGTCGTCGTTGTGCGGGTAGGAGGGGAGGAATCCGGGGACGTGCTGCGCTGCGCTCACGTCTCCAGAGTAGGCGTAAGAAGAGGAACAGTCAGCAATAGACCACTAGACGTACTACGTCTATCGTAGTACGTTGGACGTATGAACACTGTCACTACCCTCAAGCAGCCCCCGCGGCCGCACGATCCCGGAGATCATCGCGATGATTAGCGCCGACGCCATCCGTGGCTACATCGATCTGATCGCACTCACGCTGCTGCGTGACCGGCCTTCCTACGCCTATGAACTCGCCAAGACCATCGCCGAGGTGGCGCAGGGGCAGTACACGATCAAGCAGACCACGCTGTACTCGGCGCTCAAACGCCTGGAGTCGACAGGACTGGTCTCCTCCTTCGCGGATACCAGCGAGTCGGGCAAGCCGCGCACCTACTACCGGCTGACCGAGGCCGGGACCGCCCACCTGATGGACAAGCTCGCCGAGTGGGAGGACACCAAGGCCCTCATCGATCGCTTCGCCCTGTACGCCTCCACTCGCCCCTCCCCCGCGGAGCCCTGATCGAGCGCCACCCACTAAAACCCAGATCACCCGCCCCCGCCAAGCACACTAGGAGCCCCTGATGAATGCCATCAACACCTTCCTCGAAGCCATGTTCGCCCCCTACCCCGCCACCCCGCGCCTACTCGAGGCCAAGCGAGAGCTGCACGCCATGATGGAGGATGCCTATGCCGACGCCATCGCCTCCGGGAGGTCTCACAACGAGGCAGTCGGGTCGGTGATCACCGACTTCGGCAACCTGGAGGAGCTGGCGCCCGTGTTGGGCATCCTCCCCGACATCCGCGGCGCCGCCGCCCAGGCGTATGCGGTCCCCGGCGACGAACCCGCCACGGCCCCGGCCGCTCCGGAGGCAGCGCCGTCGGACTACCCAGTCATCACCCTGCCGGAGGCTCAGGCTCTGGCCGAGGCGCGACGCAGCACCGGCACCCTACTCGGCAATGGCGTGGCCCTGTGCGTGCTGGCAGCGGTGCCGCTGTTCACCTGCATCGGCCTGTCGACTGCCGGCATCGGCCTGATCCCCTGGGATAAGGACCAGGCCGCATCGGTTGGGGGTCCCCTCACGTTGGTAGTGGTGGCGCTGGCCGTTTCCCTGTTCATTCGCCGTCATCAGGCCTTCACGGGCCTGACCCATCTAACGGACGGCAAGTTCACGCGTAATCCGGTCGTATCGGCGTGGACCGCGCGAATGCGCCTGGAGCATGAGGGAACACGGACACGCGCGCTGAGCATCGCCGTCGCCCTGTGGATCATGGCGCCAATCCCGGTTTCGGGATCAGGCATCATTTTTCAGGACTCGAACAACAATGCGGGACCGCTGTTGGGCGTAATTCTCAGCCTGCTCATGGTGGCTGCCGGCCTACGCATCTTCCTGCCGACGATCTGGGCCGCCATGACGCATAAAACCGTCACCGAGGCGGGGCGCCCCGCCGACGCCCCGCCCACCTGGCGCAACCCCGAAGAGAACTCCTTCACCGAGGCGATCGCCGGGCCGTACTGGATCGGCTGCATAGCCATCTACCTCGCCTGGTCCTTCATCGGCTCCAGCTGGGACATCAGCTGGATGATCTGGCCGATTGCAGGCGTCCTGTTCGGCGCGATCGCCGCAGGCGAGGCCGGCCTGCGCTCCTGGCGCGTGTAGGCACTGCGAGTTCGAGGAGGAACGTCTCATGCTCGTCAACCAACACGCAGGGTCACCGAACCGAAGGACGCCGACTGCGTGCGAGCGCTCCGGTGCCGACCGCTCCCCTGGGGAGCGCTCGAGTTCGCGGCGTGACGCGGTTTTCTTACTATTCGCCGAGCGAGGCACCGTTACTGAGTCACGCGTTTCAATGGCAGCGCTCGCGAGATTCGGATGCCGGCCTACTCGCCGGCTACCGTCGACGCCGGGCAGCTTGCCGCCGGCGCATATTCCGGCGACCGAAGGCAGGGAGTGTCCAGATCTATGACAAACGATGTAGGAGGCGGCACCGGCCGCAAACAAAACATTGGAATCATGCGGGTGTCAGATCGGCTCTCGCGGCCGTAGGCGGCGTTTGTCATCGATTTTGACAACCATAGGAGCATCATTCCGTCCCACGGCGGGTCACACCACACCACCCACCCCCACAAAGCAGAAGAGCCCCTTCACGGATACCACAACGACCGGCAGGTTGTGGGTCTCGGCGCGCTCACGCAGACGCCGCCGGACAGCGCCCTGGAGGGCCGGGCCGCGTAGTCGCGGGCTAACCCGCGCCCGCGAGCAACTCCTACCGACGCATCAGACCCGAGGAGCAACACGTTTGCGCCTATAACCCGCAACCGCGGCCGGAAATGAGCGAAGCCCCCGGGACCTTGTGAGTCCCGGGGGCCATCGCCGTGGCTCCGACCGGCGTCGATCCGGTGACCTTTCGATTTTCAGTCGAACGCTCTACCAACTGAGCTACAGAGCCTAGAGGCTGGGTCGCCCAGCCGTTTCCGACTGAGCGACCCGCTTCCGCGACCTCGACGGGACTTGAACCCGCGACCTCCGCCGTGACAGGGCGGCGCGCTAACCAACT
>NZ_JAUMUL010000038.1 GCF_030530635.1 Actinomyces sp.
GGCTCGTTCCTTGAGGCGATTCGGTGAACAAACGAATCCACGCAGGAACGAGCCATCCCGGTACTCAGCCAACACACGGGCGCGTCGGCACCCCTCACCCCCCTATGAGTAACCCTCCCGGCTTACGTTGCACTCGTCGGTCAGTCTTACGGCGGCCTGATCGGTGTTTTGGTGCCGGTTCTGGCAGATCGTTCCGGCGTGCGTGGTGACCTTAAGGGGTTCTTCCGTTCTGGAGTGTGGTGGTTCCGGCCCGGCGATGAGGTCGGTGTCGGGGTGATAGGGACGTGCTTGAACCAGCGCAGGGCGTTGTCGGGCCGGCACCGGCGTAGTATCACCGCCGGTGCCCGCCCGTCTCGCGGTGCGCCCCGCAGGACGCCGGCCATGCGTCCCCAACGGAAGGAATCAGCACCGTGATGCGAACCCGCGACGCAGGCACCCTGCGCGCCGCCGACATTGGAGAAGTAGTCACACTTGCCGGATGGGTGGATCGCCGCCGCGATCATGGCGGCGTCGCCTTCATCGACCTACGTGACGCCTCCGGCATCGCTCAGGTAGTCATCCGCGAGGAGATCGCCCACGATCTGCGTGCCGAGTACGTGCTCCAGGTGACCGGTGAGGTGGCAGCCAGGCCCGAGGGCAACGCGAACCCCAATCTGCCCACTGGCGAGATCGAGGTCGTCGTCTCCGACGTGCAGATTCTTAATCCCGCCGCCGCGCTGCCCCTCCAAGTGTCCGATCATGCCGAGGACTCCGGCCAGGTGGGTGAGGAGACCCGTCTGAAGTACCGTTACCTCGATCTGCGTCGCACTCCGATGCAGCATGCCATGCGCCTGCGCTCCAAGGTTTCCCAGGCCGCGCGGCGGGTGCTCGATACTCATGACTTCGTCGAGATCGAGACCCCCACCCTGACCCGCTCCACCCCGGAGGGTGCCCGCGACTTCCTGGTCCCCGCCCGGCTGGCCCCCGGCTCCTGGTACGCCCTGCCGCAGAGCCCGCAGCTGTTCAAGCAGTTACTTATGGTCGCTGGTATGGAGCGCTACTACCAGATTGCCCGCTGTTACCGGGACGAGGACTTCCGCGCCGACCGCCAGCCTGAGTTCACTCAACTGGACGTTGAGATGAGCTTCGTGGACCAGGAGGATGTGATCGAGGTAGCCGAGGACGTGCTCAGGGAGGTTTGGGCGCTCATCGACTACGACCTGCCCACCCCGATCCCGCGCATGACTTACCACGACGCCATGGAGCGCTACGGCACCGACAAGCCGGATCTGCGCTTCGGTGTTGAGTTGGTGGATCTGACCGATTTCTTCAAGGACACCAGCTTCCGCGTCTTCCGCCAGCCCTATGTGGGGGCTGTAGTGATGCCAGGCGGGGCGTCGCAGTCTCGCCGCACCTTCGACGCCTGGCAGGAGTGGGCCCGCCAACGCGGCGCCCGCGGCCTGGCCTATGTCACTGTCGACGACGACGGCGGCCTCGGCGGACCGGTCGCCAAGAACATCACCGACGCCGAGCGCGCGGGCCTGGCCGCCGCCGCAGGGGCGAGGCCGGGCGACTGCATCTTCTTCGCCGCCGGCACCGCGGAGGCCTCCCGCGCCCTGCTCGGCGCAGCCCGCCTGGAGATCGGCAAGCGCTGCGACCTGATCGACGCCGGCGCCTGGTCCTTCGTCTGGGTGGTGGATGCGCCGCTGTTCAACCCTGCCGCGGAGGCCAAGGCGGAGGGAGATGTGGCTCTGGGCGAATCCGCCTGGACTGCTGTCCACCACGCCTTCACCTCGCCCAAGCCCGAGTGCCTGGACACCTTCGACACCGATCCCGGCTCCGCACTTGCCTACGCCTACGACATCGTTTGCAACGGCAACGAGATCGGCGGTGGTTCCATACGTATCCACCGCCGTGACGTGCAGGAGCGTGTGTTCAATGTCATGGGAATCGGCCCCGAGGACGCCCAGGAGAAGTTCGGTTTCCTGCTGGACGCCTTCAAGTTCGGCGCTCCGCCGCACGGCGGTATCGCTTTCGGCTGGGACCGCATCGTCGCGCTGCTGACCCATGCCGACTCCATCCGTGACGTGATCGCCTTCCCGAAGTCCGGGGGCGGCTACGACCCACTGACGGACGCTCCGGCACCGATCACACCTGAGCAGCGCCAGGAGGCCGGTGTCGACGCCGTGCCGGAGCAGGCGGACTGACCACCTGATTCGTTTTCACGCCGACGTGTGTATTCTCAGGCGCGTGTGAATAGCCTTGGCCGTCGATGCGTCGCATCGACATCGGGACGCGTAGCCGCAGCTGGGCCCGCACACTCATTCGTACCGGTACAACCACATAGAGGATCATGAATACCGCTACTGTCATCTCTCGCCGCGCCTTCGGCATTGGAGCAGCCTCAACGGCCGTGCTGTTGTCCCTGGCAGCATGCGGTTCCAACACCACCTCCGACGACTCGGCCGCAGGCAATCCCGTGCTCGCCTACAGCACCGAGCCGCAGAACCCGCTCATCCCGTCCAACACCAACGAGGTGGGCGGCGGACGTATCGTCGATCTGCTCTTCGCCGGCCTGTTCAGCTACGACGCCGACGGCGCCGTGGTCAACGAGGTCGCTAAGGACGTCACCACCGATGACAACAAGACCTTCACCGTAACCCTCAACGAGGGCTGGACCTTCTCCGACGGCACGCCCGTCACCTCCGACTCCTTCATCAAGGCTTGGAACTACGGCGCGCTCGCGTCCAACGCCCACCTGTCCAACTACTTCTACGAGCCCATTGAAGGATTCTCCGAGGAGAAGGACTCCGAGCTGACGGGCCTGAAGAAGGTCTCCGACACGGAGTTCACCATCACCCTGACCGAGCCGCAGTCGGACTTCCCACTGCGCCTGGGCTACTCCGCCTTCTATCCGTTGCCGGAGTCCGCCTACGAGGACATGGAGGCATTCGGTCAGAAGCCGGTCGGCAACGGTCCCTACACGCTTGCCAACTGGACCCACAACGACCGTGCCGAGCTGGTTGCCAATCCCGATTACGCCGGCCCCCGCAAGGCCGCCAACGACGGTGTCACCTTCGTGTTCTACACCGACTACGACGCCGCCTACGCCGATCTCCAGTCGGACGCCGTCGACGTCCTAGACGCCATCCCGGACTCGGCTCTGGCCACCTTCAACGACGACCTGGGTGACCGGGCCGTGAACCAGCCCGGCGCCGTCGTCCAGTGCTTCTCCATCAACGTCGGCACTGAGCACTTCAAGATGGACGAGGAGGGTCGCCTGCGTCGTAAGGCCCTGTCCCTGGCCATCAACCGGAAGGAGATCTGCGACACGATCTACAATGGCACGCGCACTCCGGCCTCCGACTTCACCTCTCCGGTGATTGACGGCTGGACCGAGAACGTGGAGGGCAACGAGGTACTCGCCTACGACCCCGAGGCCGCCAAGGCGGCCTGGGCGGCCGCCGATGCGATCAGCCCCTTCGAGGGCGCGTTCACGATCGCCTACAACGCTGATGGCCCTCACCAGACCTGGGTGGATGCCGTGTGCAACTCCATTAAGAACACCCTCGGCATTGAGGCGTCCGGCAAGTCCTACCCCGCCTTCCAGGAGTTGCGCGACGACGTCACTAAGCGCGCCATCGACTCCGGTTTCCGCACCGGTTGGCAGGCAGACTATCCGTCCATGGCCAATTTCCTGGGTGCCCAGTACCGCACCAAGGCCGGCTCCAACGATGCCGATTACGCCAACGCCGAGTTCGACGGTCTGCTGGACCAGGCGGCGCAGACGACCGACGCCGACGAGGCGCTCAAGCTTCACCAGCGTGCCCAGACGCTGCTGTTCGCTGATCTGCCGGCCATTCCGCTGTGGTACCAGAACGGCTTCGGCGGGTACTCGACACTGGTCTCCGACGTCAAGTGGGGTTGGAACTCCGTGCCGCTCTACCACGCCATCACCAAGGCCTGACACTCCTGGCCGTTGGGGGCGGGCGGGTGCCGTCCGCCTCCAACGGCGTGACCGCTAGCTACAGGAGGACCCACCATGCTCCGCTATGTCGGACGCAGACTGCTGCAGATGGTCCCCGTCTTCTTCGGGGCCACTTTCCTGATCTACGCCATGGTCTTCGCCCTGCCCGGCGACCCAGTGGCCGCTTTGGGCGGGGAGCGCGCCCTGTCCGACGCCGTCGTCGCCCAGATCCGCGCCGAGTACAACCTGGATCAGCCCTTCATCGTCCAGTACCTGCTGTACATCAAGGGAATCTTCACCGGTGACTTCGGAACCACCTTCTCCCGCCAGCCCGTCGCCGAGGTAATGGCGCAGGCCTTCCCGGTCACCATCAAGCTCGCCCTGATGGCGCTGGTGCTGGAAGCCGTATTCGGGATCATCATCGGAACCCTGGCCGGATTGCGTCGAGGAGGCTTCTTCGACGCCACCGTGCTGGTCATCTCCATGACGGTGATCGCCGTGCCCACCTTCGTCATCGGTTTCGTGTTGCAGTTCTTCGTGGGCATCAAGGCAGGTTGGCTGCCGGTGACTGCGGGCAGCAATCCGGGTATCAAGGAGCTGCTCATGCCCGCCCTTGTGCTCGCCGCCGTCTCCTTCGCCTATGTGCTGCGGCTCACCCGGACCTCCGTGGGGGAGAGTCTGGCCGCCGACTACGTGCGCACCGCCCGCGCCAAGGGCATCTCCGAGCGGCGCGTGGTCACTCATCACATCCTGCGCAACTCGCTGATTCCGGTAGTGACCTTCCTGGGGGCCGACCTGGGAGCGCTGATGGGTGGGGCCATTGTCACCGAGGGAATCTTCAACATCCACGGCGTCGGCGGCACCCTGTATCGGGCAATCCTTCAAGGCCAGAGTACGACGGTAGTGTCCTTCACCACCGTACTCGTGCTCGTTTTCATCATCTCCAACCTGCTCGTGGACCTGCTCTACGCCGCCCTCGATCCGAGGATCCGCTATGCCTGACACTCTTAAACCCGGCGGTGGGCTCACCGCCACTCGCCCCGGCCAGGAGCGCTTCGTCTCCGACATCGATGAGACTGGCCTGGGTGCGGTAGACGCCGTGGCCGATGAGTCCGCGCCAGCCTCAATGTGGGGCGAGGCCTGGAAGCGGCTGCGTCGCCGTGCCCTTTTCTGGGCCGCCGCGCTGCTGATCCTGGCCGCCGTGGCCCTCGCGGTGGCGCCGGGCCTGTTCACCAACACCGACCCCCGCTTCTGTGAATTGAGCAACTCCTTAGCACCGGCGCGATCCGGCCATCCCTTCGGTTTCGACAAGCAGGGCTGCGACATCTACGCCCGCACCATTTACGGTGCGCGCGCCTCCGTGAGCGTCGGGGTGTTGACCACCCTGCTGGTGGTGGCCGTAGGCTCCATGATCGGTGCCATTGCGGGCTACTTCGGCGGGTGGTTCGACGCCCTGCTGTCGCGGGTCACCGATATCTTCTTCGCCGTTCCCTTCATGCTCGCCGCCATCGTGGTGATGAGTATGTTCAAGACACATCGCTCCGTGTTCACGGTGGTGCTGGTTCTGGGCATCTTCGGCTGGCCGCAGATAGCCCGCATTACCCGTGGGGCAGTCATGTCCGTCAAGAATGACGAGTTCGTCACCGCCTCGACGGCGTTGGGCGCCGGAAGATGGGCAACCATGTTCCGCCATATCCTGCCCAATGCGGCGGCGCCGATCATCGTCACGGCCACGGTTTCGCTCGGCTCCTACATCGTCACCGAGGCGACCATGTCCTTCCTGGGGATCGGTCTGCCCGCCACGATCGTCTCCTGGGGAGCGGACATCTCCGCGGCCCAGTCCTCACTGCGTAGCGCCCCCGGCATCCTGTTCTACCCGGCCGGTGCCCTGGCCCTGACGGTACTCGGTTTCATCATGATGGGTGACGTCGTGCGCGACGCCCTCGACCCCAAGACCCGCAAATGAGCAAGGCGAATGTGAATACCATGACAGGAACCAACGCTGCGGCCAGGCGCCCGGATCCGGACCGGCCGCTGCTGGAGATCCGTGACCTTCAAGTGGCCTTCCGGTCCTCAACCGGCATGGTTCCGGCAGTGCGCGAGGCCAGCCTGACCGTTTACCCGGGCCAGTCCGTGGCCATCGTGGGGGAGTCCGGTTCCGGCAAGTCAACCACCGCCCACGCCGTCATCGGACTGCTGCCCGGGACCGGTCGCGTCACTGGCGGGAAGATCCTGTTTGAGGGACACGATCTGACGCGTGCCTCCACCAAGGAGATGACCGCGTTGCGGGGGGCGCGCATCGGCC
Organism: Actinomyces sp.; assembly: GCF_030530635.1. Classification (GTDB taxonomy): domain Bacteria; phylum Actinomycetota; class Actinomycetes; order Actinomycetales; family Actinomycetaceae; genus Actinomyces. Next base: position 6,252 of record NZ_JAUMUL010000038.1, read on the forward strand.
TGGTGCCACAGGATCCGATGAGTAATCTCAATCCGGTCTGGTCCATCGGCAACCAGGTCAAGGAGGCGCTGCGCGCCAACAACGTGGTGCCGGGCGGCGAGCTGGACCGGCGGGTGACCGAGCTTCTCACCGAGGCCGGTCTACCGGACGCCGCCCGCCGCGCTAAGCAGTACCCACACGAGTTCTCCGGAGGCATGCGTCAACGGGCGCTGATCGCCATCGGTATGGCCGCTGACCCGAGCCTGCTCATCGCCGACGAGCCGACCAGTGCCCTGGATGTCACCGTGCAACGGGTCATCCTCGACCACCTGCAGACCCTGACCCGCGAGCATGGCACTGCCATGCTGCTGATCACCCATGACCTGGGGTTGGCAGCGGAGCGTGCCGAGCACCTGGTGGTCATGCATCGGGGACGCGTCGTCGAATCAGGCCCCAGTCTGGAGATTCTGCAAGATCCCCGGCACCCATACACGAAGCGGCTGGTGCGGGCGGCACCCTCGCTCGCCTCCCACCGCATCGAACAGGCTCATGCCCGCGGCGTGGAGACCACCGAGGAGGAACTGCTGGGCGCGGGCCTGGGCAGCTCGTCCACCCAGCAGGTGCTGCGGGTTGAGCACCTGACCAAGGTCTTTCCGGTGCGCGGCGCCAAGGTGAAGGCCAATACCTTCAAGGCCGTCGACGACGTCAGCTTCGGTCTGCGCAAGGGCACCACCCTGGCGCTGGTCGGTGAGTCCGGATCGGGTAAGTCGACTGTGGCCAACATCATCCTGAACCTGATCGACCCCACCAGTGGAAAAGTGTTCCACCAGGGCACCGACCTTTCCACGCTGAACCAGCAGGAGTTGTTCAGGCTGCGGCGAGTCATGCAGCCCGTGTTCCAGAACCCCTACGGCTCACTGGATCCCATGTATTCGGTGTTCTCCTCCGTGGAGGAACCACTGCGGGTGCATCGGGTGGGCACACGCAAGGAGCGCGAGCAGCGAGTCGCCGAGCTGCTGGATATGGTGGCATTGCCACGCTCCGCCATGCGCCGTTACCCGGGCGAGTTGTCGGGTGGCCAGCGCCAGCGTGTGGCCATTGCCCGCGCCTTGGCCCTGCGACCGGAGATTGTCGTCTTGGATGAGGCCGTATCCGCTCTGGACGTACTGGTGCAGGCGCAGATCCTCAAGCTGCTGTCGAGTCTGCAGGCGGAACTGGAGTTGAGTTACCTGTTTATCACCCACGACCTGGCGGTGGTGCGCCTGCTCGCCGACGACGTCGTCGTCATGGAACAGGGACGGGTTGTGGAGGCCGGGCCGAGTGACGAGCTGTTCGCCAACCCGCGTGAGGATTACACCAGGCGCCTGATTGAGGCGGTTCCCGGGGCCGGCATCGACCTCTACCGCGCCGGAAACGATTAGTTCACAAGAGAACCGGGATGTGATGTTCGTCTTATCCGTGCCGGACCGTGCCAGGGGAGCCCGGGCCGCTGCCATCGTGACCGCGTTGATCGTGGCCGGAGCCGCCGTGGGCTGTGGTCCGGCGAATCGGGACGCGGGCCCGGGCACCTCGGGTGCGGCGTCGGCTACTCCAATCTCGACGACTACCGAGGGCTCACCGGGCGCCGGGCAGTCAACTGCCGTTACGCCAGTTCCCCTGGCGCAGGAACCGCAGTCCACGGCGACGCCGCAGCCGCTCGCCGCAGATGTTTCAGTGCCGGACGAGGACGCATTCCGCAACGGCGAGGTGATCGTGCCGGACCAATGCGGATGGGAGACTGACGACGAGAGGCCGATAACCTTCGTTGATGGTTATGCCGGTCTGGAGGAGGGCACTATCCGGATGAGCGTGACGGTCAAGCAGACCGCCGTAGTGACACTGGATGGTAAGCCGTACCGGGCGGTGGATTTCTCCTGCTGGGGCGGCGGCAACCTGGTCTACGACCACATCGGCTTCTACGACGATGCTTTCGCTCCGCCCGCTCTCGATACTGCCATACAGCTGGCGGCGGGGCCCTATCAGAGCAAATCGATCACCGCGGTAGAGGGTACGCTCAAGCCGATCGAGAACGGTTTCCACCTGCAATGGATCGGAGAGTTCCTAGCCACTGATGGCGCCTGCGCAGCTTGCGCCACTGGGGGAGCAGAAGCGGACTTCGTGTGGAACGGCAGTTCCTTCAACGTTGAGAACAAGGTGACGTGGCAGGAGCGGGACAGCATCTCAGATTCATGGTGATCGACGCCCCGTCCGCAGCCCCCAGGCGACGACAATGGCGCTGACGGCGAGCTGCGCCAACAATAGTCGCGCCGTAGGGGGCACTCCCGAGGCCAGCAGCGCGGTCGGTGCCCCGGCCAGGGCGGCGGCGTCGGGTCCATTCACTACCATCGCGACCGCGCCCGGCGGCAGCGACCCGACCGGCGAGGCGATCAGTCCCAGTGAGAAATCCGGTGCGGGCCGGAACCCCGACCGCAACGCCGCACCGGCCCAACCGCAACCCGCCGCCGCCACGAGAGCGATGATGTTGCACGCCCCGGTAAGCGTCAACGGTAATGCCTGTTCACGTAGCTGGGCGAGTACCGTCAGCGCTGTCCAGAGGATCATCGCCGCCGTCGGCACCAGCAGGTGCCCGCACCTGACCAGGACGGGACCAACCGGCCAAGATGCGTCCGCCACGCCGTCGAACCAGGCACGCCGTGCCGGCTCGGCGAGAGCCAGGACCGCAACCCAGCCGCCGAAAAGATGGAAGACGGCCTGGCCGACCGAGCCGATACCGGAGGACGTCAGGGGGAACAGGGCAATGACCAGCCCCGTCAGCAGCTGCACAGGGCGACGCGGTTGGCGCCACAGCAGCAGCCAGTCCGCCTGAGCCACGGCCAACACCGGGCGCAGCCCTCGGGGCAGGCTACGCGACAGCCCGGCCAGCGGCAGGCGTGATGGGCGGGCCGGACGACGAGCCGGGGCGGACAGCAGGCGCCCGAGTGCGCGAGTGTCCAGGGAGAGCCAGGAGACCTGCGTACCCAGGTTGCGGGCGGCCACCTCCAGCAGGTGTGAATCCGGAATGTCAACCAACCGGGCCCGCAACCGGTACCACCAGACGGCGGCCGTCAGATCCGCGAACAGACCCAGCGCCGTGAACACCCCTTCTCCCGTTTGACGGGGAAAAGGTGTATCTAAGGCCCCGGCTGCGACTACCGCTGCCGCCATAGCCAGCAGTGTCAGTCTCGCACCGAGCAGGCCTGCCCCACCCACCTGTGCATGTACCAGTGCCAAGAGCAGCAGCGCCCCACCGCCGCCACCGAGCAAGACCGTCCCAGCAGCCGTCACCGCTGTGGTGCCCGCCACCACTGCGAACAGGAATCCGGCCGTGCCGCCGGCGGCGATCGCAAAGGCGATCTCTGCCCAGGCCACGGGGTCCAGCAGGCCACGCCGATCGCCGGGCATGGTGAGCCACCAGGAAGCCTCATGGGTCCGCAGGAACAGCGGGCCCAGCCGCCGCAGCGGAGACAGCGCCAGCCCCGCCAGTACCAGCGCTAGTAACAGCACCATCCAGGCCGGATCTGCAACGGCCGGTCCGGGCATGGACGTCGGGGCACGGGCACCCAACCGCGTCAGGTACGGGACGGTCATGGCCGCCAGGATTGCCGCGGAAAGCACCGTGTCATAGAGGTCGCCGAGAATCGCCCAGGGGCTGTGGGTACTAGCCGTATGGCTCCGTACCCAGCGGCGCAGTTCCCGACCCGGGGGCGGTGCTTGGGAGGAATGTCCCCAGGCCGCGGTCACAGCCGGCCCTCGGTGATGGCACGCACCCCACCGGAGACGCTGAGCAGATTGGTGTCGGCGCCTACCAGCAACACGCTCGTGGCGACCGTACGCACGAACTCCGCGTCGTGGCAGGCGAGTAGCACGGCCACTCCGGTTCTCCGCTCGGCGACCAGGCGCTGTGCCAGGGCACGACGCGTGCCATGGTCCAGGCGCTGCTCAGGCTCGTCCACAACCAGGATGCGCCGCGGTCGGGCCAACGCAGCGGCCAGAGCCAGGCGACGTCGCTGTCCCGAGGACATCTCTTCGGGCAGGGCGTCGGCCAGGTCGATGAGATCGAATTCCTCCAGCAGTTGCCTAGTGGTCCGCTCAGGATCGGGCACGGCGTGCCCGAAGCAGACCAGTGCCAGGTGCTCGGACACGGTCAGGGCGGGGAAGAAGGACTCCTCGCCCAACTCGCATGCCACCGCCCGGCGCTGCCGACCCGAACGCGGATCGGGGACACGTCCCAGCAGTCTTACCTCACCGTCGACGGGTGGAAGCAGGCCGAGGCAGGTGCGCAGCAGGGTGGACTTGCCGGCGCCATTGACGCCTACGAGTGCCAGTGCCTCGCCGGCCCGGAGAGCGAAGGTAGCCGGGCCACACACCGCGTGTTCGCCGTAGCCGACACTCAGGTCATGGGCGGCTAGCAGCACCTGTCCGCTCAAGGCGGGTGCGCCTGTCCCGGGCATCGTGGTCCTCCTCAGCCCTAACGGTTGTGCCCGATACTAACGGCCTTACCGCACTACGTCTCTGAAGGCGGCTACTCATGCTCCTAGCGAGAGATCAGGACGAGACCGTCCTCGGGGATCGTCAGGTTACGGGCGGTGCCCTGTTCCTTGTACCTGGTATCTGGGGTCAGGGTCCTTTGTGGGCGCCTGGCGGCCGAGTGCGGTCGTCACCGCCAGTTGGGTGCCGGGTTGGTCGGCAGGCGCGCCGCCGGGAAAGTCAAGAAAGTACTGCTGCCCGGCATCGGAGCCGGAAGACCCCCGTGCGCGCCCGGCGCGAAGCTTTAGCCAACAACCGCGGAATGAGCCGCGCGCCGACACGACGGAGTGGAACCCATGCGCCTTACACCCCCGAAGATCCTGATCCCCGGGCTCATCGCCATCGCAGTATTCATGACCGGCGACGGCTTCGAGCTGACCTTCCTGTCCAAGTACCTCGTCTCCCTGGGCTTCGCCGCCACCCAGGCGTCGACCGTCATCACTGCCTACGGACTGATGGCCGCTCTGGCCGGCTGGGCCTCCGGCGTCCTGGCCGAGACCTTCGGGGTGCGCCGCATCATGCTCATCGGCGCCGGACTGTGGATAGGTCTGCACATGCTGTTCATCGCGGTTGCGATCCCTTCGCGGATGTACCCGCTAATCCTGGCCGCATACGCCTGCCGTGGCCTGGCGTACCCACTGTTCATCTACTCCTTCGTCGTCTACATCACCCAGAAGGTCCCGGCTGCCTCTCGTGCCTCTGCGATGGGGTGGTTCTGGACCGCCTACTCCATCGGCATCGGCTGTCTCGGCTCTTGGATCCCCGCCCGCACCATCAACTTCATCGGTGAGCAGGGAACGCTCTGGTTCTCCTTGGCCTGGACGATCACCGGAGGCCTGTTATGCCTGGTATTCGTCGGCCGCGGCGAACCGCAGCCCAGACGCGGCGACCTGAGTGACACGCTGCGCCGGCTCTCGGTGGGCGTGACGATCCTCGGTACCAACCGAGAGGTGGCCCTCACCGCCATCGTGCGCGTCATCTGCAACCTTAGCCTGTACGGATTCCCCGTGATCATGCCCCTGTACCTGACTACCGGCGGTTACGGCGAGGAGTGGTTCACCATGCCGCAGTGGATGACTATCTGGGGCATCCAGTTCGCCGTCACGGTCTTCGGCAACCTCTTCTGGGGCTGGATCGGCGACCGCTACGGCTGGATGCGGCAGATGCGTTGGTACGGCTGCTGGTTCTGCGCCGCCGCCACCCTCGGCTTCTACTACGTGCCCCAGTTCCTCGGTGGCAACATGATCGCCCTCGGCGCCGCCGCCGTTCTCCTGGGGATGGGGGTCACCGCTTTCGTCCCCATGGCCGCAGTGTTCCCCGCCCTGGCCCCCGAGCACCGCGGGGCGGCCATCTCCGCCAACAACCTCGCCTCCGGCCTGACCACCTTCGTCGGCCCCGGACTGGTCACTATGCTGCTGCCGCATGTCGGCGTCGCCGGAGTGTGTTGGACCTACACCGCCCTGTACCTGGTGGGCTCCCTCATCACCGTCTTCATCCACCCAGATCAGCCCGGCTTCGACCGCAATGGGCGGCGCCTACCGGCACCCGCCAACCGACCCGTCGCGGAGGTGGACGCCTGAACCCACCTAATCGCTGACCATTCTTTATCACGCCCACCACCGCCAACCCCTCACAACCACCCACAAGGAGAAGAAACCATGAAGGCTGTAGTCCTTGACAAGCGCAACGAGATCAACGTCCGAGAGGTCCCCGGAGACCTCGTCTGCGGCCCCGGCCAGCTGCGCATCGCCCCGCACACCGTCGGTATCTGCGGCTCGGACGTCCACTATTACACGCACGGCCGCATCGGCCGCTACGTCGTTGAGGCGCCGATGATCCTCGGCCACGAGGCCTCCGGAACCGTACGGGAGGTGGGCGAGGGCGTCACCGACTTCGCCGTCGGCGACCGGGTGGCCATGGAGCCGGGCGTGCCGGACATGAGCTCGCGCGCCTCCCGCATGGGCATGTACAACGTCGACCCGGCCGTGTCCTTCTGGGCCACACCGCCGGTGGACGGCTGCCTGGTCGAGGAGGTCATCCACCCGGCGGCCTTCACCTACCATCTGCCGGACAACGTCTCCTACGGGGAGGGCGCCCTGCTGGAGCCGCTGGCGGTCGGTATGCACGCGGCCACCAAGGCCGCCATCCACCCCGGCGACGTCGCCGTCGTTTCCGGCTGTGGCACGGTCGGCATGCTCACCGCCGCCGCGGCGCTCGCCGGCGGTGCCTCCACCGCCATCGTCTCCGACGTGTCCCCGGTCAAGCTGGAGATCGCCTCCCAGATCCCCGGCGTGGTCACCGTGGACCTGCGCGATCAACGCCTACTGGACGTCGTCAGCGACCGCACCGGCGGTTGGGGCGCAGACGTGGTCTTCGAGGCGTCCGGGCACCCGTCGGCCTACGAGGACCTGTGGAAGCTGGGCGCCCCCGGCAACCGCACCGTACTGGTAGGAATTCCCGTCGACCCGATCGCCGTGGACGTCACCGAGGTGCAGGCGCGTGAGACCCGTATCGAGACGGTATTCCGCTATGCCAATGTCTACCAGCGCGCCATCGACCTGGTGGCGGCCGGCAAGATAGACCTCAAGCCCTTCATCACCGAGACCTTCCCGATGGAACGTGCCAAGGAGGTCTTCGACCGGGTGGCCGAGGGACGCCCGGGCGACGTCAAGCTGCAGATCACGGTCGGCTGAGCGGAGCCGCAGCGCGACAAGGACGCAGGCATGATCAAGAACCTGTGGGCTGTTGCGGGCAATGGACACAACTACGGCGTGTCCTCCCCAGCAGCCCACCGGCCTTCCGAAGCACCCGGTCCATCTGGCGGCACCCCGCCGCTCTCAGCGGATATCGGTGACCTTGAGGTCATCGTTCCCGACATCGGCTCCTCGGTACGGTGGTGGAGCCACGGATATCCCAATGCTCTGGCACGTTGGCACCATCACCCCGAGATCGAGTTTCACCTGATCCGATCGGGTTCCGGACATATGTTGGCGGGCGACCATGCCGTCGATTTCAGCGCCGGACAGCTCACCCTGATGGGGCGCCACCTGCCCCACAATTGGCTATCCGATCTCGCCCCCGGGGAAGAATTGCCCGAACGTGATGTGCTGTGCCAAGTTCTGCCCGAACGCTTCTCGGCGGCGGCCGACCAGTTGCCGGAGTTGGCCGCCGTCCAAGTACTGGCCGACCGGGCGCGGCGAGGCATCGTGCTCTCGGGGACCAGCCGTTCACGGGCGGCGGAGGTGCTGGAGGGGATGGGCGAGCGCGGTGCTCTGGGTCGCCTGATCGCCCTTCTGGAACTGGTCCAGATCTTCCTGACCGCACCCGACGCGGAGGCACACCCGATTGCCACCGCCGGCTACGTACCCGGCCTCGACGATGCCACCGCCATCCGGATAAACACCGTCCTGGACTATGTGGAGACCAATTTGGCGGGAGAGATCTCCATGACGCGTGCCGCCGACCTGGTGGCGCTCAGCCCCTCCGCCTTCTCCCGCTTCTTCCACAGCACAGCTGGACTCACCTTCTCCGAGCTGGTGCGCAGACGGCGGATTGCCCGCGCCTGTCACCTGCTGCGCACCACCGACCTCCCGGTGGCGCGGGTCAGCGCATTGAGCGGGTATACCAACCTCGCCAACTTCAACCGGCGCTTCAAGTTGGAGACCCGGACCACGCCAAGTGCCTACCGGCGTGGCGACGGTTGAGTGCGCCGCTCCGCCGCTCAGGCGCAGTGTGGCGCGCGACAAGGCGGGGTGATCGGTGGAACAATGGCCTCATGTCGCGCTACATCGAGCTGCACCCCATCAATCCGCAGGCACGCCTGATCACCAAGATCGTAGACAGGCTCCGGGCGGGTGAACTCATCGCCTACCCCACTGACTCCGGCTATGCGCTGGCCTGCGCGCCCGGCAACAAGGAGGGGCTGGAGCGCATTCGCAGCATCCGGCAACTGGACTCCAAGCACAACTTCACCTTTGTGTGCGCCGACTTCGCCCAGGCCGGGCCGCTGGCCATCGTCGGAAACAATGCCTTCCGGCTGATCAAGCGCCTGACGCCGGGGCCGTGGACCTTCATCCTCAAAGGCACCAAGGAGGTGCCGCGGATGACTCTCAACCCCAAGAAGCACACACTGGGCGTACGCATCCCCGACCACGCCATCGCACAGGCGCTGGTGAAGGAGTTCGGCGCCCCCATCCTGTCCTCCACCCTCATTAGGCCCGGGCAGACCACGCCGGAGTCCAACGGCTGGGAGATCGAGGACGAACTCGGCCACCTGATCGACGTCGTCATCGAGGGGCCGGTGACCTCCACGGAGCCGACCACGGTCATCGATCTGACGGAGGACATCCCCGAGGTCGCCCGCGAGGGGGCGGGTGACATCAGCCTGCTTTAGTCGACCCGGTCGACGACGGCTCGGCGGCGGTCGGGGGTCTGCGTAGCGGGCTCCGACCGCCGCACTTGCTCCGGCACGGACGCTTCGGGGCGTAAAGCGGCGGCTTGGAGGCCATAACGCTCGTAGAGTCGTAACAGGGGTTCCGGCGCCCACCAGTTCCAATCGCCGAGCAGAGTCATGATAGCGGGCACCAGCAGCATCCGCACCAGAGTGGCATCGAGGGCCACCACGATCGCCAAAGCCAACCCGATCTCCTTGACGATCAGCAACTCACCGTTTACGAAGCCCAGGAATACGACCACCATGATCAGCGCGGCGAAAGTGACAATCCGCCCCGAACGCTGCAATCCCTTGGCCACGGCGGTGTCCGTGTCCGCTCCGGCGTCCCGGTACTCCCTTATACGTCCCAGCAGAAAGACCTCGTAGTCCATGGCCAATCCGAAGCCGACGCCGAGTGCCGTGACCACCACATAGGCCTCCACTCCGCCGATGGGCGCGAAGCCGAGCAGCCCGGCCAGATGGCCCTCTTGGAACACCCAGGTAAGCACTCCCAGTGAGGCCGCCAGCGACAGCAGCGTGATCATCAGTGCCTTCAACGGCAACAACAGGGAGCCGGTCATGAGGAACAGTAACGCAAAGGTCGCCAACACAATGAAGCCTCCCAGCCATGGCAGAGCGGCGAGCATCGACTCGCGGACATCGAGTTGGCTGGCGGCCTGCCCCAGCACCCACATGTCGGCCGGCGCAGGCAGCGCCCGGATGGAGGCGACCGTCTGCTCCGCGGCGAGGGAGGACGGAGCGTCGGTCATGTCGAAGTATGCGACCGTGTAGTTGCCGGCAGTGGCGACTCGGGGGATCCCAGCGACACCGTCCAGCCCTTCGGAGACCTCTTGGTTCAAGAACTCGGTGACCCGGTCACCCGTGGCGGCGATGATCACGGTGGCATCCTGTTGGGCGTCCGGGTACTGCTCATTGAGGATGGTGAGGTAGGCGCGTTGGTCGGAGTCTGCCGGAAGCAGCTCCGTGGTGGATGTGAGCAGGTGCAGGTGGCGTGCCGGAGACGCCAGAACCACCAGCGCCACCACACAGGCCACCAGAACCACCCAGGCCATGTTCTGGACCTGCCGCGCAATCCACCTGAACACGCCCCTGTCGTCGGCCACGTCTCCCAGCCGACGCTGCAGGCCCGCGAGCACGGGGATGCGTTGCAGCAGCGGCGGTCGCAGCATGCGCCGCCCCAGCAGCACCAGCACCGCGGGCACCAGGGTGAGCGCCGCCGCCACCGCAATCAGGCATGCAGCCAGGCAGGCAATGCCGACGGAGTGCAGGATGGACGGGCCCAGCAGCACCAGGCCGAGCATGCAGGCCGCGACCGTCAACGCCGAGAACAGCACTGTACGACCGGCGGTTTCCAGCGTCGTCGTCAAGCAGGTGGTGATGAGCAGATCCCGCCGCCCGGTACGTCGACGACGCCCCACGGTCTCGGACTTCGCCGCTTCCTGGGAACGTGTCAGCTCTTCCCGGTACCGCGAGGTGATCAGCAGCCCGTAGTCGATCGCCAGGCCCAGGCTGATCACCGCGACGATGTTGATGACGAAGGCCTGCAGGTCCGCGGCGAAGCTGAGGACATACAGCACCCCCATGGTGCAGGCGATCGCGGCCAGTGCACCGATGAGCGGCATGCCGGCCGCCAGAAAACCGCCGAAGACGAGCACCATGATCAGCAGAACCAGCGGCAGACAGACCAAGCTGCCCCGAAGCAGGTCGGCTCTGACCTGGTCATTGACGGCGGCCGCCATCAGCGCATCGTCCGAGACGATACCGCGCACCGCGGGATCGACCACCGCGAGCTCCCCGGGAATCCGGGCCAGACGCGCCTCCACCTGGGCAACGATCTGGGCGACTTCGGCCGCATACGCCTCATCATCGGGGTCGGCCACCTCGTCACCGTTGGGGTTGACGGACACGAGTATGAGGAAGCCATCGAGGTCTGCGGAGGCGAGTTGTCGCGCGGCCTCCTCGGCCAGCATCCCCGGAACCACGAAGGGATCGATCACGTTGACACCCTGCTCGCCCACCAATGCGCGCAGGTCCGCGTGGGCCTCCTCGAGCGCATCTGCCACCGCCTGCTGGGTGTCGGGTTCAGAGACGTCTATGTCGGTGACCAGTAGGGTCACGGTCACGGCGTCCCCGGACAGGGTTTCGAGAATACGTTCACCCTCTGCACTGTTGGTGCCGGCTATCGATGTGCTCCCGGAAGCCGCCCGGTCGAATAGGTTCGCACCACCCACACCCGTCAAGGAGACGACTAGGAGCACACCTGCCAGGAGTGCCCACGTGCCGACGATGATCCAGGCGTCCTTGACGACGCGACGGGAGAGCCAGGCGAGCATGATCCCTAGTGTGACAGACCAGCCGGTGCTCTAACGCCCCGCCGCTCGGAAGGATGCAGAAACAGGTGTTGAATCGTGTACATGAATCAGGGGACAGACCTGTTTGAGAGCGCCGGAACGGACGACGTTGGCCTGCCCGTCGACCCCCGCGCACCACTGGCGGTGCGGATGCGGCCGCGTGCCCTGGACGAGGTGGTCGGTCAGAAGCACCTGCTTGCGCCCGGCGCACCACTGCGGCGTCTGGTGGAACCCGTATCCGGGAACACTCCGGGAGCGGGAGTGGCCAGCGTCGTCCTGTGGGGGCCGCCCGGTACCGGTAAAACCACGCTCGCCTATCTCGTCGCCCGCGGCTCCGGACGGCGCTTCGTGGAGTTGTCCGCCGTCACCGCCGGCGTGAAGGACATACGCCAGGTCGTCACCGATGCGCGCCGCCGTCTGGCCACGGGGGAGGAGACCGTCCTGTTCGTCGATGAGGTGCACCGCTTCTCCCGCTCCCAGCAGGATGCGCTGCTGCCCAGTGTCGAGAACCGGTGGGTCACACTGATGGCGGCCACCACCGAGAACCCGAGCTTCTCAGTGGTGGCCCCGCTACTGTCCCGTTCCCTATTGCTGACCCTGCATCCGCTCGATGGCGACGACGTGCGCACCCTGCTGAACCGGGCGCAGTCCGATGAACGTGGCCTGGGCGGTGCGGTCGCATTGGCCGATGACGCGTGCGAGCAGATCGTACGCATGGCCGGCTCGGATGCGCGTAAGGCCCTGACCGTGCTGGAGGCGGCGGCCGGCGCCGTGCTGGCCGCCCAAGCGGCACAGACCGTCGAGGAGGCCGCCCCGACAATAACCGTGGCGGACGTCGAACGAGCCGCGGACGTGGCCGCCGTCCGCTATGACCGGCAGGGCGACCAGCACTACGACGTAATCAGCGCCTTCATCAAGTCCATGCGCGGCTCCGACCCCGATGCGACCCTGCACTACCTTGCACGCATGCTCGCCGCCGGGGAGGATCCGCGCTACATCGCCCGGCGCATCACCATTCACGCCGCTGAGGACGTAGGGCTGGCCGAACCGAGCGTGCTGTCCACGGCCGTGGCCGCACAGCAGGCCGTCGCCCTGATCGGCATGCCGGAGGCTCAACTGGTGCTCGCCGAGGCTGCCCTGGCGGTCGCCATGGCGCCGAAGTCCAACGCGGTCGCAGCCGGCATGAGTCAGGCCACGGCGGATGTGCGTGCGGGACGAGGCGGGCAGGTGCCCGCCCACCTGCGCGATGCGCACTACGCCGGTGCCCAGCGCCTGGGCCACGGCGCCGGTTACCGCTACCCGCACGACTTCCCCCACGGCCTCGTCGCCCAGCAGTACCTGCCCGACGAGTTAGTTGGAACCGAGTACTACCGGCCCACCACCAACGGCTTCGAAGAGCAGCTCACGCGAAGGCTGGCGGCCATCCGCCGAATCACTCACGATTCGCAGGAGCGGAGCGACTGACGGCCAACGCTGGTGGCGACGATAGGCTCGGGCGTGTGAGCGCAACCTCCAATGCCAATGACTTGAGCCCCGAAGTCGAGTCCGAGGGCACATCCGCCGAGCAGCGAGTAGCCGACTCGGCACCGCCCCCGGCCGTCGCCCCCATCTCGACCCCCCGCCGTTGGCCGGCGATCGTGCTCATGGGGCTGGGCGCAGGTTTCCTGGCGGGCCTGTTCGGTGTCGGTGGGGGACTGGTGATCGTGCCGGCGCTGGTCGCATTCGCCGGCATGGACCAGCGGCGCGCATCCGCTACCTCCCTGGTCGCGATCGTGCCGACGTCGATTGTCGGTGCCGTCTCCTACGGCTTGCAGGGCCAGGTGTCACCGGCGGCGGCCGTCTTCCTGATCGTCGGCTCGTTGGCCGGCGCCCAACTGGGAGTGCGCCTGCTGCACACGCTGCCGGGACGCGTCCTGCCCTGGGTCTTCGTGGCCTTCGTGATCATCGTGATCGTCTCCCAGCAGGTAATGGTGCCGGTGCGCGATGCCGGGCTCACCCTCACCCCCGCCAGTGGCGCCGCCCTGGTGGGAGTCGGCCTGGTAGCCGGTGTGGTGTCCGGGCTCGTGGGGGTGGGCGGCGGCGCCGTGATCGTGCCCGGCAGCCAACTGGCCGTCGGCATCGGCGACCTGTTGGCCCGCGGGACCTCGTTGGTGGTCATGCTACCCACCGCCTTGTCGGGCTCCTTCACCAATGTGCGCCGCGGTGTGGCCGACCTACGGGTGGGGCTCGTTGTCGGTGCCGCCTCCGCCGCCGCGTCTCCGCTGGGCAGCGTCGCGGCCGGATTGGTGAGCCCGCGAACCGGCTCGATACTATTCAGCCTGTTCCTGGTGTACGTGATCTTCTCCACGCTGGTTCGAGCCCGACACTCCACCTGAGGGCGGATGAGGGGCGGCTCACACCGGATGCGAGCTGCGTGCATCATGCGACTCGGCTGCGCTAGAGTTTCCTGGCTGCCCGCGCCGTCTCCTGACGCGCGGGGACTCCTGGGGCCTCAGCCGTCATGGCCGGCCCCGCGCCGGGGCATCCGCTCACGGCGCGCGAACCGATCCGACAGGAAGAAGGATATGAGTTCTTCACGCTCCCGCCGCCAGGTGCGCCTCTCACGCGCCCTCGGCATTCCGCTCACCCCCAAGGCCGTCCGCTACTTCGAGAAGCGTCCCTACGGTCCGGGTGAGCACGGCCGCGCCCGCCGCCGCACCGAGTCCGACTACGCCGTCCGACTCAAGGAGAAGCAGCGCCTGCGCGCCCAGTACGGTATCCGCGAGGCCCAGCTGCAGAAGGTCTTCGAGGAGGCCCGCCGCGAGAAGGGCAGGACCGGTGAATCCCTGGTCGAACTGCTGGAGATGCGCCTGGACGCCCTCGTCCTGCGCGCCGGCTTCGCGCGCACTATCGCCCAGGCCCGCCAGAGCGTCGTGCACCGGCACATCATGGTTGACGGCAAGGTCGTCGACCGCCCCTCCTTCCGTGTCAAGCCCGGTCAGACCATTCAGGTGCGTCCCCGTTCCCAGGTGATGGTGCCCTTCCAGGTCGCCGCCGCCGGTACGCACCGCGATGTGCTGCCGCCCGTACCCGAGTACCTGAACGTAGAGCTGGAGAAGCTGCAGGCCCAACTGGTACGCCGTCCTAAGCGTGACGAGGTCCCGGTCACCTGCGACGTGCAGATGGTCGTGGAGTACTACTCGCGCTGATCCTGCGCCTGTGCCCACGCAGGGACGCCTCGGACCGCAGACCGGTTCGGGGCGTCCCCAGTGTTTCGGGGTAATGTCACCCAGGTCCTCCAACCATCGCGTGCCGCGCGCACGCCCGACCCGATACGAACAGGACGAGGCTCTCCAATGCGCACCTCAGAGATCCGCTCCCGCTGGCTCGACTACTTCGCCGCGAACGATCACGAGATCCGCCCGTCGGTGTCCCTGGTGTCTCCGGAGCCCTCCATTCTGTTCACCGTGGCCGGAATGGTTCCCTTCATTCCCTACATCCTTGGCACCGAGAAGGCGCCCTGGCCGCGCGCGGCCTCCGTGCAGAAGTGCATCCGCACCAATGACATCGACAACGTCGGACGCACCACCCGCCACGGCACGTTCTTCCAGATGAACGGCAACTTCTCCTTCGGCGACTATTTCAAGGAGGGGGCGATCGACTACGCCTGGGATCTGCTCACCGGCAGCCGTGAGGAGGGCAAGTACGGCCTGGACGGTGACAGGCTGTGGATGACCATCTGGGAGGAGGACAAGGTCTCGTACGACCACTGGACCCGGGTGGTCGGCGTGCCCGCAGAGCGGGTGCAACTGCTGCCCTTCGCGGAGATCTCCTGGTCGACTGGACAGCCCGGTCCCGCCGGTGCCTGCTGTGAGATTCATTACGACCGCGGTCCCGCTTACGGCCCCGACGGCGGGCCCGTGGCGGATGCCGCCGGAGACCGCTTCCTGGAGATCTGGAACCTGGTGTTCGACGAGTTCGTCCGCGGTGAGGGTCAGGGCCACGACTTCGAGTTGATCGGCAAGCTCGACCAAACCGCAATAGACACCGGTCTGGGCCTGGAACGTCTGGCATTCATCATGCAGGACAAGCCCAACATGTACGAGATCGACGAGGTCTACCCGGTCATCGCCGCGGCTGAGGCCATGAGCGGCAAGACCTACGGCCGCGGAGCGTCGGGCCCCGAGGCCGGGGACGCCTACCTGGACGACGTGCGCCTGCGGGTGGTGGCCGATCACGTCCGCTCCGCCCTGATGCTCATCGGTGACGGCGTGCGCCCCGGCAATGACGGCCGCGGCTACGTACTGCGCCGCCTGATTCGCCGGGCCGTGCGCTCCATGCGACTGCTCGGTGTCGGTCAGGCCGCCCTGCCCACGTTGCTGACCGCATCTAAAGACGCCATGAAGGCCTCCTACCCGGAGCTTGAGACCGGATGGGACACTATCTCCCAGGTCGCCTACGGTGAGGAGGACGCCTTCCGCCGTACCCTGGCGGCCGGAACCACCATCCTGGACACCGCCGTCGACGCCGCCAAGCGGGCAGCCGCCGCCGAGGCTCGCGGTTCCCGCCCGGTCGTTCCCGGCAAGGCCGCCTTCGAACTGCACGACACCTATGGCTTCCCCATCGACCTGACCCTGGAGATGGCCGCCGAGCAGGGGGTCGATGTCGACGAGGCCACCTTCCGCACCCTCATGGAGGAGCAGAAGGAGCGTGCACGTGCCGACGCGCGCGCCAAGAAGGCGGGACACACCGATGTGCGCGTCTTCCAGGAAATTAACAAGCAGATGGGCGGCGGCTCGGAGTTCATCGGATACACCGAATCGGCCGCCGACGCGACCGTAGCCGGGCTGCTGGTCGACGGCGTGCCGGCACCCGCCGCGACCGCCCCCGCGGAGGTAGAGGTGGTCCTGGAACGCACGCCGTTCTACGCCGAGATGGGTGGTCAGCTCGCCGACCACGGCACCATCCGCCTGGCCGACGGCGGGGTGATAGAGGTGCACGACGTGCAGGCTCCGATCCGCGGCCTGTCGGTTCACCGCGGAACACTCACCGAGGGCACGGCCGCGCTGGGGGAGCGCGCCTATGCCGAGATCGACACCGTGCGCAGGCTGGCCATTGCCCGCGCTCATACCTCGACCCACATGGTCTATGCCGGCCTGCGCCAGGTGGTATCGGCCGATGCTACCCAGGCCGGCAGTGAGAACTCACCGGCGCGGCTGCGTTTCGACTTCCACCACGGCTCGGCGCTGTCCGGCGGGCAGATGGATGACATTGAGGCCCTGGTCAACGAACGCGTTGCCGAGAACCTGGCGGTGACCACCGAGGTAATGGATCTGGAGGCGGCCCGCGCCTCGGGGGCCATCGCCCTGTTCGGGGAGAAGTACGGCAAGCAGGTGCGGGTGGTCACCATCGGTGACGACTTCGACCGGGAACTGTGTGGCGGCACCCATGTGCCCTCCACGGGACACATCGGCCGCGTCGCCCTGCTGGGCGAGGGGTCCATAGGCTCTGGGGTGCGTCGCATAGACGCTCTGGTGGCCGATTCGGCCTACGGCTTCCAGCACAAGGAGCACGCCCTGGTATCCCAGTTGGCGGCGCTGGTAGGAGGTCGCCCGGAGGAACTGCCGGGCCGTGTCGAGAATCTTATGGCCCGGCTCAAGGACGCGGAGAAGAAGTTGGCCGCCGCGGAACGGGCTGCCCTGATCGCTCGCGCCGCCGAAATTGCGGGATCGGCCACCCGCGCGGGCGGCTACCTGCTGGCGACCACCGCGCTCGGTGCGATCGGCTCCGCCGATGCGCTGCGCACGCTGGCGCTGGACGTACGCAGCCGCATGCCCGAGTCCGAGGCGGTCGTGGTCGCACTGGCGGCCGAGGTGAACGGGCGTCCGCTCATCGTCGTCGCCACCAGCCCCGCCGCCCGCAGCTGTGGCGCCCATGCCGGCACGCTCGTACGCGCCGCGGCCAAGACGCTCGGCGGGGGCGGCGGCGGTAAGGACGACGTCGCTCAGGGCGGCGGACAGGATCCCGCCGCAATCCCCGCTGCCCTGGCAGCGGTCGCCGGCGCGCTTGCCGCCTGATCCTCAGACGGCACTCCCGTGGAGGCGAGATGAGAACCGGGGTACGGCTGGCCTTCGACGTCGGCAGAGTACGGGTGGGTGTCGCCCGCTGTGACAAAGACGCAATCCTCGCGGTGCCGTTGGCCACGCTGCAAAGGGACCGCTATGGCGGCGACCTTGAGGAGGCTGCGGACCTGGTCACCGATGCGCGCGCCTTGGAGGTGATCGTCGGCCTGCCACGTAGTATGAGTGGCCGCGCGTCCAGTTCGACGCAGGACGCCCGTGGCTGGGCCCGCCGACTCGCTGAGCTGGTTGCACCCGTCCCGGTGCGCCTGGTGGACGAGCGGTTGACCACGGTCACCGCACATCGGGAGCTGCACGAAGCCGGTCGGCGGGAGAAGAGTTTCCGAAGTGTTGTTGATCAGGCGGCCGCAGTAGTCATACTTGAACAGGCCCTCGCTACGGAGCGCTCAACTCAGGCGCCGGCGGGCGAGCTGGTCGATCCCATTCAGAGAGGCAGACAGTGACCGAGGACGATTTCTTCTCTGCCGTCGGTATTGAGGCTCCCAACGCCGAGCAGTCTGAGGGCCCCCGGACCAGACGTCGGGGCCTGCAGGCCGCGCGTCTTCGCCGTCGGCGTAGGCGCCGCAGGCGGGCATTGACGGCGGTGGTGCTCGTACTCGTGCTCGCCGGGGTCGGATTCGTCGGCTACAAGGCCCTTGGAGTGATCAGGGCCGCGCAGTCCGCGCAGACCACCATCTCCGACTACACGGGCGCCGGCGAGCAGGAGGTGGTCGTCACCATTCCCGAGGGCGCCACTGGGGCGGACATCGCGCAGATCCTCGTGGACAAGGACGTGGTGGCCACCGCAGGGGCCTTCAAGAACGCCTACGCCGCAAACTCGAACTCCGGCAACATTCAAGCCGGGACCTACACGCTCAAGACACGCATGTCCGCCGCCAACGCCGTTGCCATGCTGCTGGATCCGTCCTCGCGGTCCGGCCATACCCTGACCATCCCGGAGGGCGCCACCAAGACGGAGGTCAAGGAACGGTTGATGAGTGTCGGTGGATACACCGACGCTGAGGTCGAAGCGGCCTTCGCGGACGCCACCGCCATCGGCCTGCCAGGTGTGGCCGGTGGCGACGTGGAGGGGTGGCTCGCACCATCCACCTATGACATCGCTGAGGACGCTACGGCCACCGACGTGGTCGCCTCCATGGTCTCCACCACCCTCGCCCGCCTGAGTAGGGCGGGTGTTAAGGAGACCGACTACGAGGCCGTACTCATCAAGGCCTCCATCGTCGAACGCGAAGTCTCCGAGCCCAGCTACTACCAGCAGGTCGCCCGCGTCATTGAGAACCGACTGGCCGACAAGAACGGCGAGACCGGGGGCAGGCTGGAGATGGATTCCACCGTCCTGTACGGGTTGGGACGCACGGGCGGCATCCCGTCCTCGCAGGAGATTGCCGACTCCTCCAACGCGTACAACACCTATCAGCACGTGGGGCTGCCCCCGACCCCCATCGGCAGTCCCGGTGAGGCCGTGATCCAGGCGGTTATCGACCCGCCCGCCGGCGATTGGCTGTACTTCGTTACCGTCAACCTGGAGACGGGTGACACCCGGTTCGCCGCCACCCATGAGGAGCAGAAGAAGAACACCGAGATGTTGACTGCGTACTGCAAGGAGAACGCCGAGGTCTGCTCCGGCGCCTCATCCGCGCCGGCGACTACGTCCACCCCGGCGCCGGACGCCGAGTAGGTCACCGTGTCAGTCGTGCCGAGCGGGGCCGCCCGCGCCCGTCACCGGGC
The DNA here is from genome assembly GCF_030530635.1 of Actinomyces sp. GTDB lineage: Bacteria > Actinomycetota > Actinomycetes > Actinomycetales > Actinomycetaceae > Actinomyces. Next base: position 25,448 of record NZ_JAUMUL010000038.1, read on the forward strand.
GGCCGTCATCGGGGACCCGGTCGCGCACTCACTTTCCCCGGTGCTGCACCGGGCCGCATACGCCTGTGCCGGGCTGCACGACTGGGTCTACGACCAGCGCCAGACCCCGCCCGCCGACCTGCCCGCCCTGCTGGATGAGCTCGCCGCCCCGGCCACGACAGACCCCGTCTGGGAGGGCCTGAGCGTCACCATGCCGCACAAGCAGGCACTGCTGAATCGCCTGGATGTGATCGACCCGCTGGCGGCCACCGTCGGCGCGGTGAACACGGTGGTTGCCCAACGGCCCGGACGCGGCGCCGCCCTGTTGACCGGCTTCAACACCGACGTCGCCGGCATTGTCGGTGCTGTGCGTGAGGTCGGTCCTGGCTTCACAGACGCTGCTGCGGCCGGCCGGATCCGCGCCGTCGTGCTCGGATCCGGCGCCACCGCCTGCTCGGCCCTGGCCGCGGTCACCGAGCTGGGTGCCACCGACATCGTCATCGCCGCACGCCGCCATGCCGGCCCCGGCCGGGCCCTGACCGCCGCGCACCGCATGGGGCTGGAGGTGACCGCGCTGACCTGGCGCCCGGGCGATGCCGCATCCGACGCCGAAGTCGCCGCCGCGGCCGCACGAGCCGACCTGCTCGTCTCCACCCTGCCGTCCGGCGCCGCCGACACCCTGGCCGCGCCGTTGGCTTCCGCACGCAGCGGCAGCGCGCCCCGAAACGGAGCCGTGTTGCTCGACGTCGTCTATGCGCCTTGGCCCACCCCACTGGCGGGAGCCTGGCAGGTCTGCGGCGGTGCCATTGCTCCCGGTTGGCTGATGCTGCTGCATCAGGCGGTGCCGCAGGTCACGCTTATGACCGGGCATACCCCCGCGCTGGAGCCCATGCGTCAGGCGCTGCTGGAGGCGCTTGCGCGTCGCGGCGACGAGCGGCGGTGACGTGGCGGCCGGGCGCATGGGATGATCGCCCCATGCTTCGATGGATGACCGCCGGCGAGTCCCACGGTGAGGCCCTCACCGCTGTCATTGAGGGCGTGCCCGCGGGCGTGGAGATAACCAGTGAGCGGATCCGAACCGCCTTGGCTCGTCGCCGTCTGGGGCACGGCCGCGGCGCACGTCAGAAGTTCGAGGCGGATGAGCTGTCCATCCTCGGCGGCGTCCGCCACGGCCGCACCCTGGGCGGGCCTATTGCTCTGCGCATCGGCAATTCGGAGTGGCCCAAGTGGTCCACCGTCATGAGTGCAGACCCGGTACCCGCCTCGGCCCTGCGCCGATACGCCGGAACCGGGGATGAGCGGGAAGTCGCTCGTAACCTGCCGCTGACCCGGCCGCGGCCGGGCCATGCGGACCTGCCCGGCCTGCTGAAGTACGACCTGCCAGATGTCCGCCCCGTCCTCGAGCGCGCATCCGCGCGCGAGACCGCCGCCCGGGTTGCCCTGGGAACGGTCGCCACTGCCGTAATGGAGCAGATCGGTGACATCCGTCTAGTCAGCCATGTCGTGCGCGTCGGCTCAGTCGCCCTGCCGGAGGATACCGTCCCGCCGACCCCCGAGGACGAGGAGCGGCTCACCGCGGACCCGGTGCGTTGCACCGATCCGACTACCAGTGCCGCCATGGTCGCCGAGATCGATGCGGCCCGCAGAGCCGGTGACACGCTCGGCGGCGTCGTGGAGGTGATTGCCACCGGTGTGCCCATTGGACTGGGCACCCACGTGCAGGCCGACCGACGGCTGGACGCCCGGCTGGCCGGCGCACTTATGAGCATCCAGGCGGTCAAAGGCGTGGAGATCGGTGATGGTTTCGCCGAGGCCGCCCGCCGGGGTTCGGCTGCCCACGACGAGATCCTCACGCTTGACAATGGGCGGGTGCAGCGCGCCACGAATCGGGCCGGCGGAATCGAGGGGGGTATGAGCAACGGCGAGGCGGTGCGAGTGCGGGCCGCCTACAAGCCCATCTCCACCGTACCCCGCGCCCTGCGCACGGTGGACCTGGCCACCGGCGAACCGGCCGCCGGCCTGCATCAGCGCTCCGACACCACCGCCGTCGTCCCCGGCGCGGTAATCGCCGAGGCGATGGTGGCACTGGTGCTCGCGGATGCGCTGCTGGAGAAGACCGGTGGAGACAGCGTGGGCGAGGCGCGCCGCAACCTGTCCGGTTATCTCGCCCGTCTGGCTGAGCGCAGCCGCTGGTGACCCGAGTCGCCCCAATCACATTCCTGCGCCGAAGGAGTCGTAAGTCATATGAGCCTCATAAGCCACGCCGATCGCCTCGGCGGATCAGTCCAGCCGGATGCGGCCATCGACGCGGACCTGCTTCCGCTCGTGCTGGTGGGCCTGCCCGGGTCGGGTAAGACCACCGTGGCCCGGCTGCTGGCCACCGCCCTGGGTGTGCAGGCCACCGACACGGATGCCGAGATCCGGCGCCGCGCCCGCATGACGATCCCGCAGATCTTCTCCGCCGAGGGCGAGGAGGGTTTCCGCGAACGGGAGACCCGCGCCCTGCGGGCCGTGCTGATCGGGGAGGGGGCTGCCCAGGGCGTGGTGGCACTCGGCGGTGGCGCCGTGCTGCGGGAGGAGAACCGCCGGCTGTTGCGCGGACGCGCCGTCGTGCACCTGGCCGCCAGTCCCGCCACGGCCGCCGCCCATGTGGGTGACGGCGCCGGCCGCCCGCTGGTCGGCACGCCGGGCGCCGCCTCGGACTCGGACACCGCCGCGGCCGCCCAGAAAGGCGTGCACAGTGATGTGCTCGCCCGGATGGAGGCCCTGCACGCTGCACGCCACGACCTGTATCGACAGGTCGCCACCTTGACCGTACCCACCGATGGGCTCACCCCCGAGCAGGTGGCGGCGTTGGTATTGGTGTCGCTGGGTGCAGCACCGTCCCGGGCAGCCGCGCGACTGGCACCCGCTGCTGGCATCAGGGCCGCGCACCCGGCTGTGAAGCAGACCTGCGACCCCTGCGGCAACACCGTCATAACAGTTCCCGGAGGTGCCGCCTCCCGCCCCTACGAAGTCGTTATCGGCACCGGTATGGCCGACGCCGTCACCCGCGCTGTAGCGGCCGCTCCCGGCGCCGGCGCCGGGGGAGTAGCTGTTGTACACGCGGACGCGTTGGCCACGGTGGCCGCAGGCTACGCGGACGCTCTGAAGGCGGCCGGCCTGCGGGTGACCTGCATCGAGGTTCCTGGCGGGGAGCGTGCCAAGCAGGTGGCGGTGCTGAACGAGATCTGGGAGCGATTGGGGGCCTTCCGCATGGGGCGCGATGGCTGCCTGGTGGGCGTGGGTGGCGGCGCCACCACCGACCTGGCCGGCTTCGCCGCCGCCACCTGGCTGCGCGGGGTTCCCATCGTGCAGGTGCCCACCACACTGCTGGCCATGGTTGACGCCGCTGTGGGCGGCAAGACCGGGATTGACACCGAGGCCGGTAAGAACCTGGTGGGTGCCTTCCACCCGCCCGCCGCCGTGGTGGCAGACCTGGGGACACTGAGCACGCTGCCTGCGGCGGAGGTACACGCCGGTATGGGCGAGGTCGTCAAATGCGGGTTCATAGCCGACCCCGTGATCCTCGATCTGGTACTGGCGGCCTCCGCCCCTCCGGATGCGAACTCGCCGACGCTCGCCGATCTGGTCAGCCGCGCCGTGACAGTCAAGGCGGCAGTGGTGGGGGAGGACCTCACCGAGTCCGGCCTGCGGGAGATCCTCAACTACGGGCACACCTACGCCCACGCGATCGAGAAGGTCACCGGCTACACGTGGCGGCACGGTGAGGCGGTGGCCGTCGGTTGTGTCTTTGCCGCCGAGGTCGCCCACCGGTTGGGTCGGCTGGACGACAAGGTGCTGGCGCTACACCGCCGCGTCTTCGCCGCCGCGGGCCTGCCGGTCGCCTTCCCCGCGGGAGCGGACGCCTTTGAGGCGCTGTACGCCGCCATGACGTCTGACAAGAAGGTACGTGCCGGCAGGCTGCGCATGGTGCTACTGGACGACGTCGCCCATCCCGCACGTGGCGTCGAACCCGGTGTGGAAGTGCTGCGGGCCGCGCACGAGGCCGTCACCGCGGGATCCGCCGACGCCTGTGCCACCGATAGCGGTGCTACAGGAGAACAGGCGTGAGCCCCGCAGGCGTGGTGCTGCTCGGTGTCCCCGGTGCCGGCTGCTCCAGCGTCGGCCGCGTGCTGGCGGATACTCGGGGGGCGGCACTGTTCGACGTCGGGCAGGAGACTGCCCGGGCGCTAGGCACCACGCCCGAACTCGCCCTGGTGGCTGTCCCGGAGGAACGTTACCGGCAAACTCTGGCGAGTACCGCGTTGAAGGCGATCCTGCGGGCCGAGCAGGAGGGCGCCGTGGTGGCGCTGGGCTCCGGTTGCCTGAGCGATCAGGCGGTTCAGGACGCCCTGGTGCGGGCGACTGCCGCCGGGGTGCGTCTAGTTCACCTGACCGCCTCCGTTCGCCGTCTGGCCACCCGCAACGGCATGGATGCACCACGTTCGGTGGCGCTGGGCAACGTGCGCCAGACCTTCACGCGCATGCTGCGGGAGCGGGAGTCCGCCTGTGCGCGAACCGGCGCGGCCGCCGTCGACACCACCGACACCACGCCCGCCCAGGCCGCCGCGGTGATAGCCGCCCTCGACTCCGGGCGGTCGTCCCCATAGGGTGGGTGTATGTACGTGCCCAGGCACTTCGAACTCCCCGAGGACTATGCCTCCGCGCTGTTGGACCGACCCCGCGCGGGCAATCTGGTCACCGTGCACGCGGATGGACCGCTGGCCACGCTCGTACCCTTCTACCGCGATGTCGAGCGAGGCGCGCTGGTCACCCACTTGGTGCGCAACAACCCGCAGGTACGTGAGCCGATCACCGGGCCGGGCATGGTCGTCTTCGATGAGGTCGACGCCTACATCTCGCCCCGCTGGTACGCCACCAATGAGGTCAAGCCGAACGTGCCCACCTGGGATTACATCACCTTGCATGTGTGGGGGCCGGTGCACATTGATTCCAGCCCCGAGGCGGCGTTGCGAGCGGCGCGGCGACTGACGCAGATGTATGAGTCCGATGACGTACTCGCTCCCATCGGGGAGGAGAAGCTGGAACGTATGTCACGCGCCATTGTGGCGGTCGAGGTGGACATCGAACGCTTGCAGGGCAAGGCCAAGATGAGCCAGAACCGGCACCCCGACGATATTCGCTCCCTAGCCGCGGAGCTGGCCGGCCAGGGGCATGGCCGCATGGCCGAGTTCCTGCTGGAGGTCTCGCTGCCGTATGCGGAGCAGCGCTACGCCACGCTCGCCCGGCTCGGTGAGGTGCGAGCCCTGCGCGAGGACGTTAAGGACCTTACCGACCTCCACTAGCCGTCCCCCCCTCTCGCCGAGATCGGTAGAAGTTACGTGGTGAGATCGGTAGATATGGTGGCGGGGGACCCACTGGTCGTGATGGGCATGACAGGCGGCGGCTGGGGGATCACAGCGACATGGCGGTAGGCTTAAGCGGTCTAAGACTTCCGACATCCCCGAACGAGATAGGAACCGCACGTGGCAACGACGAACGACCTGAAGAACGGCATGGTGCTGAACCTGGAGGGCCAGCTGTGGCAGGTGGTCGAGTTCCAGCACGTAAAGCCGGGTAAGGGCCCCGCCTTCGTGCGCACCAAGATCAAGAACGTCCTGTCCGGCAAGACCGTCGACAAGACCTTCAACGCCGGCCTCAAGGTTGAGACCGCCACCGTCGACCGCCGCGATATGCAGTTCTCCTACAAGGACGGCGACGACTTCGTCTTCATGGACGTCAAGACCTATGAACAGACCTACGTCGCGGCCGACGTGGTCGGACAGGCCGCCGATCTCATGCTCGAGGGCCAAGACGTCATCGTCGCCTTCCATGACGAGACCGTACTGTTCGTGGAGCTGCCGGCCGCCGTCGTGTTGACCATCTCCCACACCGAGCCCGGCCTGCAGGGCGACCGCTCCTCGGCGGGTACCAAGCCCGCCACTGTGGAGACCGGCGCCGAGATCCAGGTTCCGCTGTTCCTGAACATCGGGGACAAGGTGAAGGTGGACACCCGGTCCCGGTCCTACATCTCCCGCGTCACCGACTGACCCCCGATGTCCGAATCCATGCCGGTTGAACCGGACGCGGTTTTCGCGCCGTCCGACGACGCCGATACCGCCTCGGCGCAACAGCCCAAGTACCCGGTCACGGCCCGCACCAAGGCGCGCAGGCGGGCGGTTGAGGTCCTGTTCGAGGCGGACCAGCGCGGCATGCTGCGGGGTGAGTCGGGTGCGCAGAGGCTGCGGGAGCTCGCCACCGAGCGCGCGCTTCACTCCGCGAACCAGACCGAGGCTCCCGCATACGCGCGAGCGGCGCTGGCGGGTGTGGCCGATCATCTGGCCGAGATCGACGAGACCATCGAGACCTACTCCCATGGTTGGGTGCTCAGTCGCATGCCGGCCACGGATCGGGCCATCGCTCGCCTGGCCACCTGGGAGATCGTCTGGAACGACGACGTCGACGCGCCGGTGGCCGTCGACGAGGCGATCACCCTCGCCCGCATGCTGTCGACCGATGACTCACCGCGGTTCTTGAACGGGCTGCTGGGCCGCATCGGGGACCTGGCCGAAACGCTGCGCTGAATATTGCGCAGGTTTCGCGTCGCGGGGAGCATCTAGTGATCGCCGGCCCAGTCCCAAATCACCTTATCGAGATCCGCAGAACCATCGATTGTGAAGTCCACAAACACACCGGCACAACAGCCGAAGTGCCGGCATTGTGACAACTAATCCACAAACACACCGTTAGATCGGTGATCGCAGACGAGATTGCGACCCTAGCCGCGGACGTTGTCCGCTGCGTACGCAAGTGCTAGGCGGCTCACCCAAACCTGTTTAAGTAATATCGCCCCGTTGCACATCTGTGCGTACGAGGGCGTGACTGTTGCCGTGATACCAAGCAGCATCGTGCCGACGGCGTAAGTTGGTCGGCGCCGGGCCGGCCCGTCACGAAGGAGTACTTTCATGGCCGATAAGACTGAGCGGATTGTGTTGGCTGATTTGGATGTGGGTGTGCGTGGGGCGGTGGCGGCTGCGCGTGAGCGGGTGGCGGGTTTGCATGGGGAGTTGATTCGGTGGGGTTTGGTGGTGTGGACGGCTGGGAATGT
>NZ_JAUMUL010000039.1 GCF_030530635.1 Actinomyces sp.
TGACCCCCCTCCCCACCTCCGCCCGTCACACCACCCCCCCCCGGCACTTAACAACTCCCGACCTCGCGCGGAGGTGGGGTTGGAGGAGGGGGAGGGGGAAGCGACTCAGGTGGCTGGCGGGGCGGTGGAACCGCGGACCACCAGCTCGGTGGGAATGAGAATGCGCCGCGTGCCGTCCTGCACGCCTGAGGCCACCTGTTCGAGCACCAGGTTGACCATCTCCACGCCGGCCCGATGAAAATCCTGCCGGATCGTCGTCAGCGGCGGGAAGCAGTACTCTGCCAGCGCCAGCCCGTCGAAGCCCACCACGGAGACGTCCTCGGGCACCCGCCGCCCCTCCTCATGCAGCGCGCGCACCAGGCCGATGGCCACCTCGTCGTTGGCGCAGAAGACCGCCGTCACCTCCGGGTGGGCGGCCAGCCTGCCACCGGCGGCGTAGCCGGCGGCGGCGTCCCAGTCCCCGGGCACGGCCTCGGGCACTTCACGGCCCGCCTCCTCCAGGCACGCCGCCCAGGCGGCCGAGCGGATCAGCGCCGACTGGGAGTCGGCCGGACCGGTGATGTGGTGGACCGTGCGGTGCCCCAACTGCAGCAGGTGTCCCACGGCGGCGCGCACGCCCCCGACCTGGTCGGCCGATGCCGAGGGGTAATAGCCCACCAGCGCCGAGTCGGACACCGCCACCGGCATCCCCGCAGGAAGCACCAGATGCTCGCGTCCCGCCTTTCCGGCCTGGACGACGACGAGCCCGTCCACGGCCTGTGCGGCCAGCCGGTGCACGGCCGTGCCCATGTCCTCCGACTGGGGCCGATCCACCTGCACCATTGAAACCGTATATCCCGCATCCCAGGCGGCCTGTAGCACGCCGTCGGTGGTCTGAGCCTCGCCGGTGCGCAGGATCTGCTGGGTCAGCACGCCAATGGTCTTGAAGCTGCCGCTACGCAACGCCTGAGCCGCACGATTGGGCGTATATCCGAGTTGCTGCATCGCATGCAGGACCCTGTCCCGTGTGGCCGGACGCACATTGGCCGCACCGGCCGAGACGCGGGAGACGGTCTGGGAGGACACGCCGGCGAGCCGGGCGACGTCGGCGACCGACGGCGCCCCCCTTCCCCGTCGCGTCCCGTCCATTTTCGTGAGCCTAGCAGCACGCCCGGAGACGAGCGCTAGTCCGCCCCACCCACACAGTAATGATAACGTCGCCATGGTAGGCTCACCTTCTCCCGCGTGCATCCGTTACATCACACTGGCAACTTGCAAAAACAAGCGTCACTAACGCATACTCTCTTATGTTAACGTCGACAACCACGAAGCACCAAGAGCCGTCCCGACTCCGCGGCGCTTCGCCCACCCGCCGGCGTTTCGCCGATCCTTCGGCGTCCACGGACGCCGATGAGGCACCATCCCAGGCGGGCCCGCCCGGCCCGCCGCCGCACACAGGAGAGTCAGCGATGATCCTTCCCGGGCACCACGAGAACCTCGGCGTCCTGCACGAGCACACTCTGCCGCCACGCGCCTACTACGTCCCCGCCTCCACCCCCGGTGCTGGTCCGCCCTGGCAGCGGGAGTCCTCCGACCGATTCCAGCTGCTGGACGGCGACTGGGCCTTCAGCTACTACCCGGGCCCCTACGCCGTCCCAGAGGGCTTCTGGGACCCCGATTTCCCAACCGCCGGCCTGGAGCGCATCCCGGTCCCCTCCAGCTGGCAGCACCTGGGCTATGACCGCCACCAGTACACCAACTACCGCTATCCCATCCCCCTCGATCCGCCCTTCGTACCGCAGGACAATCCCTGTGGCACCTACCTGCTCGACTTCGAGCACACCGCCGCGCCGCAGGCCCCGCGCACGCACTTGGTGTTCGAGGGCGTCGACTCCTGCTTCTACGTGTGGCTCAACGGCAGCTACATCGGCTACAGCCAGGTGTCCCACGCCACCGCCGAGTTCGACGTCACCGACCACCTGACCTCCGGCACCAACCGGCTGGCGGTGCTCGTGCTCAAGTGGTGCGACGGCACCTACCTGGAGGATCAGGACAAGTTCCGCACCAGCGGCATCTTCCGCGACGTCTACCTGCTGGATCGACCGGCCGCGCACTTGTTCGACTACGCCGTCACCACTGCGCTGGACGACGACGCCGCCACCGTCACCGTCCGCGGCGCCTTCCGGGGCGGCGTCATCCCCACCCATTTGGAACTGCTGGACGCCGCTGGCGACGTGGTCGCCGACGGCGAGCTGGCGCCCGGTGATGCACAGGCGCAGCCGCATGCCGCGACTGCTGCCAGCACGGCGACCGACGAAGGTCGGGGAGACGCCGCCGGACCCGACGCGCAGAGCGCCGCCACCTCCTACACCCACACCGCCGAACTGCGCGTCACCGCCCCACACCTGTGGAGCGCGGAGGACCCCTACCTGTACACCCTGCAACTGGTCTGCCCGGAGGAGGTCATCACCGAGCAGGTCGGCCTGAGGGAGGTCACCACCGCGGGCGCCGTCCTGTACGTCAACGGCGCCCCCGCGACCCTGCGCGGGGTGAACCGGCACGAGTCGGACCCGGTCACCGGACCGGTGATCGACGTCGATCACATGCTGCGCGACCTGAAGCTGATGAAGCAGCACAACATCAACGCGGTCCGCACCGCCCACTACCCCAATGACCCGCGCTTCTACCAGTTGTGCGACGCCTACGGCTTCTTCGTCATGTCCGAGGCGGACGTCGAGTCCCACGGCACCCAGGTGCGGATGCTGGCCGACTCCTCCTGGGAGAGCCAGGTGGAGCACTGGAACGAACCCATCGCCGACAACCCCGAGTGGACCGAGCCCACCCTGGACCGTGTGCGCTCCATGGTGGAGCGGGAGAAGAACCGCCCCAGCGTCATCTCCTGGTCGGCCGGCAACGAGTGCGCCTACGGGTGCACCTTCGAGACGGCGCTGGCCTGGATCAAGGCCGCCGACCCCACCCGGGTCACCCACTACGAGAGCGCCTTCTACCGCGACTCCAAGCGCACCTACGACTACTCCGGCATCGACCTGTACGGGCGCATGTACCCGGGCCTGGACGAGGTGCGCGCCTACCTGGACTCCGATCCGGACAAGCCCTTCCTGCTGGTGGAGTACTGCCACTCAATGGGCAACAGCCCCGGCGACCTGGAGGACTACTGGGAGCTGATCCTCGCCGAGCCGCGCATGTGCGGCGGCTTCGTCTGGGAGTGGTGCGACCACGCCGTCCGCGCCGGCAGCGCCAATGGGCGCCCCGTCTACCTGTACGGCGGGGACAGCGGCGAGCAGCTGCACGACGGGAACTTCTGCGTGGACGGGCTGGTCTCCCCCGACCGCGTCCCCCACACCGGATTGCTGGAGCTGAAGAACGTGCAGCGACCCGCACGCGTGACCGGATTCGACGCCGACGCCGGCGTCCTCACGCTGCGCAACGACCTGGACGCCACCGACCTGGCCGACTACCTGGAGGTCGGCTACGAGCTGCGGCGCGACGGCGTGATCGTCGATTCGGGGGAACTGGCGCTGCCGGAGTCGGTCCCGCCGCACACCGCCGTCGCCGTCCCCTGCACCGTGCACGTGCCCGAGTCGGGGCGTTGCCACCTGTTGGTCTCCTACCGGCTCAAGGCCGCGGTGCCACTGTTGGACCGCGGGCACGAACTGGGCTTCGACGAGATCCCCCTGCCCACCGCCCGCCCGCACCACCACGTACTGGACCGGATGGCGGGGGCCGCCGCACCGTCGTCGGGCCCGCGGACGGCCGCGCCCACGGCGACGACGGCGGGCACCACCGAACTGATGGTGACCGGGGAAACCTTCAGCTACACCTTCGACACCCGCACCGGCCTGCCCAGTCGGCTCGTAGTGGGCGGGCACGACCTGCTCGTCCGCCCCGTGGAGATCAACACCTGGCGCGCCCCCACGGACAACGACGCCGAGGTGCGCAAGGCCTGGGAGACCGCCCAGTACCATCACACCTCCGCCCGCGCCTACCGGGTGGAGGCCGAGCAGCGGGGCGACGCCGTCGTCGTGCAGGTGGAGGCGTCGGTGGGGGCGCCCGCCGTGCAGCCGGTACTGCGGGCGCAGGGCGAGTGGGTCATCTCCCCGTCCGGGCTGATCGAGCTTCGTGCGCGGGTCGGGCTGGACCCGGCATTCCCGCCACTGCCCCGCCTGGGCCTGCGCCTGTTCCTGCCGGCATCCATGACATCCGTCGCCTACCACGGCCTCGGCCCGCAGGAGAGCTACGTGGACAAGCGCCGCGCCTCCTATCACGACACCTTCCACACCGACGTCGACGCCCTGCACGTGCCCTACCTGCGCCCGCAGGAGGGCGGCTCCCACGCCGACTGCGACTACGTCACCGTCAGCGACGACGCCGTCAGCCTGACCGCGGCGGGCTCCCAGCCCCTGTCATTCAACGCCTCCCGGTACACCCAGGAGGAACTCACCCGCGCCCGCCACGATGTGGAGCTGCAGCCCTCCGGCGCCACGGTGCTGTGCCTGGACCGGGCGATGGCCGGAATCGGCTCCGCCTCCTGCGGGCCGGCCCTGCAGGAGGCCTACCGGGTGGACCCGTCGCGCCTGACGGACTTCGGCATTCATCTATTCCTCCTTCCATCCATCTCCCGTGGCGAATCGGCGCTCGCGGGTACGACTCACAGTGAGGTCAACTGATGCAAGAGAAGAAGTACCTCAAGTGGTACAACAAAGTCGGTTACGGCTCCGGCGATGTGGCCGGGAACGTGGTGTACGCGCTGCTGTCCGCGTTCGTCATGATCTACCTGACCGACACCGCCGGTCTGAACCCGGGCGTGATCGGCACGCTGATGATGCTGTCGAAGTTCTTCGACGGCTTCTCCGACATCATCTTCGGCACCCTGCTGGACCGCACCCGCACCCGCATGGGCAAGGCCCGGCCCTGGATGCTGTGGGCCTTCGTCGGCTGCGCATTGATGATCATCGCCGTCTTCGCCATCCCACCCAGCCTGGGTGAGACCGCCAAGTACGCGTGGTTCTTCATCGCCTACACGCTGCTTAACTCGGTGTTCTACACGGCCAACAACATCGCCTACTCCTCACTGACCGCACTGATCACCAAGAACAGTGCCGAGCGGGTGCAGATGGGCTCCATCCGCTTCATGTTCGCCTTCGGCACGAGCCTGCTGATCCAGACCTTCACCGTTAAGGGCGTGGAGCTGCTGGGCGGCGGTGCCGAGGGCTGGCGCACCATCGCCATCATCTATGCGCTGCTCGGCCTGGCGGTGAACACGCTGTCGGTGCTGTCGGTGCGGGAGCTGTCGCCCGAGGAGCTCGCCGACCGCTCCGACATGCCCACCGAGGACGCCGAGCGCGCCGCACAGGCCGACTCCACTGGGGCCGGCTCGGACGCCGAGAAGCTGCCGTTCAAGGACTCCATGCGGCTGCTGCTGGCCAACAAGTACTACTTGATCATCCTGGTGGTGTTCCTGATGACCCAGATCTTCACCGCCACGCTCAACATGGGCATCTACTTCATGACATACATCTTGGGGGACGCGAACCTGCTGGGCGTATTCGCCTGGGCCATCAACATTCCGCTGATCGCCGGCCTGCTGGCCACCCCCTGGGTGGTCTCCCGAGTGGGCGGCATGTACCGAGTGAATATCGTCGGCTACATCATCGCCGTCGCCGGCCGGCTCGGGGTGGTGGCCGCCGCCTACGCGGGCAGCCTCCCGCTGATGCTGGTGTTCTCCGGAATCGCGTCCATCGGCATGAGCCCGCTGCAGGGAACGGTCAACGCGCTGATCGCGGAGGCCTCCGAACACACCCTGCTGCGCTCTGGCAAGCGCATCGACGGGCTCATGTTCTCCTGCACCTCGCTGGGGGTGAAGATCGGCGGCGGTCTGGGTACGGCGCTGGCGGGCTGGCTGCTGGCCGCCAGCGGCTACATCGCCAACGCCCCGGTGCAGCCGGAGTCGGCCATCACCATGCTGTACTTCATGTACCTGTGGATCCCGGCGATCGTCAACGGCATCATCCTGTTCCTGCTCTCCCGCCTCGACGTGGAGAGGGCCAACGACCGCCTGCGCGCAAAGGCCTGACGGCTGCCCGCCTGACAACTCTGTCAGCGACAGTACGACCCCGGGGTGTGTTCCACGACCATCCCGGGGTCGTGCCATGCGCCCCGGGGTCGTGGAGTGCACAAGCCCACGGTCCCAACACGCGGCGCGCCTCGCCGCTATCCCGCATCGAGAACATAACATCCGCATCATGATCGCCCTGGCGCTATCGCAACAACAAGACCTCGAGCTCCGCTTCCGTTCCGCGGCAGCACGGGATTTGCTCGCCAACGGAGTACGTGTGGTGCGCACCGGTGGTCTGTCGGAGTCCAATCGCGACTCCGTAACTACCAGCCTCGCCGTCGGCCTCGGCCACCTGTACCAGCTGGCCCTGGGTCTGCGCGCCCTGACCATGAGTGGTCGCTGGACGGACCGGGACGGCGTCGCAGGCGGCGCCTATCCCGATCTGATGTCCATGCATGACGCCGTCTTCGACTTCCTCAGCCTCTACTCCCACCGCCCCGGGCAGGAGGCCGCCCGCTGGCTCAGCCGTATCAACACCGATCCGGTAGTGCCCCGACTCGTCACGGCCCTGGGCGCCTACTGGGACGGTGCCGCCGGACCCACCGCCGCCCGCGGCCCCGGGCCGGCGTGGAGCGAAGTCGAGAACGCGGTGGAACCGGACCCGCTGGAGTACGAGTTGAATATCCTGGGCGGCCCCAACGGTGAACCCGCCGAGTACCTGGCGTGGCGACGTTCGGTGCACACCTCCCGCAGCACATTCGATACCGGTCACAGCCAGCGACTGGCCACCACGGTGGAGACCATCTGGTTCGCCCTGGGAGCCTGCAGTCGAGACGGCGCCTTCGGACAGCCCGGGGAGGTCTTCGCCGCCGAGGTTCTGCCCGCCGCCTCCCCTCGGGGCGCGTCGGTAGCGGCCTAGGCGCCTTCGACGGAAGAAGGGCCGACGCGGGGCCCGACGCGGACACACGGGCGGCCTCGCCGACCCCTTTTTATGAGAACGATTCTCGCATATACTGGATGGCGCCCGCTCTGGCCCAGCCGCCAACGCCGCGACGACGTCGTCCCGAGCACCCGCACAATTCAGCCAGGAGTCCCGCCATGCCCACCCATTCCCATAGCGACCGACGCAACCAGCAGATGGAGCGGATCCGACACGGAGCCGGCTTCATTGCCGCTCTCGACCAGTCGGGCGGCTCCACCCCACGGGCCCTGCAGGCCTACGGCATCGAACCCGAGGCCTGGAGCAGCGAGGCGGAGATGTTCGAACTGGTCCACGCCATGCGCACCCGCGTCATGACCAGCCCGGCCTTCACGTCCGAACGCATCCTCGGCGCCATCCTGTTCGAGCGCACCCTCGACTCCGAGGTCGACGGCCGCCCCACCGCCGACTACCTGTGGGACGTCAAGGGCATCGTGCCCTTCCTGAAGGTGGACAAGGGCCTGGCCGAGGAGGCGCACGGGGCCCGCATCATGAAACCGATCCCGGATCTGGACGACGCCCTGGCCAAGGCCGTGGACAAGCACGTCTTCGGCACGAAGATGCGCTCGGTCATCCTGCACGCCGACACTCAGGGAGTAGCCGCCGTCGTCGACCAGCAGTTCGAGATCGCGGAACGGATCCTGGACGCCGGGCTCACCCCCATCATCGAGCCCGAGGTGGACATCAACGCCCCGGACAAGACCGGTATCGAGTTGCTGCTGCTCTCCTCCCTCAGCGCGCATCTCGACGACCTGCGCGAGGGCCGCGATGTGGCGCTCAAGCTGACCATCCCCTCGGTGACGGACTTCTACCACGCACTCATGCGTCACCCGCGCGTCGCCAGAATCGTCGCCCTGTCCGGCGGCTACACCCGCGCCGACGCGAACCGCCGCCTGGCCCGCAACCGCGGCCTGATCGCCAGCTTCTCCCGGGCCCTGCTGGAGGGACTGGACGTCTCGCAGTCGCAGGCGGAGTTCGATGCCGCCCTGGAGGCCTCGATCGCCGAGGTGTACCGGGCCTCAACCACCTGAGCCCGGCCCCGTGGAATGCTGGGCGGGTGAGCAGCCACCGACCCACCATCCGCAAGCACGATGACCTGCCCGGCGCCACCCGACTGGAGGCGCAGGGGCTGGCCTGGCTCGGCCGGGCAATGGCCGACGGCGGCGCCTGCGTGGTGCCCGCCCGCGTCGGCGACGGCTGGATCGAGGAGCCCCGGCTGACCGATTCTCGCGTGACGCCGGCGGCGGCCGAGGCCTTCGGGCGGGCGCTGGCCGTCACCCATGCGGCCGGGGCGCCCGCCTTCGGATGCGCCCCGCCCGGCTGGGACGGGCACACGCAGATGGGGCGCAGCAACATCCGTCTGCGCCCGCACGCGGTCGAGTCCGGCACTCCGCGCCGCTGGGGCGAGTTCTACGCGGCGGACCGCATCGCCCCCTACATCCGCCCGGGTCGGGATGCGGGCACACTAAGCGCCACAGACGCCGCCCTACTGGAGCGGGTCTGCGAGCGCCTGGCCGACGGCGAATTCGACTCCGCCCAGCCCCGCCTCATCCGCCAGGCCGCCGCAGAGCGGGGCGACGCCGTCGCCGTGGCGCGCACGCACGGGGACCTGTGGACCGGCAACGTCATGTGGGTGCCGACGACGGAGACCTCCGACTGGGCGCCCGGCGGCGCGGATCGCGGGGCGGGCGGCACCGTGGGCGTGCTGATCGACCCGCTCGCCCAGGGTGCGCACGCGGAGACCGACCTGGCGGCCTTGGGCGTGTTCGGGCAGCCGTATCTGGAGCGGATCGTTTCCGGCTACCACGAGGTCTCACCGCTGGCGGACGGCCGGCGCGAGCGGGTGGGGCTGCACCAGTTGCACCTGCTGATGATTCACGTGTTCCTGTTCGGGGGCGGCTACGGGCCGCAGGCGGCGGCGGTGGCTCGCCGCTACGCCTGAGGCCGACTCCGGGCACCGCAGCCAGTCGGCTGCATACTGGCCTACAGATTCACCTGCCGGGAGATGATGCCGGCCTTGGCGCGGCGGGCATCGGCGTCGAGCGGGGCGTCGTCGGCGAGGGCGGACTCCAGCCGCTGCGCCATGGCCCGCATGGGCTCGGTGAGTTCCTCGGCCTCGGTGCCGGGCACGAGTTCCCACACGGGGATGGCCAGTCCGCAGGCGCGGAAGGCGCCGAGGAAGCGGGCGCCCTCCTCCAGGTCGGACTCGCGGGCGGCGTGGATGCGGGCGAAGGCGTTGAAGAAGGCGTCCTCGTCCTCGACGCGCACCCAGCGGACGAACTCCTTGCCGTTCATGCGGCACCAGTAGGCGTGGTCGATGCCGGGCACCGGCACGGTGGGGGCGATCCCCTCCTTGGCGTCCTCAACGATCCGCGCCGCCTCGGGCTCGGCGACCTGCTCGGCGGTGAGCCAGAAGTCGAAGGACTCGCGCACATCAATGCCGGGGGTGTAGTCGGGGTCAAGGATGTCCTGGAGGCGCTCGCCGGGCTCGGGCAGGCCACTGGGCGCCAGGCCGGTTCCGGGTTCAAGGTCTAGGGCCTCCAGCAGGGCGGCGGCGACGTCCCGGCTGGCATCCCCGGAGCGGACGGTGCTCTGCATGGCCACCAGCACCTCGCCGTCGGCGCGTTTGAGGGAGCGGGCCAGTTCGGGCAGGAGGGTGACCAGCTGGACCTCCTGACCGCCGTGGTCGGTGTCCAGGCGCACCGTCATGGAGGCGGCGGGGATGATCTGCATCATCGCCACCAGGTCCGGCTCGGCGGCGAGCCCGGCGAAGGGGCGGGCGACGAAGGGGATCTGCTGCTTCTTGGCGGCCTTGCGGTCGCCGTCGCGACGCCGCTGGCGGTTCTTCTTCGACATGCGCGCCAGCCTACCGGGTGCCGGTTGTCCCGGCCGTCGGCGACGGGCCCGGAAGGTGCGGCACACCTGTCGTCCTTAGGTGAGGCGGATGCACCAAAGGCGGCCTGTTCCACGCCCGCGCCCCTCCCGGTCGGCCGCACAGCGCCGTCGTCGGCCTCAGAAGCGGGAGGAGGAACCGGAGCCGTGGAAGCTGCCACCGCCGCTGAAGTGGCTGGACGAGCCGGAACCGGAGAAGCCACCACCTGAAGATGCGGGCGCGTAGGTGGCCGCCCAGCTGTAGCCGGTGACGAGGTTGGCGACCGGTCGCGAGAACTGCGGCACCGGGCCGGCGCCGGAGGCGGACAGGCCCGGGGCGCGCAAGCCCGGAGAGTTGGAGTTGATGCGGATCGTGGTGGCGGGGTTGTAGTGCACGCGACCACCGCGGGATGAAGCCGACCACCACCTCTGGTAGTCGGCTTCGCCGTACCGGCACGAGCCGCGCGCATACTCGTTGATCGCAGGGGGCCGGCCGTGGGGCTCCTGGCCGGCCTCGCCCCTTGGGCGAGTCCCTGCGGCCGGCGTTGCCCGGGCACAGGAGTCCGCCTGTCAGACACGAGTAAGCCGTCAAAGACACGCGTTTTGGACTTCTGCACGGGTTCTACACGTGCAAGTCGTCTAAAACGCGTGATCCTGGCGCAAACCCGTGTTCGTGCAGACAACTCGTGTTCGTGGTGCGGGGCCTGTCAGCGGCAGTCGATGCAACAACGGGCGGCCATCCACCTCACGATGCTTAACTGGCACTTCGTGTTTAAGGGTGTGTTGGCCTGGCGGTTCGTACGGTATAGGCACGAAGTGCCGAACCGTCACCCAAGGCACACAAGCGAACGCGCCAAAAGCCCGCGCCCCGTAGTGTCGCAGGCGCCCGGCCTTACGGGCGGGCTTCGGCAACACTTACCCGCCCGGTCGCGCCGCCGAGGGCGGGCCCGCCACCGCGGTTACGTCCGGGCGCAGCTGAGCGCCTCGATCACTCTCCCAGAGCTGTTCCGCCGGCACGCCATCAAGGATCAGGCGCGTTGGGGTTCCAAAGTGTCCGGATTCGGGACAAACGACTTCAAGGACCGCAAATGTAGGCTTCGCACCCGCATGATTCCAACGTTCTGCCAGCGCTCACCGACACCGGCGGGCTCGTTTGTCCCGAATCTGGACACCTCACAGGCTCTTTCGGTTTGCCGGTGCGGTTGACGGGGTGCGGTGGGGCCGTGGGCCGACCCATAATGACGGCATTCCGGACGACGTCGGCGGCTGCCGGCCACCCCGCCCCCGACTCCCACAGCCCCCACTCAACACCGACAACCACCACCCACTCCAACTACCAAGACCGTGCCTACCTGCGACAAAGCGATGGGGTGGGCGCTACAACGGCTCATCAATGCCGGATCAGTCCAGATGCGAGGCAGACAGGGCATACGGGCGCCCACCTATCGAAAGATCACCGGACGCGATCCGTCCACCGGCGTATAGTCGACGCCGCATCCCGACACGCGATTCTCGGGACGACGGCGGGGCATGACTACCGGGGAGACGGCGCGGAGGAGGCGGTGCCGGGCTAGCATCCCGGACCGCCCTTCGGGCCATCACACCGTGCTCCGCTCCACCAGCTGCATGTCCATGATCACCGTTCGAGGCGCCTCGCCCTCGATCATCGCCAGCGCCAGCTCCGCCGCGCGCTCCCCCTCCTCACGCAGCGGCTGATGCACCGTGGTGATTCCCGGTTCGTACTGCTCCGCCAGCGGGTGATCGTCGAAGCCGATCACCGAGATCTCGCCGGGGACATCTCTGCCGGCATCGCGCAACGCCTCAATGACGCCGACGGCGATGCGGTCCGAACCGGCCAGCACCGCATCGAACTCAATGCCGGAGACCAGTAGACCGCGCATGGCACGGTGTCCGCCGAGCTGATCCCAGCCGGTATGTACGATCCGATCCTCGCTCAGGCGGTCACCGAGCACGCGCCGATAGCCCCTGATGCGGTCGGCGGAGGCGGGATTGTCCGCCGGCCCCATGATGCACACGGCATCGGTCCGGCCCGCGCTCACGAGACCCTGCGCGGCCAGAGCGGCGCCCTCGACGTCGTCGGAGTAGACGGTGGAGAACACCCCCCGGTACGGGTCACCCTCCAACTGGCCGCACAGCACCACGGGCACGGGCAGATCGACCAGCCGGTCCAGCAGTTCGCCGCCCTCGTAGGGGGTGATGACGACGACGGCGTCCACCGCGCCCCGGCCGATGTGCTCCAGCACGCGCTCGCGCTCCGCAGGCGTGGCCGCCTCCAGGATCATCGGCAGGTTGGGCCCGTCTGCGAGTCTCGAGACGATCCCCTCACACAGTCGCGCATAGGTGGGGTCGGTGAACAGTTCGGCGAAGGGGTCGGTGAACAGCAGGGCGATCGCCTCCGAGCGTCCCACGGCCAGCGCCCGCCCCCGCCGGTTGACGACGAAGCCCGTCTGCTCCACGGCGCGCATGACGCGCTCGCGCGTGGCCGGCTTGCACTTGGGGGACCCGTTCAGCGCACGCGAAACCGTCGACGGCGCCACGCCCGCGGCGCGGGCGACGTCGGCGATGGTCACGCGCCTGCCCGGAGATGTCACGGGCCCATCCTGCTAGAACATCTCGATTCTTGCATCCCACTTGCATCGGCGGGCGGGACACTCTAGATTGTGGAACCGCTTCCACAAAAACGTGGAATCGGTTCCACATCTCAAGGAGCACGTAATGGCGCATGCGAACGACTGGGAGAACCCGGGTCTGCCCCACCGGCACCGCCTGCCGGCACGGGCCTACTTCTTCGGATACGACTCCCCCGAGGCGGCCGCCACCCGGGACCGGGCGCGTTCCCGGGGATTCACGGACCTGAGCGGTCTGTGGTTCTTCCGCCTGTTCGACTCCCCCCGCCGGGTGCGCGCCGAACACCTGGCCGTACCCCACCCCGAATGGGGGCGGGTGCGCGTCCCCCACCTATGGCAGGTGGACGGACACGGTCCGCTGCAGTACACCGACGAGGGCTTCCCCTTCACGGTCAGGCAGCCGGAAGTCCCCTCGCACAATCCGACGGGCGTGTACCAGCGCGAACTGCTCCGCCCCGTCCTGGCCCCGGGCGAGCAGGCGGTGCTGCGCCTGGACGGGGTCGACTCCTACGCGGAGATCTACCTCAACGGCGCCTTCGTCGGCATGACCAAGGGCTCCCGGCTCAGCGCCGAGTTCGACGTGACCGAGCTGCTGACCCGGCGCGCCAACCTGCTGACCGTCAAGGTACTCCAGTTCAGCGACGGCACCTATGTGGAGGACCAGGACATGTGGTGGGCGTCGGGGATCTTCCGCGACGTCTACCTGATGGTCCGCCCGGCCGCGCGGCTGGAGGACTTCCACGTCACCACCCGCCTGAGCGACGACGGCGGCGCCGACGTCATGGTGGCGGTGCGCACCCGCGCCGCCCGCGACGTCCGCCTGACCCTTACCGGCCCGGACGGCACCCGCCTGGAGGGCATCGCCGACGACGACGCCCCCGGCACCCTGCACGTGCCCGAGGCGCGCACCTGGAGCCCGGAGTCTCCCGTCCTGTACGACCTGGTCATGTCCGTGCACGACGCCGACGGCACCGTCGTCGAGACCGTGCCGCACCGCCTGGGCCTTGCCGAAGTGAGCATCGAGGACGGCCGCCTACTGCTCAACGGCACCTACTTCAAGATGCGCGGAGTCAACCGGCACGACCACGACGACCGCCGCGGCCGGGCCGTCGGCATGGCACGGGTGCGCCGGGACCTGGAGCTGATGAAGCTGCACAACATCAATGCGGTACGCACCTCCCACTACCCCAACGACCCGCGCTTCTACGAGATGTGCGACGAGCTGGGCCTGCTGGTGATGGCCGAGACCGACCTGGAGACCCACGGCTTCGAGAACACCGGCGACATCGCCCGCATCACCGACGACCCCGCCTGGGAGCCGACCTTCGTGGACCGCATCGAGCGGCTGGTGATCCAGGAGCGCAACCACGCCTGCATTGTGGCCTGGTCACTGGGCAACGAGTCCGGCTTCGGCTGCAATATCAGCGCCATGTACGCCCGCTGCAAGCAGCTGGATGCGCGACCGGTGCACTACGAGGAGGACCGGGACGCCGAATGCGTGGACCTGGTCTCCACCATGTACTCGCGAGTGTCGCAGATGAACGACTTCGGCGAGCACCCGCACCCCAAGCCGCGCATCCTGTGCGAGTACGGCCACGCCATGGGCAACGGCCCCGGCGGCCTGGCGGAGTATCAGCGGGTCATCGACCGCTGGGACTCCATCCAGGGCCAGTTCATCTGGGAGTGGTGCGACCAGGGGCTGGTGGCCCAGACCGCGGACGGCCGCGAGTACCACTCCTATGGCGGCGATCACGGCGACTACCCGCACAACTCCAACTTCTGCATCGACGGGCTCGTCTTCCCCTGGCAGGAGCCGAGCCCGGGCCTGGCCGAGTACAAGCAGGTGATCTGCCCGATCGGCGTGGTTTGGGACGACGGCGCGCTGCGGGTGCGCAACGGCCGGTTCTTCACCGACGCCGCCGATGTGGTCCTGGACCTGGAGCGGGTCGTCGACGGCGTCGCCGAACCGCTGGGGCGAATCACGCCGGGGCCGCTCGCCCCGCAGCAGGAGATGCGCCAGGAGCTGCCGGTGGATGTCGAGGCGGGGCGTCTGACCCACCTGCGGGTGCGTGTGCGCTCCACAGCCCGCACGCCCTGGACGCCAGAGGGATATGAGCTGGGCGTGTACCAGTTCGTCGTCGCCGACGACGCCGGCCCCGATGCCGCGGCTCACCTGCGCCCGGCCGCCTCCCGCATGGGGGTGCGCGCCCAGGGGGACGAACTGGTCGTCGTCGGGACGGAGCAGGAGCTCCGCTTCGACGCCGTCACCGGCGCTCTGATCTCCTGGGTGCGCGGCGGCAGACGGGTGCTGGCGGCGCCGCCCGCCGTCGGCTTCTGGACGCCGCTTATCGACAACCACCAGCAGGAGTTCGATGCGCTGTGGTCCGGCCGCCACCTGCAGCTGATGCAGACCTCCACCCGGTCGGTGGTGCTGCGGCGGGAGGGGGACGCCGTCGTCGTGGAGGTGGCGCAAATCATCGGTCCGCCCGCGCAGGCGCTGGGCTTCGAGGTGGACCTGAGCTACACGGTCACCGGCTCCACGGTGAGCGTCGGCGCCGTCGGCCACGCCTGGGGCGACTACCACGACATCATTCCGCGCATCGGCCTCACCCTGGAGGCCCCCGGCTACGCCCGAACGGTCGAGTGGCTGGGGCTGGGCCCGGGCGAGAACTACCCCGACTCCCGCGCGGCCGCCGTCTTGGGCCGCTGGAGCGCCACCGTGGAGGAGATGCAGACCCCCTACGTGGTGCCGCAGGACTGCGCCAACCGGGGCGGGGTGCGCTGGCTGACGCTCACCGACGCCAACGGCGCGGGCCTGGCCGTGTCCCGCACCCCGCTGCCGGGCGCCTGCGAGCCGCCGGAGGACTTCGACTTCTCGGTGTGGCCGTGGACGTGCCAGGACATCGACGCCGCCCGCCACCGCACCGATCTGGTGCCCCGGGAGAACGTGACCGTCAACGTCAACCACCGTGTACTCGGGCTCGGCTCCAACTCGTGGGGCTCGGAGGTGCTGGAGGCCTACCGGACCCGGTTGGAGGACTTCTCCTTCGCCTTCGATCTGATCCCCCTGGACGGCGGCGGCGACGCCGACGGGGCGGCTCCGACCGGAGGGGCCGGCGAGTCCGCATCCGGCCTGCCCGGGACGGGCACGGCAACCGAGTCCTCCACAATCCCCGCAACCCTCGGAACAGGAGCGTGAACCTATGCGAGTCTTCTGCGACCTCGATTCGCTGGCCCGCGAGCGCGGCGCCGTCAAGAAGTGGCGGCGGGTCTGCCAGGCGATAGACCGCCTACCGGCAATCCGGCCCGCAGTGGCGTACTCGGTGGGCGACTCCCTGACCTACTGGAGGGACTCGGCCGCCCGCCTGCTGGCCGCCTGGGACGCCGGTGACGGCCTGGTCGCCTCGCGCCGCTACCTGAACGTGCTGCACGCCGTCGACGCCGATCTGACCGTGCAGGTGGCGCCGGTCGCCATCGCCCCCGTGCGCACCCCCTATGACGACCTCACCGACCGGGAGGTGCACGAGGCCGCCGAGACGCTGCGCACGGTCACCGTGCCCGCCGGGGGGATCGGCGTGGTCGACGTCTCCGAGGCGTTCCGGCTGCTTCCCGGCAGCGGCGACGCCGCCATCATCCGCGTCACCGTCGAGGAGGCCTCCTTCCCCAACAAGTAACCGAACCGAGGCGCCGTCGGCGCCGTGCATCCACCGTCCTATCAACCGCAAACCCCACGCTTTTCCCGCGGCGCGGCTCCGGCCGCGACCTCCTGGTCACGCCGACGGCCCGGACGCCGCGACGAGGCGACACCTCTCGTCGTCGCCAGTGGACCCGCCTGACACGCGAGTAACGCCGTGGGGCCGCACTTATCCACATGAACAAGGGACTGCACCATGTCTTCGTCTTCCGACACTCGGGCGCGGATCGGCCAGTTCGCGCTGCTGACCATGACGGTCTCCGCCGTCTTCAACATCCGCAACGTCATCAACAACAACGTTGCGATCGGCCTGGCCTCGGCGCCGGCCTTCTTCCTGGCCACACTGCTGTACTTCGTTCCATTCACGCTGATCATCGCCGAGTTCGTGGCCATGAACCGCTCCTCGGAGTCCGGCGTCTATCAGTGGGTGAAGACCTCCATGGGCGGGCGCTGGGCCTTCATGACGGCGTTCTGCTACTGGTTCGTCAACCTGTTCTACTTCGCCTCCCTGCTGCCGCTGATCCTGGTGTTCACCTCCTACCTGCTCACCGGCGGGGACAGGGAGATGTCCCCGTGGATGATCACGGTGCTGTCCATCGCGATCTTCGCCCTGGCCACTTGGGTGTCCACCAAGGGGGCGAAGTGGATCGGCACCATCACCTCGATCGGCGCGTCGGCGGTGCTGGTGCTGACGGGCGTGTTCATCGTCGCCTCACTGGCGGCCCTGATCGGCGGCGTGGAGCCCGCCTCCCCCATCACCCTGCGGGCACTGCGGCCGGACACCTCCTCCTTCGCCACTACCTGGGCGTTCCTGGGGACCCTGGCCTGGATCATCCAGGGTGTGGGCGGCGCTGAGTCGGTGGGCGTGTTCCTCAACGACCTGCGCGGCGGGGTGAAGGCCTTCGTGCGCACGATCGTTGCGGCCGGGCTGATGATCGGCCTGCTGTACGCGGTGGCCTCTCTGCTGATGAACGTGTTCGTACCGACTGGGGGCCTGGACTACTCCAATGGCCTGTTCGTGGTGATGGGGGCGGTCGGCGAGCACTTCGGGGTGCCGGCGGCGCTCACCTTCCGGGTGGTGGGGCTGGTGCTGCTCGCGGCCACGCTCGGTTCGCTGTTGATGTGGACCTCGACCCCGGTGAAGATCTTCTTCTCCGAGATCCCCCGAGGTGTGTTCGGCGGGAAGATCGTCGAACTCAATGAGCAGGGCATTCCGTGGCGGGCGGCCTGGTTGCAGTTCGCCATCGTGGTGCCGATCCTGATCATCCCGGCGCTGGGATCGAGCAATATCAACGACCTGCTGGGCATCGTCATCAACATGACCGCGGCCACGGCGCTCATCCCGCCGCTGCTGATCCTGCTGGCCTACCTGGTGCTGCGCCTGCGCTACGACGCCGCGCCCCGGGAGTTCCGCATGGGCTCACGGCCGGTGGGGCTGGCGATCGCGGTGTTCCTGCTGGCGGTGTTCGCCTTCGTGTTCATCGCCGGCACGACGCCGCTGGATCAGCCGCTGTGGCTGACGCTGGTGTACAACGTGGGCGGCGTGGTGGTCTTCCTGGGTCTGGCACTGGCCTGGTACCAGCGCTACATCAACCGGCTGCGGGGACGTGATCCGCGGGCGGCCCGCTCCGAGCTGGCGCCGTCGTCCAGCACGCGTGAGCAGGAGGCCCTCAACAGGCGGTGAGCGGGCGGCACCGGGGTTTCCGCTCCGGCGCTGACCCCGGCTGCGACCCGAGCCGGGCCGATCTCGGGTTGCCCTCATGGCCGCCGCTTCCCCGAACCTTCCCAGCCCTATCGAGGGTGCGCTTCCAGGCAGGACGGGTTATATGGGTGCTGCCGCCGGACGGTACGGATCGCGAGGGTTGGGGACCCCGAAGACCGAACCGCCACCGAGAACCAGGCCGGGTACATGGGAACCCGCGCCGGTACGCTCCGGCGAAGGAGGCAGAGCCCCCGGGGATGTGGGAACCCCCGGACGCGGCCACCTCACCGCCAAGGCCGGTGGGGCCGGGAGAGACAACCCGACCCCACCGGCCAGCGCGAACCTTGGGCGACTGTCACCCGCCTGCAAGCAGGTACTTACGGCTGCGGCTCGTAGGCGGCGCCGTCGCGACCACCAGGCCACGCTCGACGAGTTCTCGCAGCACCGGCCGAAGCGCAGTGAGCGTCTTACCGGTGGCCTTTGCCACATCCCGAATGGAAAGAGCTTCGTCCGCACTCAGGACGGCAAGGATCTCCCACTCAGCTCCCGTCTTCTCAACGCTCCTTGTCTGATCGGCGATCGCATAGGGGCCGTCATTCATGCCCACCAGGAGACCGTCGGCCACAAGCTGCGCGAGAACACCACGGCAGTCGTCAGAGTCGAGTCCCAGGTTGTCGCGCAGATCGACCACATTCACGGTTCCATTCCGTCTGGCCAGGGCGAGCGCGGCCTCGTGGTTGCGAGAGAAGCCGGAGCGCCCGGGCAGCGTCCCCAGCCATTCCTCCGTCTCCGGATCCATGAGGCCGAAGCGATCAAGGCGAACGACTACGTGGTCGATCGTCGATGTGCTGTAGTCAGGAGCGGGCAGGCCGTGAGCACGCATCTCGTTGACCATGCGTACGACCCCCGACCCTTGGTTCTCGCAGACCGTGGAGCGGTTGTCAGGCATGGGGACTACCGTAAGCAGGCGGGCCAAGTCCTCGTTTCGGGACGCAGAGTGACCATCGGTGACGTTCTCCTTGGTGCGATCGCCCCAGAAGCCGCCGGGGTTGATGACCTCTACGCGATCGAGGTACACGTTGACAGCAACCTGTTGCCCGGTGACGAAGCGGGAGTAGTCGCGGTGCATGACCGCGTTGGCAATGGCCTCTCGTAGAACATCCTCCGGAATCTCGGGAATGTCAGTGCCACGGGTCCCTTCAACGATTCGACGCGTGCGCAGGTTGCGCATGACGGTGCGTACGGCATCGTCAATCGCCTGCGGCAGTGGACCATCACAGTTACGGCGGTCTAGGAATCTGATGGTGGGGTCCTGAGACTTGGCGGTACCAGGATGAACAGTTACATCGATGGTCAGCTGGGGATACTCCTGTTGTGGGTAAATGCCGAGAGCCAGATAGCCGGCCAGGGTGGGAGTGCCGTCGGCCGTAAGAGCGTTGAGCCTCTGCAATGCGGATACGTGATCATCCGGAGCGAGCCCGGCGAGTGCACGCGAGCCGCTTGCCCGCACCCTTTCCACCATGCGGCTCACCAGGTCCGGATCGAGATCTGCGAAAGTGTGCCCGTCAACAGGCTGGCGATCGGCATGCTCGTTGACGTTCCGCGTCCGCAGGAGGTGTACCTCGTACGTGGTCAGGCGCTTGTCCGCATCACCGACTCGCTTATAGCTTCCCCGTTCCAGGCCCTGCGCAACGACATGACAGGGCGCCGTCCTGTCCGGGGCGGCCGAGAGAGGCTCAATGCGAACCCAAACGACCTGGGCGCCATCGATCTCGGCGCGGTCGACCTGGTACTGCGGAACAGGCCTCACCTTGGGGTTGGCACGCTCTGCGTCGTCCAGGCCGGAGATGAGGGCATTCTCTATCCTCGAGGCATCGAAACCGTCGGCAGGTGTGAAGCCCTGGCCCTCGTCGAGCCCAAGGATGATCAGTCCGCCCTCCGTGTTGGCAAATGCGGATACGGAGTCCCAGATACCCTTGGGGATGTCGCGCACCGCGGCCTTGACCTCGACGCGGGCCTCATCCGCACCCAGCCGCCGGATGCGGGCGACGTGCTCCTGGAGTTCTTCGTCAGTCACAACCTCAGCGTACGTCAGTGATAGTCTCACTTTCTAGAGTGAGGGCGTCACTCTATAGAGTGAGCACCTCAGTTATGTGAGTGAGGGTGCCGCTGAGAGCAGTGAGTCGCGCGCCCCGTCAATGCGTCACTCGTCCCGGTTCGCCTCGAGCGCCCGGACGATGAGCCGCACGGCCTCCTCGGGCGGCACGTGCTCCCAGATGCGCAGCACCCGCCAGCCCTCGGCCTCGGCCATCGCCGTGGTCTCGCGGTCCCGCTCGATGTTCTTGGCGAGTTTGGGCCGCCAGTAGTCTGCATTGGTCACGGGCAGGGTCGCGTGCTCGGGGCAGCCGTGCCAGAAGCAGCCGTCTATGAACACGGCCAGGCGCTGCCGGGTGAAGACGATGTCCGCGCGCCTGCGCTTGTTGCTCCACGGCGCCATGTCCACCCGGTAGCGCAGCCCCCGGGCGTGCAGCAGGTGCCGGATAGCGAGTTCCGGCCGCGTGTCCCGATGCGTGTTGGAGCGCATGGATCTGGCCACCCCCGGCGAGGATGCCCAGGAGCCCCCGGCCCGCGCCGCTCGGGTCGGGCGCGGCCCACCGGGTTCCGGATTCGCAGGCGGTTCGGGTTCAGTCGGCGTCGACGACGGGGTCATCGCTCCGGTCCCTGCGTCTGACACTGAAGGCGATCCGGCCCTTGGGCGCGGCCTCGTAGGGCAGAGCCAGGGAGAAGATCGTGGCGGTGTCCGCCGCGGCCATCTCCTCCGGCATGCGGCTCGGTGTTCTCTCCGCCCTGCCCTTCGGATCGGCGGCGAAGGTGAGAAGCATGGCTCCCCGGGTCCTGGTCCGGTATGCGAGGGCCGCATCGCCGCCCGGGGAGTGCTCGCCAGTCGCGTCGGGTTTCCCGGCGATCGTCTCGATGGCGTCGCGCTGTCGGAATGAGCTTCCGGAGAAGCCCCCGCGGTCGGGGCGGCGGGTGCGCCTGAGCATCGGTATGCGGAGCCCATCCACCGTCTTCTCCGGCGTCCCCTCCAGCAGGGGCAGAAGTACGGCCCAGTCCTTGAGTCTCTCCTCGGCCATCGCCCGGCGGATCATCTCCAGCGTGGGGGTGAAGTCGAACTTCTCCACCCACTCGAAGCCGTCCAGCACGCTCAACATCTCCTCGGCGGGGACCACGGCCACCCGCCCCTTGAACGTGCGCCTCCTGTTCCCACTGGGGTCCCGGTACTCGAACTCCTCGACCGGACCGAACAGGTCGCGCTCGAACCAGGGGCGCACGAGTTCGAAGTGCCGCTTATTCGTGCCACCGTCCCCGCGATCGGGCTGCCGCGGGAAGTCCTGAAGCACGCCCCCGATGCCACTGAAGTCCAGCTTCGCGTTGTACATCTTGTTGCGGCCGGTGGGGCGCAACCAGGGCAGCTGTTGGAACACCAGTGGCGGGACGTCGATCGGTTTGACGGCGGGGCGGCCGTCCTCCTTGATCCTGGCGAAGGTCGCCAACTGGTCGCGGAACTGCTCCTCGTCCTGCATGATCGCCCCGAAGGCGTCGTAGAGGTCGTAGACGGCTCCTCTGGGTCCCTTGATCTCGCGGGCCATGTAGAGCCGAACCAGGTCGGAGTATCCGGGTCTGTAGCCGAACCACCGGCCCATCTGCATGAGGGCGTCCGCCTGGGCGGCACGCCGCTTGAAGTAGGTGACGGTCAGTCCCTCCAGCGTGAAGCCGCGGCTGAGCTTGGTGCCGCCGACGAGGATCCGCCAGACCCTGTCCCGCTGGAAGTCGACCTGGTTGTACTGCTGATCCTTGTCGCCGTTGACGATGACGACGGGATCCGCGCCGCCCGCCATGACGAGGTCGAGCACCTCGCCGATGAACGGTCCCACGGCGTCGAAGGAGTCGGGTTGGGGCAGGTCCTCCTCCCACTGCCTTGACGCCGACACCACCGCGAAGTCCTCATCGAAGAGGCTGCGCAGTCGATTCATGGATGCGGGCGATCCGTATCCCGCCCGCCGCCACAGGCGCCTGATTCGGTCCCCCAGTTCGGCGTGCTCGGCCTGCTTGACGGATTCGTGCACCAGCATCGTGTGGTGGCGGAAGGAGCCCGCCAACTCGGCCCTGGCCTCGGCCCGCCAGAGTTTGATCGCCCCGGTCAGGACGAACGCGTCCAGGGCACTGAGCAGTTCCTCATCCACCTGCTTGGGGTCGACGTCGTCGTCGCCCCGCAAGTCGCGTACGAAGGCGCACTCGTTAGAAACGGCCGGGTTCTTCTTCTCCTCGGACGTGAGCTGTTCGAAGTCGTGGTAGGCCCGCCCTCCCCGGTACTCCTTCGGGGCGCTCAGGCTGACGATGAAGTCGCGCGGGAAGATGTCCTCGGCGTCCTCCGGCGAGATGAACACGTTGGCGAAGGGCGTGGCCGTGTAGCCGACGTACTGGGCCCGGCGCAGCCGGCGCATGAGTTCGGCGATGAGCCTGTTGATCGCCGTTCTCTGCGCCTGCCCGCTCTTCTTCGGGTTGACCGTGTTGACGGAGGCCTGGTCCGCCTCGTCATCGATGATGAGTGTGGGTATCTCCACCGTGCGCGCCTTGATGCGGCGCAGGTCGTTGACCAGCTTGGTCAGCACGGTCTTGTTCTTCTTGACGACAGCGATGCGCACGTCGGTGCGGTGAATGTTGTCCGGGTGCCACATGGGCCGGGTGGGGTCGCTGAGCTCGTGTCCCGCCCGCGGATCGAGCGCATCGAGGCCGGCCCTGAGCATCTCGTAGTCGTCCTTGGCCCCGGTCAGGCGGCGTATCGCCGGGACGCCCGCATTGGTGAATCCGGCCCCGTAGGAGACGAATCTCCCGGCTCTCCAGTCGGCGTCATCGGTGCTCACGTAGTCGACGTCGGCCAG
Organism: Actinomyces sp.; assembly: GCF_030530635.1. Classification (GTDB taxonomy): domain Bacteria; phylum Actinomycetota; class Actinomycetes; order Actinomycetales; family Actinomycetaceae; genus Actinomyces. The sequence goes on from NZ_JAUMUL010000039.1 coordinate 22,893, forward strand.
GAGGTCCTCGTCCTGCTCATCGATCCCGCCGAGGATGTTCTCCCTCCCGATGAGTTCCATGTCGAGCCGCCGCTGGGTCTGGGAGCGGAGGATCTCCACGGTGCCGGTCAATACAATGATCAACCGATAGCCGGCGTCGATGGCCTTGGCGATGACGCCGGTGAAGTTGGCGGTCTTCCCACTCTGAACGTGTCCTACGACCAGGCCCTTCGACTGGTACGGCTCGCTCCCCGAGGGGTCGGCGAGCCGGCCCACGATGTCGGTCGTGGCGGCGTCGATGTCCGCCACCGACTCCGCCGGGAGTCTGCTCTCAAGCAGGGACCGATAGCCGTCCCAGTAGAAGTGATGCGCGCCCCGCCGCTCCTCGTCGTACCAGGGCGTCCAGTCCGGGGCGGCGATGACGGTGGTCCTGTCGGCGAAGACGGGGAAGGCCTCGCGGATGCGCTCGGCCGCATCGTCGCTGATCCCCAGCAGTCGCATGATGAGTGCTCGCCGTTCGGACGTGCGCTCGACGGTACCGTCGGTCCAGACCGCGTCCTTTTCCGCATCCCATTCGCCGAGTCGGATGTGGAACTTGCGTCTTCCGGGGGCGTTCCTGTCCGCATCCAGGATGAGGCCCGGTACCTCCTCTCGGGCGATCGTCTCGCCGGTCGGAGCGAGGAAGACCGACACGATGGGGTGCAGGTCCATCGGATCATCCATCCCCGTGAGGGCCTGCTCCAGGGCCTTGTCGTACTGGTCCACGCTCATGGCTGCGGCTCCTCCTGTGCCGGCGCACCGAACTCGGCGGGCGGTGCCGGCTCGGGGTCGAGGTCGGTGACGTCGATCCGGTAGTCGATGCTTCGTACCAGCTCGGGTCGGGTCAGGATGCGGCCGAGTCCATCCGAGGTGATGGCCGGGAAGCCGTCGTCGACGGCGTAGAAGCGCGGCTCGCTGCGGAGGAGCAGGCGCGTCGTGTAGAGCCGGTCCGCACGTGCGTCCTCCCAGCCGAACTCGGAGAGCTTGTCGTCGAAGTCGATGCGCCCGGCACGCAGTCGGCGGCGGATGCGCTCGATCATGCCGGGAAGGGTCGAGTCGTCGTCGGAGGCGCCCGCCCGCGTGACCTGCACGGACATGAGGTACAACGGCCGTCCGGGGGTGGGGGCGAGTTGCCCGAGCCCGTGGATGACGTGGACGCGGCGCTCACTCCGGGTGGTCTTGACCTCGACGTCGCAGTCTCCGAGCACGAAGTCGTGCTCCTCCGTCTGCGGGCCCAACCAGGCGGCAAGGGCTCTGCGCTCTCCGATGGCGTCGATCAGTCGGTTGAGGGCGATCAGTTCACCGAAGAGTCCGATCTCCTGGTCCTCGCTCAGCCGCGGCGCGCGTGAGAGCAGCCCCCTGTAGGCGTCCAGGGCCACGTGCAGTGCGCGTTCCATGTCGTCGCCCCGTTGAAGCTGGTCGGCCACCGATTGGAGGAGCGAGTACGCCTCGTACTCGACGCCCTCGGCGTCGACGGTGACCCGGAACCAGACGGTCTCGTACCCGGGCTCCTCGAACAGGTCGGTGCGGATCATCCGGTAGGCGGAGACGTCGATGTCCGAGTCCGTTGCGGGTGTGCGCAGAGTCAGTTCTCTGCGGGGCGGATCGATGCCGAGTATGCAGATGGGCGCGTCCGCGAGTCTCTGCTCGGTGGGTATCCCGGCGTCGATGTATGCGGCCAGGGTCTCGGGCGTCAGGGCGTTGGACTCGCCCGCGTGATCGTCCATGGACTAGTCCTCCTCCGCACCGCGCCGCAGGAGTTCGTCGGTGAGGGCGGCGTTTATGATCCGCTCATATGCGGCGACCTCCCGCTTCTCCCGCGCGCCGAGGAATGATCCCTCGAAGAATCGGGAGTAGAGCATGTATACGAGCGTCTTGAGCAGTGGGGCGTCCTCCGGGTCGGTGCTCGTGGAGAATACGTGCCGGTAGCGGTCGTTGAGCCTGAGGACGCGCCGCTCGATGTCCGCCTCGACCAGGCGGCCGGCGGGCATGCGCTCCCAGCGGATCGCGATGGGGTCCGCCTCGGCGAATTCGACGGAGTCCCCGATGGCGTCGTACACGTCCCGATCGAGGCCTCTGGTGGGCTCGACCAGCCTGATCGGGCGCCTCTCCCGCCTGCGGCCCGCCACGGCGGTGTTGCGCGCTGAGGCCAGCAGATCCGAGAACGTGCCGACCTCCTCGCCCACTGCGTCGTGAACGGCCCGGCGCATCTCCGGCTCCAGGACTACGCCGGACTTCTCGGGGTTGATGCGGACCACGTCCAACAGGGCATCGCCTACGTTGATGCCGATGCGCAGGTTCTCGTAGTCCCTTCCGCCCTCGGTGAGCGAGTTCCAGCCGCCGAGTTGCAGCAGGCGGTCGTTGCGGTAGACGTACAGGCCCTGCCCGCCCTCCGCCGAGGACAGCCGCTGCGACGCCGTCACTCCGGGAGCGTTCAGGGCGCCGTCGGTGAGGATGACGGCGGTGAACTCGAAGGGGATTCGGCCCACCTCTCCCGCGAGCCGGTGCGGGTGCACGGCGGTGATGCCGAGGGCGAGCGGGTCCAGCGCCCGCACCTTGCGCGCGGGGCCGGCCTGCGCCGATTCGGGGTCGTACTCGTCGACGGTGATCTCGACCGCGCCGCGAGCGATGATCCGGTGGAACACGAGTCCGAGGTAGTCGCGGACGTCCTCTACGAGTCCGCTGATCCAGGAGCGCCGCTCGTCCCGGTCCGGGGAGGTGAGGGCGTTGTGGAATCCGGTCCAGTGGACGGCCGTCCCGGTCACGGGTGCGCCGCCGCCCGTGCGTACCAGTGGGCCGTCGAGGACCCGGCCGACCTGTGCGGGGTCGAGCGTGTGCACGCGGGTCGGCTCGTCCTTGGTGATGCGACGCCCCACGGGCACGCCGCCGATGGCGCGGGAGTAGACGTCGAGGGTGTCGGTCTGACTGAGGGAGGCCGCCTTCAGTCCGAGTCCGTAGTGTCCGAGGTCCGTGTCCCCGTAGTCGCGGCGCCGGGACAGTGCCATGGCCGCGTCGATGCCGGGGTCGTCCATGCCGCGGCCGTCATCGATGACGAGCAGACCGGTGACGAAGTCGTCCTCGGTGAGGATGCGGATGCGCACGTTGGCGGCGTCGGCGTCGATGGAGTTGTCCACGAGATCGGCGAGCGCCGTGGGGAGTTCGTGGTGGGTTCCCAGGGCGTCGGCGATCGACGGATCCGGCGGGACGGTCCTCGATGAGACGGCGGTGATGGCCTCCATATCACTCCTCCGTGAATCGTCCCGGCTTGATGCCGAGCGTACGCGCGTTCTCGGTGACCGTGCGCACGGTGTCGGCGTTGAATCCGTTGTAGCGACTGGCCTCGATGTCCACCTCGATGCTGAGGGCGTCCGCGTCGCCCGCCTGCAGGTGGGCGATCACCTCCTCGGCGAGTTGCGCGAGTTGCGCGGCGACGTCCCTTCCGGGGTCGATCTCGGCCACGCCCTTGAACCTGGCGTTGGCCACGCGGGGCTCCACGGCGGGGGAGGTCGCCGCCCCACCGCCTCGCGGAGCGGCGGCACCGGTCGTGACGCGCCGTACCGCCGTGCCGGAGTCGGTCTCGGCGGACGCGACCTCGGTGGTGTCCTCCGCGCCGGCCCGCTCCTCCTCGCGGCCGCGCTGGGCGCGGGCGAGCGTGGGCGAGACGAGGAGAGTGGTGTCGGTGATCCGCGGCGCCTCGTCCTCGAGCGGGAGGCGCAGGTCGATGAAGTCGCCGTGGGAGGCGTCGTAGTCGGCGGCGAGCGCGAATCCGACGCTCTCCCAGCCGATGTCGTTCATGACGGAGGCGACGGCGTCCAGCAGTACCCGTTTGTCCCGCAGGCGCGGCATGTAGGGGTACCGGGTGAAGTAGGACCACAGCTCGCCGACGGCGATCCTCCCCTCGTTCCACCTGCCGCGCAGGTTCGGGCCCTGGAGCACCAGTGCGATGGCGGTCGGGGTGAGGGCGGTGAGGATGAGGTCCTGCCGTCCGAGCCTGGTCCCGGCCCGGACGGCGATCCGCTGCTCCTCGCCCTCGATTTTGAGCGCCTCGATCTCGGGCGGGCGGGAGCCGTCGTCCTGGACCGGATAGAGGGCCCAGATCCATGCGGCCGCGACGGCGCGTTCCGCGGCGCCCCGGGTCTCCTGGGCCTTGCGCCGCGCCTGGTCGGCCTGGCTGACCGTGAGGTCGTGGTCGCGGATCGAGGTCTCCTCGGCCATCTGCGACCATGCCATGTGGATGCGGAGCGCCTGCTCGGCGTCCGCCCAGCGTCCCCCTTCGGGGGCGACGGCGATCAGGGCGTTGACGTTGCTGCGGGGGGCGGATCCGCGGTTGCGCAGGAGCTCCTCGGTGAAGTCCCGGCCGGGCCCGGCCGGCTGGGAGCCTCTGCCGTTCCTCGGGACGACGGTGTGGGCGGGTCCGAGGATGACCAGGGTCGCCTCCTGCGCGTCGGGCACGTCCCCCGTGGATGTCGGGGCGACTATGACGTCGGCGAACTCCGGCGCCCGGCCGGCGACCGCGATTCCACGGAGCACGGAGACGGCGGCTCCAGCCACGTCTGCGGCGTCGATGAGTCCGGCCCGGTCGGTGACCATGCGATTGAGCGAGGGCTGCCGGTCGTACCAGCTGCGGGTCCCCTGGGTGTAGACGTAGGTGGCGCGGTCGGTGAGCAGTTGCAGGGCGGAGCCGAAGTTGCCGAGCGTGTCCCCGGGCATGGCGACGCCGAGGAAGATGCGCTGCCTGTCGATGCCCTTGTGGGCGGTGTCGAGGGTGGCCGCGGAGCCGAGGAAGAGTGTGCGGGCGATGCGGCGGGTCAGTGCCCGCTTTCCGAACAGCTGCCGGTCGCGGTCGACGCCCAGGGGGGTGGCGTTCTCGCCGTCGACGTCGGTCTCGATGATGGTGCGCCAGGCGTCGTCGAGGTAGCCGGCGATCTCGTCGCGCACGGCGGCGTCGTCGAAGGGGATGGAGCCGGGCATGATGAGCGGGGCGTCGTCGCCGGCCTGGGCCAGGGAGTGGACCACGGCGCTCATGAGGCGCAGGACGCCGCGGGTGCGCTGGAACCGCTCCAGTGAGGACCAGTCGCCGTAGAGCCGGTCGAACAGTTCGGGGTGGATGGGGTAGGAGTCGCGCAACCGCCGCTCGTAGTCGGGTTGGAAGGTCTCGGGGGGCAGTTCGCCGCGCTGTCCCCGGTAGTACTCGACGAATCGCTTGACGGTGGCGTCGCGTTTGCGGATGCCGTCGGCGTCCAGGTCTGTGAACAGGCGACGGCGCACGATCTCAAAGCTCTCGCCGGAGGATGCGGGGCTCCAGTTGTGGGCGACGCGGGCGACGACGTGCTGGAGCCGCTGGAGGGCCTCGCGTCCGCCGTCGCCGCCGATCTCCAGTTCGGAGGCGCGGGTGACGGTGCCGTCCTCGCGGATGTCGGAGGCGGGGATGGAGACGAGCAGGAGGGCCCCGGGTACGCCCTGGACGGCGGCGGTGAGTTCCTGGGCGAAGGTGAACTGTGTGTCGAAGCTGCCTCCGGCCAGGCCCTCGCGTCCGTAGAGCCCGCGCGCGTAGGCGACCCATTCGTCGATGAGGATCAGGGCGGGGGCGTGGTCGGAAATGAGGGTGCGCAGTGCGGCGCCGGGGTTGGTGCCGGTGCGGTCGGCCTGTTCGACCAGCGCGTAGCCCTCGGCGCCGCCGAGCTGCCAGGCGAGTTCACCCCACAGGGTGTGTACGACGGTGCCGTCGGGCTTCCTGGTGGGCTGTCCGGGGGAGATCTCGTTGCCGACGATGGCGACGCGGCTCACGCCCTTGGGAATCGGGGTGCCGGAGAGCAGTTCCTGCACGTCCTGGGGGAGCTGTTCGAGTGGTGTTCCGCCGGCGAGGTGCCAGGCGGCCAGCATGGAGTGGGTCTTGCCACCGCCGAAGGTGGTCTGGAGGTTCACGACGGCCTGGGCGTTGGGATCCTTGGACAGCCGCCGGGCGGTCATTCTCAGCAGGGTCTTGAGGCCCTGGGTGAGGTAGGTGCGTTCGAAGAAGCGGACGGGTTCGACGTACTCCTCGGACCCCTGGCCGTGGGCCACCTGGTGCAGGTCGGCGGCGTACTCGGCCTGGCCGTAGTCGCCGGAGACGATGTCGGGATGCGGGCGGACGACGTCCCGCCAGGGGTCGAGGCCCTTCTCCCCCAGGTCGGGCATGGCGACGGCGGTGGCGCGGGTGTCGCGCCTGGTGGCGGCGTCGTATGCGTGGCGCAGGCTGTCCTGCTTCATCCTGCGGATCTGGTCCGCCTCCGCGGGGGCGTTGATGGCCCGCAGCAGGCGCTCCGCGGTGTCGAGGGCGCGGTAGGTGTCATCGGTGCTGAAGGGATTGTTGTGGGCCCAGTTGTTGCGGATGTCGCGCAGTTCGCCGGCGAGGTTCTGCTCGCCGCGAGACAGCACGCCGCTGACGACGAAGCCCATGTTTCCCATGCGCTCGGTGATGAGCCGCAGCTGGCACTGGAGGTCGGAGGGGCTGTAGGTCCTGTCCGTGCGGCCGTCCTTCTGGGCCAGCAGGTCGGTCCAGGCGACGCCCGGGGGGAGTTTCGGGGAGACGACGCCGTTGATCCAGGGCTCCAGGGCGTCGGCGACGATCTCTATGGCCCGGCCGACTCGGGCGCGATTGGATGGGGCGGGCATGTCAGTGGTCCTCCGGGGTGTCGAGGTCGAGTGCGGTCTGGACGTCCTGGCCGCCGGCCGCTCCGGCGCGGGCGGCGACGGCGATCTCGGGCCAGGAGCCGCCCAGGGCGTTGAACAGGAGGCCGGCCTCGGTCCAGCCGTGGCGTTCGGCGAGGGAGTAGAGGCGGTATGCGAGGGACTGGAGGATGTCCGCCTCCAGGCCGCGTTGCACGGCGCCGGCTAGGATTCTTCCGGCCTCGTCGATGCCGCGCGTGTTCAGGACGCGGGCGAGGTGGAGGACGACCTCCCAGTGGGAGATGCGGTCGTCGGTGCGGGGGTCGTAGTCGTCGGGCAGGTCGGACGGCGCGATGAGGCAGACGCGGCCGCCGCCGGAGTTGAGGATGCCGGAGCGCTTGAGGGCGTCGATGGAGGCGTTGCGGGCGGAGGCGAGGGTCTCGGCCTCCCCGTAGGGGCCCTCGGTGAAGCCGTGGGCGTCGTACCAGGTCAGGCACCAGCGGGTGTCGGCGTCAAGGTCGCCCTCCTGTTCGCTGAGGACCTCGTCGAGCACGGTGTTGATCTGGGCGAGGGCCTCGGAGACGGTCATGTCGGTGCCGTCGGGGCCGATGACGCGGGCGTAGCGGGAGAAGACGCTCATGCCGGGGCCGATGGCCGCCTGGGCGAGGTCGACGGGGGCGATGCCGCCGCTGCGCAGGGTCTCGACCGCGTCGGGCAGGGTCCTGCGCAGTTCACGCATGAGGCTGCGGCGGTCGGTCATGGGGGCGTCCTCGGGGCGCGGTCGCAGGACGAGGACGATGGAGGAGGCGAGGGCGTTGGAGCCGATGTCCCTCATCCGCCCAGTGCGCTCGGAGCGCATGGGCCAGGTGGCGGTGATGGTCCAGCCGGACCGGCTCATACCCTCCAGGATGGTGGACCAGCCGGTGGAGATGCGGCCGTCGGCGGTGGTCTCGGACTGTTTGAAGGCGTAGTAGACCGTCATCGGATAGTCCGGGTTGGCGCCCTCGCGGACGCGGGCGAAGACGGTGCGGAAGCCGTCCTCGAAGAAGTCCTTCGCCCCGTCCTTGCCACCGTGCCGGTAGGGGTTGGCGACGAGTTCCTCCGCCTTGGGCACGAGCATGGTGGAGAACAGCGAGGGGTGGACGTCCTTCAGGGATCGGCGCAGCCACACGTAGAAGAAGTCCGACAGGTCCGAGTAGCCGATGTTGTCGTAGTAGGGCGGGTCGGTGGAGACGACCATGCCCTCATATAGACACGCAACGGCATTACTTTGGCCGACCACTCCATTAGACGTCGCAGTTGGCAAGTAATCAATCACGTTCGCAACCCATTCTACTTGCGAGCCGAAATTACCGGATGATGTGGAAAACGGATTAACATCCACATAGTCCCACGCCATCGCTATCGCTTGCCTAGCGAACACATTGCGAACCTTCTCACCAATCGACTGCCATGTCGAGAGCGACGATGACCTGTCAGCCTGTCGACTATCAGCCAGCCCCAAGTATGTCGCAACGGCGTCGGCATAGGCGGCCGCACCGGTGCCGCCGGCCTCGAGGCGATCGCCCTCCTCCATTCCGGCGGCGAGCGCGTCGCGGAGCACCCGCTCGCGCGCCTCCCCCACCAGGTCCGAGAACGTCGTCAACGCCGTCAACTGCCGCGCAGTGAACAGGTCAGAATACTTCAACATGCCATAAGCCTGCACTCGGAACCCCAATGCCGACTCGGGCAGATCACCCACCGGAACGCCTGACGGGACCGCCTGAAGCGACGCGGCAACGTGGTCCTCATCGGGCGCCAAGTACGTGCGCGAGTTATGTCCTTCGGCAACAATGGCCATCAACTCGGCTCCCATGCGACTTTCCTGGGCTTCCGAGCGAAGATACCCGAAGTCGATATGGCTTTCACAGGCAATGCAACGGGCACCGGTTCGATTGACAGTGCCGTCCTTCATCGGCGCCTGTGCGGGGTCGTGGCCGATGGAGTACTCGACGTGGTCGCCGACGACCGTGGGGACGATGTAGGCCTCCTTGCCCTTCTTCTTGCCGAGCCACCACTTCGACACGAGCGGCGTCTCAATGCCGCAGGCGGGATTCGGGCAGGTGACCGTGCGCGCCCAGATCCAGGCGATGACGGTGGCCTTCGTTCCGTCGGGCAGCTCGGCCCGCGGGTAGAGGTGACCGATGCGCCTCCAGGCCTCCTCGCGCATCCACTCCCCGTAACGGCGCACGTCCTCGGCCAGGCCGTGCGCGCCGGGCCAGGTGCGCGTGCCGTCGTCGGCGCCGGGGAAGACCGGGGCGCGGCCGGCGAACCGCGGCGGGATCTCGATGAGGGCCTTGTTGATGAGCACGGCCACGGGGTTGAGGTCCGAGGCGTGGGCCTCCACGGCCCGGTCCGCGGCGTCATCGGGGTCCGTCTCACCCGCCGCACGG
>NZ_JAUMUL010000040.1 GCF_030530635.1 Actinomyces sp.
CGGTGGTGTGGGCGTGCCGGGGACGTCATGAACACGTGTTGGCGCCATCGACACGTGTTTTGGAGGTTTGCACGTGCTAGACACCTGCAAACCTCCAAAAACACGTGTGCTCGGACCGAAGTCGTGTCTGCGAGGTCAACTCGTGTACTCCAGCCCCGCGGCCAGACGCCGCATCACACCCCGACCCGCCACATCACACCCTCCGGCGGATGGTGCTGTCCTGGCGACCCAGGATACCGGCGTCGCGGTTGCGGTGCGCATGAAGCATCGCGATCTGGACTGCGATAGCACCGGCTGCTACGACTCAGCGGCCCAGTAGTTCCTCATTGAGTCGAAGTGCAGGGCGTGCAGGCGCTCGGGTGCAAGCACGACGGGCTTGCCCTTAATCCGTGCGGTGAGATCCCCGAGCACGGTACGCAGTGCGCCGGGCGCCAACGGCGTCGGCGCCGCCGGACGGTAGTAGGCCACGGTGATGTGGGGCGTGAACGGCCCGGAGGGAACGATCTCATCGAATAGGGCTCGTACCGACAGCAGCTTGTAATGCTCAGCCTCGTCCACGGCCCTGATCCCGACGACGACGCTCGTGTTCACCAGGTTGAACACCGCCGTACAGCTGGCGCGAATGGGGCAAATTGCGCGCGCCCGCGCCACCAACTCCGAGGCCGCCGCCGCCCTCGGTGAGATGACGCGCTGCGGCCGTTAGGAGGCGGCCATCGCAGACCGTCATCAGCGGCAGCCGTTCGGCACGGCCATGAAGCACAGCTGCGGGGAACAATACCGAAGGGGCACCCTCACCGGAGACTGCCGTCCTTGGAGACCAGAATCATGATGAACTCAATGAAGGCCCAGATGCGGTTGCCCGTGGCGACGAGCCAAGCCGCCAGAGTACTCGCAACGAATCCAGGAGTCGCGCTATCAGCAATATCGCCGGTGACCGGATCCACGTTAGTCAATCCGATCACCAAGCCGACGAAGAACAGTACAATCACCGCCAGGGCAAGGCACAGGTGGATGATGCCATTGCGGGTCTGGCCGCGGTAGAAGTTGTGGATGCCCAGGCCGCCCAGGAAGAAGGCCAGCAGGGCTGCAGCCACCTTCGACTTGGGCGGCGCATAGCTCGCCTGCCCATAGGGCACCGCATACGGGGCCGCACCGTAGGCCCCCGGTCGGCCATACGCCTGCTGACTGCTGGCATAACCCTGCTGTTGGAAGCCGTGCACCGGGGGCGTCCCCGCAGTCTGTCCGTAACCGGTGCCAGCAGGCTTCCCGTATCCACTCTCGGGTTGCTGTGAGCCTGCGTCGGCGGACTGCATGTAGTCGGCCGCATGCGGCCACTCGGGGTCAGGATTAGTGGGGATCTGAGTCAAGACCGATGCCCTTTCAAGAGACCTGAACAACACGGCAGGCGTGGCGGGCCCACACGCCCGCCACGCCTGCTTTACAGCTGCCGCCCGTCCCACCGGCCGGGCAGGCGTACATACCGCGCCCACCGGCGGTCGAAGCGGCGATCGGACCGGGAGGTACTCAGCGAAGGCTGCCGTCGTTGGACACCAGGATCATGATGAACTCGACGAAGGCCCAGATGTTGTTACCGGCAGCGAGCAGCCACCCCAGGAGCGCGAACAAACCGAACCCGGCGGCGCCGGCGTCGTTGATCTCCCCGGTGGTCGAGTCGATACTGCCCGCCGCCGAGATCGCGCCAATGAAGATGAGCACGATCGCCGCACCGATGAGGCACAGGTGGATGACACCGTTGCGGGTCTGGCCGCGGTAGAAGTTGTGGATACCGAAGAAGCCGAAGAAGAAGGCCAGCAGCGCCGCCGCCACCTTCGACTTGGGCTCGACGTATCCACCCTGACCGTAGGGGGCGCCGTGTGCCGGCGCACCGTAACCGGGCTGGCTGTTGGTGTAAGCCTGCTGCTGACCGCCGTAGGCCGGGGGCTGCGGCGGCTGGCTGGGAGGTGGGGTCTGGGCCATGAATGAGTCTCCAATACGTGATATCGATGTGGTCCGCGGCGCGGACACGCCTCATACCGGTAATTCGGTTCTACGCCAGCTTGTCGCATGACGGCACATCGATGCAAGTTGGCCGGCGCGACTGTGGGTTTATTAATGCTCCGATACGCACGGCACGCCGTCGAAAGTGCCTCGCATCACACGACATTGAGGCAAGATCACCCCATGAGAACTATCGACGTCGCCCCCCTCCCGCTGTCGGACCTCGAGAGCCACCTTGACGAGGTCGCCACGCGGCGCCTGCGCGACGGCGTCGCCGCCGCCCGCACCCTACTGGAAGGACGCACCGTCTGGACGATCACTCCGACGTCCGCGGCGGCGTCGGGCCCCGCGGAGATCGTCGCCCCACTGGTCGGTTACGCACTGGACATCGGCGTGGACGCCCGGTGGCTGGTGCTCGACGCGCCGCGGGAGTTCACCACCATCTCCGCCCGCCTGCACGCCGGCATCCACGGCGACCGCGGAGACGGCGGCAAGCTCGGCGAGAAACAGCGCGACATCTACGAGCACGTGATCGCCTCCAATGCAGAGAACGTGATCGACGATATTCGCGACGGCGACGTCGTCATCCTCCACGACCCGCCCACGGCCGGACTGGCCAAGGCACTCAAGGCGGCCGGCGCAACCGTCATCTGGCGCTGCCACCTGGGCGCGCAGGACACGGGAGACACCGGCCAACGCGCCTGGGCATTCCTGGACCGCTACCTGGAGGAGGCCGACCTCGTAGTCGTTTCCCGCCCGAACTACCGGCCTCCCTTCGTGGAGCCGGAGCGGTGCACGGTGATCGCCCCCTCAATCAACCCCGACTCCCCCAAGAACCGGGTACTGGACCTGGACGAGGCCTGGTCGGTGGCGCGGCTGGCCGGAGTGTTCGCCGGTGAGCCACCCTTCGATGCGGTCGCCCTTGTACACGAGGACGGGCGCCCCGACGCGATTCGCGAACTGCCGTCGTTGGCTGGTGCGGGACTGCCGGTGCCGCAGGGGGTGCGTGTGATCACTCAGGTGTCCCGGTGGGACCGGCTCAAGGGCGGCAAGGAGCTGATCGACGCCTTCGCCGCCAATATTGCGGCACTACCCCCCGATGCGCACCTGCTGCTGGTGGGCCCCGACCCGGATCCCGAGCGCGACCCCGAATCCGCAGCAGTGCTGGGCGAGGTGCTGGACCGCTGGGACCTGCTGCCGGAGTCGGTTGCGGCGCGCGTGCATATCGCGGCCGTGCCCATGCACGACCGGGACGTCAACGCCACCGTGGTCAACGCCGTCCAGCGCGTGGCCGATGTGGTCACGCAGCGCTCGCTGGTGGAGGCCTTCGGGCTGCCGGTCGCCGAGGCGATGTGGAAGAAGGCGCCCGTGGTCGCCTCTGCCGTAGGCGGCATTCAGGATCAGATCGACGACGGCGTCGACGGCGTACTGGTGGACCCCGCCGACGGCGCGGCCTGGGCGCAGGCGGTAGCCGACGTGCTGCGCTTCCCCGAGCGTGCGAGCGAAATGGGGCTGGCGGCGCACGAGTCGGTGCGTCGGGAGTTCCTGCCCGACCGACACCTACTGGATCTGGTAGACGCCATCGCCCACGCCCTGGAGTGACCGCCCGCGAAGCGACCACGAGGTTATCCACAGATTTTATCCACAGCTTTGTGCACAGACCCGGAGACCGGGACGATTGCGCCACTCACCCTGTGGGCAGCGGCTCGGGCCGCTCCTCGTGCCGTCGCAATCCGCGTCAGCAGCACCGAACAGGCACCCTCACAATCCCAGTACAGCACTGACATCCACGCGGTCAAATCGCTGCAATCATGCGGTTTTGTAACGTCACGCTAAGCATCGGACTGTCAGCGCATTCACGCCAGAGCGCGTTTTCGTCGCACCTGTGGCATGACGCGGCGCAGCACCACTGCCGTCGGTGCAAGCCCGCGAAATCGCACACACCCCCTGTGGGGACACAAGAAGTTATCCACAGGCAATGGGGATGAGAGCAAGAATGAACAGCCGCGTTATCCGCAACGTCCTTAAGCCCCGGCAGCACCCGCCGACGCGGACGCCGCCTACAGGGACCGGACCGTGGAATCGAGAACCATGGCAGCGGCCCCCAGTGCCGCTGCGGTACCGCGGTTCCGGGAGAGCCTGACCGACACCGGGCGCGTGGATTGCGCCGCGTAACGCATCCGCACTTCACGCTCAATGACCGGCAGATACACCGCTCCGGCCACGGCAGCGCTGGGGCCGGTGAGAATGACGGTGTTGTTGTCCAATACATTGACTACGGAACGGATCGCTGCGGCCAAGGCGCGGCCCGATTCGTCTAAGAGTTCACGCGCGCCCTGGTTGCCCGAGTGAGCCGCCCGGGCGACGGCTGAGAAATCCGCCTCCACCGATCCGCGGCCGCCGACCTCCTCGCCCAGCCCCGACCTCAGGCACCGACCAGCGCGCTGATGGCGGACTGGAACAGGCGCAGGCCGTCCACGCCCTGGCGCACCCCCGCGGCGGAGTCCGGACCGAAGCCGGGCTCGACGGCGTGCTCGGGGTGCGGCATGAGTCCGACGACGTTGCCGCGCGCGTTGCGCACGCCGGCGATGTCCCTGGCCGAACCATTGGGGTTGCCCAGGTAGCGGAAGACGACGAGTCCCTCGCCCTCCAGGCGGTCCAGCTCGGCGGGTGAGGCGATGAAGTTGCCCTCGCCGTTCTTCAGCGGAATGACGATCTCCTCCCCCTCCTCGAACAGGTTGGTCCAGGCGGTGGTTGTGGATTCCACGCGCAGGCGCTGCTCACGGCAGATGAACTTCTGGTGGTCGTTGCGGATCAGCGCGCCGGGCAGCAGGTGCGCCTCGGTGAGGATCTGGAAGCCGTTGCAGATGCCGAGCACGGGCATGCCCCGCCCGGCGGCCGCGATGACCTCGTCCATGACGGGTGCGAAGCGGGCGATTGCGCCGCAGCGCAGGTAGTCGCCGTAGGAGAAGCCGCCCGGGACCACCACGGCGTCCACGCCGTGGATGTCGGCGTCCTTGTGCCACAGGGAGACGGGTTCGGCGCCGGCGAGCCGGACTGCGCGGGCGGCGTCGACGTCGTCGAGCGTGCCGGGGAAGGTGATGACGCCGATGCGGGTCACTCAGGCCTCCTCGGGGTTCGGCGCGGCGTCCGCGCCGTCGGCCGGGTCGGCGATGACGGAGACGACGTCCTCGATGATCGGGTTGGACAGAAGCTTCTCGGCGGCCTCGGCGGCGGCGGCCAGGTGGGCGTCGGTGACGGGACCGTCAACCGTGAGTTCGAAGCGGCGCCCTTGACGTACACCGGTGAACTGTTCGAATCCCAGGCGGGGGAGGTTGCCCATGACAGCCTTGCCCTGCGGGTCAAGGATCTCGGGCTTGGGCATGACCTCGACGACGATGCGTCCCATCGGTCCTCCTGATGCGGTCGGGCGGGAGCGGGTCCGCGCCCAGCCTACCCGGCCGCGCCCCATGAATCGGATTCGCCCGCAACTTCTACCGATCTCGGCACGTAAGTTCTACCGATCTCGGCACGTAAGTTCTACCGATCTCGGCGATTAGATCGTGCCGAGCCAGTCGCCGGCCAGTCGGACGGCCAGAATCCCACCGATGGCCAGGGCCAGTGTGCCCAGCAGCCATGCGGTCCCCAACACGGGCGCCAGGACGGCGCAAACCACCGCGGCGGCAAGCATGAAGCCGCCGACGGCTCCGGCCACACCTGCCGGGGCGTGCACGGACTGGTCCACGGTGGAGGTACCCATCACCGGCTTGGGCCCGGAATCCACACGCACACTGCCCCAGCCGCCGGGCGCACCCGGTTCCCGCCGTCCCGACGGCAGCGCAGCAACTGACGCGCCGGCGGCCGCCAGGAGGTGATGCGGGTCGGCAGCGTCGACCGTGCCAGTGGTCAGGCCGGCCGCGGCGTCCAGGATCGTGGGCTCCCACCGCTCGGCCTCATGGCGCACGGCGGTGCCGCCGGCCCAGGCCAGGTAGCCGGCGGCCGACACCAGTCCGGCGCCGCCGAGCACCACCACCAGCCACGGCGGCAGCCACGGGTGTCCCGCCTCGGCGTTGGTGGCCAGACGCATCGCCGACCAGGTGGCCAGGCCCAGCCCCACCACGGCGAACAGCACACCCGCCAGGCGTTGGCGCCGCACCGCCTGCGGCCAGGGAGTGTGCCCCGGCGTCCCGGAAACGGCCGGAGCCGCCGTGCGGCCCACACCCCAGTCGGTACCGGTTTGCCTGCGCCGAGCACGGGGCGTCTCACGCGGGTCCGCCGGTGAGCCCCAGTCGACGTCGGGCTCCGCCCGTAGCTCTTCGTCCGCGCGGCCGCGGTCCGTCCGGCCCGCGGCGTAGGCCGCTGCGCGCGCTCCGGTACCCCAGTCGACGGGGCCGCGTTCCTCCTCCCTGCGGCGGTCGCGCATGGGCGGTGTCATGCGATCACCTGCCCGAGGATGGAGGCCAGTCCGAGGGCGAGGAGCAGGAATCCGAGCGTGCCCGCCAGCAGCTGGAGCACCCGGATCAGGGTCTCGCCGACTCCGGTGCCGGCCAGCAGTTCGTCTGCCTTGCGGCCCGCGCCGGTGGTGGCCAGCGCGGTGGTCAGCGGCCCGGTGACGACGTCGAGTGTGGTCAGCTCCCGCCGCCCGGAAGAGTCCGGGATGATCAGGTCGGTGCCGGGCACCGTCAGTGGAGCATTGGCCTCGTCCGGCCGCGCCGATCCACCGGCGCCGCGCGCCGCCCCGCCCCGTCTGCGCCGGGCGAGCCTGGCCCGGTTGCGCTCCAGCCGCAGCCGGGGGGCGTTGACGACCAGGGAGCGGGCCGGTACCCGCAGCAGTGCCAGCAGCCCGATGCCGACCATTATCAGCGCCACCCCACCGAGGATGGCGGACAGCCCGGAGGCGCCGAAGGCGCCGGCGGCCGCAGCGACCAGGGCGAGCAGCAGCACGATGCCAATACCTACCAGGACGATCACGAATCCCGGTCCCGGCCGGAAGCTGCGAGTCGTGCCGGGGAGGTCGGAGGCGGGGTCGGGGCTCAGAGGCGCGCTCATGCGATCGGCTCCAGCCGGCTGCCGGTCAGGCGCTCGTAGGCCTCCAGGTACCGCTGCCGGGTGCGCTGCACGACGTCGTCGGGCAGGGCAGGCGGAGCCTCGCCCGAGCGGCGGTCCCAGCCGGAGGCGGGCGAGGTGAGCCAGTCGCGCACGTACTGCTTGTCGAAAGAGGGGGTGGGGCGGCCCGGCGTCCAGGCGTCGGCGGGCCAGAAGCGGGAGGAGTCGGGGGTGAGGACCTCGTCGCCCAGGGTCAGAGCGCCGGTGGCGGGGTCCTGGCCGAATTCGAACTTGGTGTCGGCCAGGATGATGCCGCGTTCGCGGGCGACGTCGGCGGCGCGGGTGTACAGGGCGAGAGTGATCTCGCGCAGCGTCTCGGCCGCCTCGCGGCCGACCATCTCCACCACACGCTCAAACGACACGTTCTCGTCATGCTCGCCGAGTTCGGCCTTGGCGGCAGGGGTGAAGATCGGCTCCGGCAAGCGGGAGGCCTCGGTGAGGCCGTCCGGCAGGGGCAGGCCGCAGACGGTGCCGGAGGCGCGGTACTCGGCCAGGCCGGAGCCGGTGAGGTAGCCGCGGGCGACGCATTCGACCGGGTACATGTTTAGGCGGCGGCAGATCATGGCGCGGCCCGCGACCGCCGCGGGCACGTCCAGGCTGACCAGGTGGCCGGGCACGATGTCGACGAGCTGGTTCAGCCACCACACGGACAGCGCGGTGAGCACCTTGCCCTTGTCCGGCACCGGCGTGGACAGGATGTGGTCGTAGGCGCTGATGCGGTCGGAGGCGACCAGCAGGAGTACGTCCCGCCCGGCCCAGGGGCCGGCGTCGGCGGGGGCGTAGACGTCGCGCACCTTGCCGGAGGAGACGTGCTCCCAGCCGGGCAGGGCGGGGGCCGACGGCGGCACTCCCGCGCCGGGCTCGGCGGCGGGGGCATCAGGCTTGCTGGTCTCGCTCATGGCCCCATCCTGCCACCGCGCCGAGCCGACGGCGATGGGCACTCCAGCAGCGCCGACTCAGCGGCCGGCGGCGATGTCGGTGCGGTACTGGGCGCCGTCGAGGTGGATCTTGCCGATGGCCTCGTAGGCGTGGGCGCGGGCTTCGACGACCGTGTCCCCCAGGGCGACCACGGACAGCACCCGCCCGCCGGCGGCGACCAGGTTGCCGTCGTCGTCGCGGGCGGTGCCGGCGTGCAGGACGTGCACGCCATCCAGGGCTTCGGCGTCGGGGATGCCGGTGATCAGGCCGCCGGTGGTGACGGTGCCGGGGTAGCCGGGGGCGGCCAGGACGACGTCGACGGCGGCCTGCTCCGACCAGCGCAGGGCGGGGATCTCGGCCAGGCGGCCGGTGGCGGCGGCCAGCAGCAGTTCGGCCAGGGAGGAGTCCAGGCGCGCCAGGACGGCCTGGGTCTCGGGGTCGCCGAAGCGGACGTTGAACTCGACTACGCGCAGACCCTTGTCGGTCAGGGCCAGGCCGCAGTAGAGCAGGCCGATGAAGGCGGTGCCGCGGCGGGCCATCTCGTCCACCACCGGCTGGGCGACCTCGCGCAGCACCTGGTCGGTCAGGTCGGCAGGCGCCCAGGTCAGCGGCGTGTAGGCGCCCATGCCGCCGGTGTTGGGGCCGACATCGCCATCACCGAGCCGCTTGAAGTCCTGGGCGGGGGCGAGCGGGCGGACGGTGGCGCCGTCGCAGATGCAGAATAGGGAGACCTCCGGGCCGTTGAGGTAGTCCTCGACGACGACGGCCCCGCTCTCCTTCGCCAGGCAGGTGCGCCCGTGGGCGAGGGCGGCCTCGAGGTCGGAGGTGACCACCACGCCCTTGCCGGCAGCGAGCCCGTCATCCTTGACCACGTAGGGCGCGCCGTAGTTGCGCAGGGCGGTGTTCAGCTCGGCCTCGGTGGTGCAGGTGACGGAGTCGGCGGTGGGCACGCCGGCCGACGCCATGACACGCTTGGCGAAGGACTTCGAGCCCTCCAGCTGGGCGGCCTCGGCTCCGGGCCCGAAGACGGGGATGCCGGCGTCGCGGACGGCGTCGGCGACCCCGGCGACGAGCGGAGCCTCCGGGCCGACGACGACCAGGTCGGCGGTCATCTGGGTGGCCAGGTCGACGACTTCTTCCGGGGAGGTCGGGTCGATCTTGATGTTGGTGGCGATGTCGGCCGTCCCGGGGTTGCCGGGGGCGACGACGAGTTCGGTGGTGGCGGGGTCGGAAGTGAGGGCGCGGGCCAGGGCGTGCTCGCGCGCGCCGGACCCCAGCAGCAGGATCTTCACGGCTCCAGCGTAGCCGCCTCGCGGCGATCCGTCCCGCCCCATCACCGAGGTCGGTAGAAGTTACGTGCCGAGATCGGCGGTCAAGTGCCGTGGTAGACACCTCAGGACGCGGCGTCTGCATGCCCCGATCGAGCGCTTCGACATCTGGTGCACATGGCACGCCCAGTTGGGACACTAGGCGGAGGGAACCAACTCGACGCCCGCCTCCGCCAAGGCAGCGCGGGCCGCCTCGCCCTGCTCCGGGCTGACGGGAGCGGTCAGATCAGTAAGGACGCGCACGCGATAGCCGGCACGCACCCCGTCAAGCGCCGTCTCCTTAACGCAGTGGGACTCCGCGAGACCAACCACGTCCAGAGCCTCAATGCCGTGAACTCGCAAGAGTTCGTGCAGGCCCGCACCGGAGGCATCCACACCCTCGAAACCGGAGTAAGCGGGGGCGTACTGGCCCTTCTTGATACTCACGTCCACGGACAGCTGCGCCAGAACGGGGTGCAGTTCGGCCTCCTCGGTGCCGGCGACGCCGTGCGGGGGCCAGGTGTCCACAAAATCGGGGCTCTCGGAGAAATGGTCGCCGGGATCGATATGCCAGTCCTGAGTTGTAACCACCAGGTCGTAGTCGCCGCGGTGAGCGGCGGCGTAGGCGGCCACCCGCTCAGCCACCGCGTTCCCGCCGAATACCGGCAGGGCGCCGCCCTCACAGAAGGTCGACTGGACGTCGACGATGATCAGGGCGCGGTTGGCAGCAGTCATGGAACCACGCTAGCCGCCCAGGTGTCATGACACAAGGCGGTCCGGCCCGGGTGTCAAAATCGATGACAAACGTCTCGTGTGTTCGCACACACAGGCTCGGCAACCGCATGATTTCGCCATTTTCAAGAGCGTTGCGGACGTCGACTTCCCCGTTTGTCATCATTTTTGACAGCCATAGGACCGTCAGCCATGTGCGGGCGGCCGAGCAGATCGGCGCATGCGGCCAGCAGACTCCGAACCTCCGCGCCTACCTTCCCAAGGTGGACGTCCTTGCGGGTAAAACGAGCAACCCGATACCCCTGTCGGACCAGTTCCCGATCGCGGGTGCGATCCTTGGCGAACTGAAAGTCGTCCTCGTGGTAGGTGTAACCGTCCAGTTCCATAACCAGACGGCCGTCAACCAGTAGGTCTACCTCGCCCACATGCGGAATAACCACACCATCCTCGAAAGGGATCCCAGCATCGTACAACTGCAAGCGAGCCAGAGTCTCTAGTGGGGAGCGCGCCCGCGGGCTGGCCAGCGCCAGCCGCCGTAGCGCCTGCCGGGACCCCGGACCCCGCAGCAGCGCCGCGATGGTCTCGATGTTGGCATGTCCCTGGTGAAGGGCGGCGTCGCAGGCCATAAGTGGTGCTTCGCGGCTGGGATCGCAGCGCAGGTAGCGCGCCAGCATGAGCGGCACTGGCGCAACCGGGAACCGAGTCAGGGGAGGCGGCTGAAAGGAGCCTTCAGCATGCAGCACCTCGCCCTTGAGCGAAGGCACCGTTCTGCCGCGAGGAAACGCCAAATGCACCGGCACCCACCGCCGCAGGCGTGGGTATCCATAATGCTTGGCGGCATGCATACAGGTGATCACCCCGCCATGGATGCGAGCAAGAACCAAGTCCCAGCCCACGCCAGGCAAACTCACCACCCCATGAGGATGCGCAATCAGCTCGCGAGCCTCGACCAACCTCTCGATGTGACGACGCTCCGTCCGATCCGGATGCAAGTCCCGTATCCGAACGGCGCCATGGCATGCCCGTACCCGCGCGAGAATGTCGTCATCATCCCGTCCCATGCGCAGAGGATGCGTCGGCGGACGACACCGCGCCACCCGCCCCAACGAGACCTGTGGATTCGCCCTGCACGAACCCCGCCTGTGGAAACCGGGGGTATACATCCCGCAGGGTGTCAAAATCGATGACAAACACCTCGAGCCCCCGCCGGAGCCAGGTCTACTACCGCATAATTCCAACGTTTTTCCGGACGATTCAGATAGCGGCCCCCTCGTTTGTCATCGATTTTGACACTCACAATGCCCATTCCACCCGATCGCCGGCCTTGGTGGTAAACACGGCCCGCCTGGAGTCGGTGTCCGGCAGCCGGAATCGGGCAGTCCCGGAGACGCACTGTCCAGGTTCGAGCACGAGGTCGTAGAAGCCCTCGTCGTCCCACAGCGCCAGGACGCTCTCGCCCCCCGCCTCCACGGAGAGGCTGAGCACGCCGACGGAGTTCTGCGCCGCGGCAGCGGCGTTGGTGGCGTTGATCAGTTCACCACCGCACAGGTCCACCAGCAAAGCAACGTCCACCTGGTTCCCCGGGGCGGCTTGCACCTGTGGGTCTCGTACCACCACCGTAGTCCCATTGGGCAGGGTTGCTGTCGCACCCAACTCGTAGGAGGCCTTAAGAGTCTCTGCTCTCCCCAGGTACCACCACAGCGGTCCGACCACTAGGAGGAGCGCCGCCACCGCGACCCCGCACCGGACGAACCTGCGGCGCAGCCTTGCCCGCCTGCCGATCTCGGCCGCCCGCGCCGGCCAGGTCAATGCTTGCCGTCGAACGAGGCTGACCGCCCGGGGAGAGATCCGCTGCCGCACCATGGTGTGCAGGGCTCCCCTGCGGCGGTAGATGGACTCCTCCACGGTGACGTACTGCAGGTCCTCATCAATAATCGTGTAGGCGGTGTTCCCCTCCTCAATGACGACCAATGCGCGTGACAGATCCACCCGCCGTGCCGCCTCCGGGGCCTCATCGAGGCCATGCGCCGCCAGCACCGTGTCTCCCAGGGTGAGCACCTCCGCGTTCAGGGAACGTGCCTGCTGCTTGCTGAGGACAGGGGTGAAGCGGCGCCCCTGAGGCAGCGGCGGCGGCGCCAGGATCACGGGGAATTCCGGCATCGTGCCCGCCTGCCGCGCATGCGCCTCGGAGTCCGCCACATGCATCGTTTCCAGGAGCGCAGCATGGGCCTGGAGGACACCCGCGGAGGACGCGGCGGGGGCCTCGGGCAGATCGAACAGGCGCCTGCCCACCTGGTACTGCCCGCCGGTGAAATCGGCGGCCCGGACCAGTGCCTCGTCCAGGACCTCCTGCAGCACCGGCTCCGTTTGCGGCACCAGGCGCTCAAGCAGGCGCCTCCTGGCCGAATCGGTCAGGTAGGCGCCCCGGGTGCTGTAGGTGATGAACAGCCTGTCGCCCATTTCAGCGAAGTCGACGGCCAGCACCAGGTCCGGGTCGCCGAAGGAATTCAGCAGCCGGTTCACACGCATCGCCAGAACGTGCCCCGCCGCATAGGTGCACGGATCGTAGGGGCCGACGACGGACGCCAGGTAGTTGGGCGCCTCGCCGATGAGTGTGCCGCGTCGGTCGCCGCGACCGGGGGTGAAGGCCACCGACGTCAGCCCGGACAAGTCATCCGGTATCTCGAAGGACTCCAGCACCCGCGTCGTCGACAGGGCGAACTGGCTGCCCACCAGATCGGGCTGAGAGGTGAGGAACACCGCCCGGTGCGTCCCCCTGGACGGGTCGAGTTCGGCAAGCAGCCGCTCCGCCCGCGGGTGCAGGTCCGCAACTGTCGCGTCCACCCAACCCAGCGACATGGAACTGGGGCCGAAGCGCAGGTTGGCGTCGTCGTGCCAACAGGGCGGGCTCTCGGCGGGGACCTCTAGGTCGGCGGGGAGGGCGGGTCTGGCGAAGAGCTCGGCCAGTCGGGCCCAGGCCAGGAGCACCCCCTCCCGCCGACCGACGACGTTGATGGTGAAGTCCTTGGGACCGACGTGGACCTGAGCGTCCGGGACGGACACGTCCTGTCCGCCCAGGTCCACCGGCTGGTTGAGCGCCTTGGTAAGAGCCTGCGCCAGGAACTGTAGGGTGCCTCGGGCCTCGGGGGGCTCGTCCGCGCTGCCGTAGGCGAGCACGAGGCGCATCATGACCTGCTCGACGGCGCCGCTGCCGGCATCCGGGGCGGCGAACGCGTCATTCCATGCCCAGTCGAGCCCATTGTGCCGTTGCCAGTGCAGCATGCGTCTTCCCCCTACTTATTCGGCGTCGGTCCCGGAAACCCTCACGGCGTGGTCCAGGTGACTTCGTCGCCGGCCTCGGTGGTCATGCGCACAACGCCGTCACTGACCTCGCCGTTGGCCGTGAATCCGATCCTGCCCGTCACGCACTCGCCGGTGGGCACGACCTGTTCCTCCAGGCCGCCCTCCCACAGGCGAACCGGGAAGCCCCAGGACTGCTCATTGTTGTAACGCAGCCCGAACAGCCCGGTGCTGACGTAGCGCTGCGCATAGGACTCGGCGTTGGAGGCGGAGATGTCCTCCCCGGCGCAGAAGTCGACGCTGTAGGTGTAGACCTGCTCCGTGGTGTCCGGCTCCAGCTGCTGGTCGTAGACCCGGACGGTGGTGCCGTTGGGCAGGGTGGCCGTCTCCCCCAGGGGGATGCTGACCGTGGCCGTCTCCGCCCGGGTCAGCACCTGGTACCCGATCACACCGAGGATCGCCAGGACGACAGCGACGACGAACCCCACCTGGAACAGGCGAATGGCCCGGCGGAACTTGAGCTGTTGCCCGACCTCCTCCATCTTGGTGTCGAACACGTCACCATAGTTCAGAATGGTGGGCGGCAGCCCCTGACCGGCCTGCTCAATCCGCTTGCGCAGCGCCGCACCGCCGCGCAGTGCTCCCGGGTGCACCGGGGTCAGGCGCCCGGCGGTGTCAACAAGTACGTAGGCGCCCGTGGGCTTGTGGGAGGCCTTGACGGCCAGGTTGTTCAGGTCGGTCCGCAATGGTGGCAGGTACTTCCGCGTGGTCCCGACGCGCCGCCGCCACGCGGTCAGGACACCCTTGTGCACACTGACCTTGCTGGGAATGAAGGTCCATTGCTCCTCCTTGGGAGCGTTCCAGGTGCGCCAGGTCCGCCCCACCCCTGCGGGCAGGTCGTCCACCAGCAGGGGGTAGCCGTTCAACGGGGCCACCCGGGGAGGAATGATGAGGTGGATGGTCCGCGCCAGCGCCCGGTAGGCGGCGAGCACGGCGGCCGTACTCAGATCCAGGTCGGGGGCGGTGTCGGTCAGGTGGCACATGGGCTCGTACAGGGGGCCCAGCCAGTCCTGTGCCTGGTCGGTCGCCGCCGCCACGGAGGCATCGCTTGGCAGCGTGTCGAAACGCACCAGACGTTCGAGCAGTTGGACGTGATCCGCGTCCTCCAGTCCCCCTTCGCCGACGGACACCTCCAGGATCAGGCGGTCACCCACGGCGGCCATGGAGAATGCGGGCGCATGCGGGACGCCACTGCCCCGCATTGTCTCCGTCACGTGCCCGGCCAGGAGGTGGAAGGCGGCCACCGACTGCGGGGCATATGGCGCCGCGGCGCTCATGAGTGCCCCGGTGGGGTAGCAGGCACGCACGCTGCCGGCGCGGTGGCGGGGGTCCGCGCCCAGGTCGATCTGGGCGGGCTGGGGGTGGGGGCGGCGCTGGGAGCCGGGGCCCGGCCGGGTGAATCCCGCCCCCACCAGCGTCCGGTCGTCGACGACGATCACGGTGCGGCACGCACCCGCAGCCGGGGACAGGTGTCGCATCAGCTGCGGCACCAGCGCCTGCCGCCCGGGGTGGATCAGCTCCTTGCCGCTGAGCGAGTAGCCGTTGATTCCGGTGCGGGCCGCCCGGTCCTCCAGCCAGCGGTCCTCCTCCGGCTCGGGGACCTGCGCCTCCAGGGGCAGGTCCCCGGTCTCGAAGAGCTGGGCGAGCCTACCCAGGGCGGCCTCGACCGTGTCCGACTCACCACTGATCTCGATACGAATGTTGGAGGGGTGTGCCTGCACCTCCACCTCGGGGTAGCCGGCCTGACCGGATCCGGTCTCCACCGGTCGGGCCAAGGCCAGGCGCAGCGCCTCCGCGAACAGGGGCAGGACCCCAAGCTGCTCGGTCGGCTCGTCCACCGTCCCGTAGTCGATGAGGATGATCGCCGAGGCTCCCGCCCCAACGCGTTCGGTCAGGTACCAGTCGTACCCGTTGTAGTCGATCCACTCACCGTTCATGACTGCTCCCACGTGACCCGGTTTCCTTTCTCATCGGTGTAGGTGATGGTCCTGTCATCGGCCGCCTCGGCAGCGGGGACCGCCAGTTCGCCGCTGGTGCACTCCCCCGGTGCGAGCGCACCGGAGTTCTGCGAGTCGTAGAATACAAAGGTGTGCGGCTCGGCCTGCCCGGAGCCGGAGCGGGCGACGGTGAAGTCCTCTGCGGCAGGGGCATAGGTGTCCTCGCCGCCCTGCAAGGGGGCGCAGTACCGGACGGCGTAAGCGACGTCGGAGTCAAGACTTTGCGACTCCCACACGGTGACTTCCGCACCGTTGGAGAGTTCAACGATCTGTCCTAACGGGGCGTTCACCCGCTCCGGCCCCAGCGCGCTCAGCAGTCGCAGACCGCCGTAAATCAGAACGGCCACGATCCCGATCACGCCGATGATGCAGCCGACGACGGCGCTGCGGCGCGCCTTACGCGCCCGGGCGATCAAATCGTCGCGCTGCTCCCAGATCTGCTCGTCGTAGATCCGCCGTAGGCGCGGCAGACCCGCGGTCACCTCGTCGAGTTTCCGACGCAGGGCCTTCGATCCGCGGTAGACGTCAGTGACCATGATCATATGCCTATTGAGCCCGTCAACGAGCTGAATACGCCCGTGTCCGTCGTCGGTGCAGACGACCAGGTCATGGGCGTCCACGGCATGCGGCTCCAGCGGGGCGGGCTCGGGCACACGGCATCTGCCGGCGATGACATGCTCACCGAAGACGACCTCCGCACAGGCGCTGTCCACCAACGGATCGTTCTCCTGGGCGAACCAGGTCCGCCAGCGCCTACCACGGGGCATCGGCAGCGGGCCGCGCAGGATCTCCAGCCCCGGCAGCGGCGTCCGCGCGCGCTCAACCGCCAGATGGCGGGTGCGCAGGAGCATGTCGTAGGCGTAGCGGGCACCGGCAACCGTCGGCGCCTGCACCACCGCTACCCCGTGCAGCAGGCAGTCGGTGACGTAGCCATCGGCGGCGGCCCAACGCTCGGCATGCGCGCACGCGGCCTGGAGCGCATCATCCGACGGGGTCGCCTGCGGAGCCGCCAAACGCTGGGCGATCTCGTAGCGGGTATCGATGCTGGGCATCTCGGGGCGGTCGGTGAAGACCGTCAACAACATGTTGCGTCCCAGCACGCGCAAATTGAATTCCGGCTCCACGCCCGGCGCCACGGAGCTGAAGGCCCGCTGCACCACACCGGTCAGCATGTGGAAGGCGGCGTATCCGTCCGGGCTCAGAGGGGCGACCACGCTCATGACCTCCCGGTAGATCTGATCCACGATCAACTGCCCCTCGCGGTTGCGGGGGTCGGCGAGCGGATCGAGGTCCAGGGGGCTGACCGCCTGCGGGGCGGTCGGGCGGGCGGGTGGCACGGTGAATCCGGTACCGACGAGGGAACGCTCGGAGGTGGACATGACGCAATGCCGGTTGCCGGCGGCCGGGGCCAGGTGATGCAGGAGGGCCTGGGCGTGGTCGGCGGCGTCCGGGCAGATGCCCCGCACCCAGTTCATGGACTGGGCGTTGGGCCCGGTACGCAGCGCCGTGTCCTCGTCCCAGACGTGGTCGAACTCGCGCTGCGGCTCCAACACCGGCAACTGGGGCCGCTCGAAGCAGGCTGCTACCCGCATCCAGGCGGCCCGCAACACCTCGGGACGGTCGTCCTCAACCCGGATCAGGAGGGAGGCGTCACGCGCGTACACGCCCACCGTGGTATGCACCTGCGAGCCGTCGGCGGCGGGGAAGGGCGAGTTGAGGTGCTCACGCAGCATCCTGGCCAGGTGGTCGAGCGTACCCAGCTCACCCACGGGCTCATTCAGCATGCCGTAGGCGATGGTCAAGGCGGCGTAGGGGGTGACGTCCGGCTCCTGGGTGACGACCCACTGGTAGCCACCCACATCAACGGTTTCGTATGTCATGAATATCTATTGGTTCTCCGGGTATATGCGTAGCCGAGGAGGCAAAACAGGCACGACGTCGCCCCGACTCCCCGGACCGGGGGGCGGGGCGTCGTCGGGTGTGGGTCGGGCACTCGGGTTGTCTGACCGCAGGCGGCCGGGGCCGCAGTGGGCCCGAGGTTGTCAGGCCTTGGCGGCGGCGATGCGCTCGCGGAACTCGGCCAGCTGCTCGGTGATGGCTGCGGGCAGCTTGTCACCGAACTGCTTGAAGTACTCCTCGGTGTCGTCCATCTCGGCGGCCCAGGCGTCGGGGTCGATGTCGTACATCTGGTTCCAGACCGCCTCGTCCACATCCACGCCGTCGAGGTTGAAGTCCTCGAACTTCGGGTACAGTCCGGTCACGCCCTCAATGGCCTCGACCTCACCGGCGGAGCGGCGCACGATCCAGTCGAGCACGCGGGAGTTGTCGCCATAGCCCGGCCAGAGGAACTTGCCGTCGGCGTCCTTGCGGAACCAGTTGACCTGGTAGACCTTCGGGAAGTTCTCGCCCAGCTGCTCCTGCATCTCAAGCCAGTGGCCCCAGTAGTCGGCCATGTGGTAGCCGCAGAAGGGCAGCATCGCGAAGGGGTCGTGGCGCAGGGAGCCGACCTTGGCGTCGAGCGCGGCGGCGGTGACCTCGGAGGCCACTGCCGATCCGATGAAGACGCCGTGCGCGGGACTGTACTGCTCGGCCACCAGCGGCACGTTGGTGGCGCGGCGACCGCCGAACAGGATGGCGTCGATGGCGACACCCTCGGGGGCCTCCCAGTCGGGGCAGATGATCGGGCACTGCGAGGCGGGCGTGGTGAAGCGCGAGTTCGGGTGCGCGGCCTTCTTGCCGGCCTCGGCGTCGGCGGGGGTGTAGTCGTTGCCCTGCCAGTCGATCAGGTGGTCCGGCAGTGGAGCGTCGATGCCCTCCCACCACACGTCGCCGTCGTCGGTCAGGGCGACGTTGGTGAAGATGGTGTTGGACTTCATCGTGTCCATCGCCATCGGGTTGGTGTCATAGGAGGTGCCGGGGGCGACGCCGAAGAAGCCGGCCTCGGGGTTGATGGCGCGCAGGCGGCCGTCCTCGCCGGGACGCATCCAGGCGATGTCGTCGCCGACGGTCTCGACCTTGTAGCCGGGGATGGTCGGCTGGAGCATGGCCAGGTTGGTCTTGCCGCAGGCGCTCGGGAAGGCCGCGGTGACGTGGTACTGCTTGCCGGACTTCTCATCGGTCAGGCGCAGGATGAGCATGTGCTCGGCCATCCAGCCGTCGCGGCGAGCCATCGTGGAGGCGATGCGCAGCGCGTAGCACTTCTTACCCAGCAGGGCGTTGCCGCCGTAACCGGAGCCGTAGGACCAGATCTCGTTGGTCTCGGGGAAGTGGGTGATGTACTTCTCGTCGTTACAGGGCCAGGTGGTGTCCTCCTGACCGGGGGCCAGAGGCGCACCCACGGAGTGCACACAGGGAACCCAGGTGCGGCCCTCGTTGATGAGGTCCATCGCCTTGGCGCCCATGCGCGTCATGATGCGCATATTGAC
The DNA here is from genome assembly GCF_030530635.1 of Actinomyces sp. Classification (GTDB taxonomy): domain Bacteria; phylum Actinomycetota; class Actinomycetes; order Actinomycetales; family Actinomycetaceae; genus Actinomyces. Next base: position 18,844 of record NZ_JAUMUL010000040.1, read on the forward strand.
CACGACGTAGGGCGAGTCGGTGATCTCGATGCCCAGCTGGGAGATGGGGCCGCCGAGCGGGCCCATGGAGAAGGGGATCACGTACATCGTGCGGCCGGCGTAGGCGCCGTCGAACTTCTCGTTGAGGATCTTCTTCATCTCGGCCGGGTCGTACCAGTTGTTGGTCGGGCCGGCGTCCTCCTCCTTCTCGGAGCAGATGAAGGTGCGGGACTCGACGCGAGCTACATCGCTGGGCAGCGAGCGCGCAAGGAAGGAGTTGGGGCGCTTGTCCGGGTTGAGGCGGACGAACATGCCCGACTCGACCATCTCGGTGGTCAGGCGGTCCCACTCCTCATCGGATCCGTCGCAGAAGTAAACGTCCTCCGGCTTGCCGAGCTCGGCGAGACGGACGGCGAAGGCGATGACGTCCTCGGGGGCGTTGGCCGGTGCAGCCGCCCGGACATCCTGCTCAGACACAGTCATGTGAGTCCTTCTTTCTTTCGGTTCTCATGACTCAACGGGGTCGGGTCCTATCCTTCCTCATCCGGCGCCCGAGGTCACGTCCGAAGGTCCCCTGTCCGCACTTTTTCCCCTTCGCGGGGTGGTGTTTCCTGCCACACTCACCGCCGTGTAGCGTCGGGGCGTGGCCACCGAACCGCTCGTCGAACACCGTGATCGCACGCCCACCCGCACCCGCGGACTCCTGGCCGTCGGAGCCGGGGCGGCCGCGCTGGCGCTGACGGGCTGCACCGCCCATATGCAGATGCGTCTGGACGCGGCCGGCACCTACGACGCCGAACTGGTCATGCGCGACACCACCGGCACGATCTTCACCGCGGACACCGACTGCCAAGACTATGCCGCGCAGTCACTGGTCGGCGCCGGGGACGGCGTCAAAGTCACCGCCTCCCCGGTGGGATCGGCTGACGACGCCGAAGGGATCGGCTGCGAAGTGCATGTGACGGGTGTGCCCATCCCCGACGCCGGGGATACCGAGGAGGTTACTGCGGGCGAGTCGGCGTCGGAGCCGCTGGTGGTTCGCAACGGCGATCTTTACGTGGTGCATGTGACCGGCTATGGGGGTGCACCGACGGACACCCCCGGCGGCACCGGGGGGACCGACGGCGCACAGGACTCCGCCGGCGCCTCACCCGCAGCCCCCGACGCGGGCGCGACCGCAGCGCAGGAGTCGCTGAACACGGCTGTGGACGCCCGCCTGTCCATCACCTTCCCGGGTGCCGTGGTCGACGCCGGCGGCGGCCGAGTGTCGGGCAACACCGTCACCTGGGAGGACGCCGATCTGCTGTACGACGGCGTGACCGCCTCCGGCAGGGCAACCGACGGCGACGGCTTATCGCCCTGGGACCGTTACGGGTGGTGGATCGTGGCCGGAGTGGGCGCCGCCGGCGCGGCGGTGGGCGCGGTCGTGTTGCGCCGCCGCCGACGCCGTTCGGCGCACTGAACTCGGCCGCACAGCCCGAATCCGGCGCCCCGGCGCATTATTGCCAGAGCGGAACGTTTCCGTAGACTGCCGGCCATGAGCATCCTCTCCCCCCTCCCCCTGCGTCGCGCCAGTGCCCTGGCGGCCGGCGCCGCAGTTCTGCTCGGCTCCGTGTTCCCGGGCCCGACCGCCACCGCGGACGACCTCGACTCAACCGCCACCGCCGACATCGACATCGTGCTCCACGAGGACAATATCGCCGATATGACGGTCGTCTACGACTTGGACGACCTCTACCTCGATCTGATCTGTAAGGACGATCTGTGGGAGGAGGAGAATGCGGATAAGGTAACCGTCTCCCGCAACGACGACACCTGCACCCTGCGCATAGTCGGTTACAGATTCATGGAAGACGACTCCGACGGCAACCTGACGATCACGCACACAGACGGCGAGTACATCGTCGAAGCCACCGCAGACGCCTTCAGCGAGTATGATGAGGCCTCTCTGGCCGTCACCTTCCCGGGCAAGGTCACCAGGGCCGACGACAACGCCAAGATCTCCGGAAACCAAGTCAGTTGGGACGACGTCGTCACCCTCAGTTCCATCCGGGCCGCCGGTAAGGACTCTCCCGGTTCGGGCATTCTGCCGTGGATCATCATCGGGGTCGTGGTCCTGGCCGCCATCGTCGGCGGAGTGATCGCCGTCGTCGTCTCCAGGAACCGGAAGCGGTTCAACCCGGCCGCCGGCTACCCCGGCGCCCAGCCTCAGTACGGCCAGCCGGCTTACGGCGCTCCGCAGCAGCCCGGCTACCAGCCCCAGCCGGGCCAACCGGGTTACGGCGTCACCCAACAGCCCGGCGCCCAGCCTCAGCCCGGCCAGCCGGATTACAGCGCCCAACCGCAGCAGCCCGGCTATCAGCAGCCGGGCCAGAATCAGCCCCCTTACAACCCGGGCGGGCAATACTGAGCCGGTCCGCCGGTGGCCGTCCTCGACGGAGCAGGCCACCGGCGGCGCCATTGGGCGACGCGCTCAGCCAAGCAGCCGGTGACGGGTGATGGTGGCCTCCCGACCAGGCCCCACCCCGATGGCGGAGATGCGGCAGCCGGCGAGCTCCTCAATGCGCAGCACGTAGTCGCGGGCGGCGGCTGGCAGGTCGGCGAAGTCGCGCACGCCGGTGATGTCCTCGCTCCAGCCGGGCAGCTCCTCATAGACCGGCCGGGCGTGGTGGAAGTCGGTCTGGGTCAACGGCATCTCCGGGGTGACCTCGCCGTCGACGTCGTAGGCGATACACACTGGGATGGTCTCGTGACCGGTGAGCACGTCGAGCTTGGTCATCACCAGGTCGGTGAGCCCGTTGACGCGGGCCGCGTAACGGGTGACGACGGCGTCGTGCCAGCCGCAGCGGCGCGGACGCCCGGTGGTGACCCCGTACTCGCCGCCCTCGGCGCGCAGCCGCTCCCCCATGGAGTCGGTTAGTTCGGTGGGGAACGGCCCCTCGCCCACCCGGGTGGTGTAGGCCTTGACCACGCCGACCACCGCGTCGATGCGGGTGGGTCCCACGCCGGTGCCGGTGCAGGCGCCGCCGGCGGTCGGGTTGGAGGAGGTGACGAAGGGGTAGGTGCCGTGGTCGATGTCAAGCATGGTGGCCTGCCCGGCCTCGAACAGGACGGTCTTGCCGGCGTCAAGGACCTGGTTGAGCAGCAGGGAGGTGTCCACCACCATGGGGCGCACGCGCTCGGCGTAGGACAGCAGCTCGTCGGCGACGGCGTCGGGGTCGATGGCGGGGCGGTTGAAGACCTTCAGCAGCAGGCTGTTCTTCTGATCCAAGGCGGAGTGGACCTTCTGGCGCAGGATCGACTCGTCGAACAGGTCCTGCACGCGCAGGCCGACGCGGTTCATCTTGTCCGCATAGGTGGGGCCGATGCCGCGGCCGGTGGTGCCCAGTTGGCGGGCGCCGAGGAAGCGCTCGGTGGTGCGGTCCATGACCCGGTTGTAGGAGGGGATCAGGTGGGCGTTGGCGGAGATCTTCAGTGCAGAGGCGTCCTTGCCGCGGGAGTTTATCTCCTCGATCTCGGAGAACAGGACCTCCAGGTCCACCACCACGCCGTTGCCGATGACGGGGGTTACCCCGGGGGTGAGGACGCCCGCGGGCAGGAGGTGGAAGGCGAAGGACTCCCCGTCGATGACAACGGTGTGACCGGCGTTGTTGCCGCCGTTGAACTTCACGACGTAGTCGACGCCCTGACCGAGCTGGTCGGTCGCCTTGCCCTTTCCTTCGTCTCCCCATTGAGTCCCGACGACGACGACGGCTGGCATTGCTACTCCCTGACTGAGTGAGTGCCCCTAAGGGCAGGCGCGGCCCGAGCGCGCCGCGGGCCAGCCTACCCCGTGCCCGGCATCGGTCTCGGGCGGCACCGACAGGCGGACGCCTGCGCCTCAGCACGGCTGGCTGGTGGACGGGGCTTTATGGAGTTGCACTCCTTAACGATAATCATTACCGTCTACGTCATGAGAACTCACCTGCATTCCCCACTCCTCGCCCTGGCCGCCACGGCGACCCTGGCGCTGTCCCTTTCTGCCTGCGGCAGCGCCACCGGACCAAGCAACGCCGCCTCCAGCGGCGAGGACTCAACCGGCGACACGTCGGCCTCCGCGGCGTCGTCAGACAAACCCGTAGAGGTCAGCGACGTCGACCCGCGCGCCGCCATCACCTATGACGGCGGCATCCAGATCGTGGACACCTCTGACGGCAAGGTTGTGGCGGACATCAAGAAGGAAGGGTTCCTACGGCTCAACCCCGCCGGGGACGGCCGCCACGTGCTCGTCTCATCCTCCGAGGGCTTCGAGGTCCTGGACCTGGGCATGATCGTCACGCCTCACGGAGACCACAACCACTACTACACCACCACCCCCAAACTCACCGGCGCTGTCATCACCGCCGAGAAGCCCGGCCACGTTGTCACCAATGCCGGAAAGACCGCAGTATTCGACGACGGCACCGGCACAGTCACCATGTTTGACACCAAGGCGCTGGAGGACGGCCAGCTCAGCTCGGATGAACTGACCAGTTTCCAGACCAAGGATCCGCATCACGGCGTCGCCGTTCCCCTGACCAGTGGCAGCGTACTCGTGACCGAGGGGACCAAGGATGAGCGCCACACTGTCCATGAGCGCAAGGCCGACGGCTCAATCGGCGCCGAGTCCACCGATTGCCCCGGTGTTCACGGCGAGGCCACCGCACAGGGGGAGGACGTGGTCAGCTTCGGCTGCACCAACGGCTCGGTGGTGTTCCGCGACGGGCAGTTCCACAAGGTGCCGGTGCCGGAGACGTACCAGCGCAGCGGCAACCAGTTCGGCTCCCACGACTCCCCCTACGTGCTCACGGACTACAAGACCGTTGAGCCCGTGGACGGCGCCGAACCGGAGCACCCCACCAAGGTCGGCATCATCAACACCACCGACGCCACCACCACAACGGTTGAACTGGGATCGGCCTACTGGTTCCGCTCCTTCGGCCGTGGGGCCGCGGGCGAGGGCGTCGTGCTGACCTACGACGGCAAGCTCAACATCATTGATACGGCCTCAGGCGCGGTGACCAAGCAGGTGGATGTAGCTACCCCCTGGACGGAGAACGAGAACTGGCAGGAGCCCGGCCCCAATGTGAAGACCGCCGGCGACTTCGCCTACGTCACCGATCACGCCGCCAAGAAGCTGCACCTGGTACAGATCTCCACCGGCGAGCTGCTCTCCAGCCTGGACTTGAGCGTGGTACCCAACGAGATGACGGTGATCGACGCCGAGCTGAAGCACTGAGCCCACGCGCCTTCCACGAGGCCGGCACTAGTAGACACCATTTCAGGGCGTTATTGGTGCCGGCCTCAGTGTGTCACTAGTGGCGGTCTGGCGAGGAGAAGGGGCTCTTCCGGTTTGGGGGTGTGGTGGTTGTGGTGGGCTGCGGCAGAGCTGTCGTCGATGTCTTGAGGCCTGACACGGGGTGGGGTGTCTGGTGCGTCGATTGGGCGTTAACGACGCTACTTAACGTTGTGCTGTATGCCCCAGGGGCCTTCAGCAGACGGTTAACCGGCGTTGTCAACCCCGAAGTGGCGTAGCAGACCGGGAAGTGGCGTCGCAGAGGGCCTTGGTTCCGGGCACCGGGGCTGCCGGCGGCCAGGTGCGGCCGGGTCCGGCACGGTTGAACCGGCAGGCTCGCCGCGTCCTTCACCCCGCAACACGCCGTCCACCACAGCCAACGGCGAGGGCGTCCCTGCCCGGCGGACAACGTCCTCGCCAGCCCGACATCGACCTCATCCACCCCCGAACGCGACCCCTACACCGCAGCCCGAGCCGAAGCCACCACGCCGGAACCACCGCACCCACAAGCCGGAAGAGCCGCATATGGGCGGCGACGACTGTTCATCCGTGGGCACCCGGGCGGCCAGACAAGGTCCCCGCCCGAAGACGTCCTTGCCGCCCGACACCGAGCCCATCAGCCCACACACGACCAACCGCTCCGCGACCTGGCCTGGGCCGACCGCGTCCTGGGACTGGCGTGAACATGGATGGCGAGGTCACGGGCCTGACCCTGGACACGGGGGCGCTGCTGGCGCTTGAGCGCGGCGATGCCAGAATGCGAGCCCTGCTGCGCCGGGCGGTCGAGGCCCGGATCGCGCTGGCGGTACCCGTCGGCGTCGTCGCCCAGGCGTGGCGAGGAGGACCCCGCCAAGCGCGAATCGCCCGCCTGCTCGGCGACCCCGCGGTTCAGGTCATCCCACTGGACGATGTGGCGGCGCGGGCGGTGGGGCTGCTATGCGGCCGCAGCGGACACCCCGATGTCATCGACGTCCATGTGGTACTGCACGCCCGCGAGCATGGTCACGCAGTGGCGACCTCGGACCCGGGCGACCTGCAAGCCGTCGACCCCGGGCTGCACCTCATCGCCGTGTAGACGCCGGCTCCGCGACGGCGAGGCCGGCCTCCTGGACATCACAGAATTCACCGCCTGTTCCGACCCCTTGCTCCCTACTACGAGCTTTTGCACCCTGGCGTGCGGTCACACCCATCGATTCAGGCAAAATGGTTAGTGCAGCTTGCAACGCCGCGGGTGAATCGCCGGTCCACATAGCTAGGTCCATGACCAATGCGACCGCCCCAATGGTCACATAGGATACCCTTTTCCCGAGAGGTGTCCCGACGGTAGCAAATGGATGCTCGCCCGTACGTTTCAACATCATTTTTGATTACTACAGCATTCAGGCAACAGCCTGCACAACAGCCCGCGGGTGCTCTCTGCAGCACTCCCCCGCGAGTAAGCCTCCCGCCCTGCCGAACTATTTGCTACCACCGACCCGACCGTCACCTGTGGCACGGCACCGCCCACCAGCGCCGCCACCAGTAGCATCCCAACCGTTACTCGCTTCATCATGGTGCACCCCGTCCGTCTCAGCATTGACGACTGTCCCGGGGGTATTTTCCCTCGCGCCAGGCCGCGGCACCACCGACGAATGTAGGTGTGTACATCCGATGGCGGCCGTAGCTCATCACGTCGGCGAGACCCGGCCGTCATGGGCACGCCCTCCCGGCCAAGAATGGTTACCAGCGCACCTGCACGGCACTGACGATCCCCGTATCGGCCCCCTCTCCGAAGCCTTGGGAGGCCGAGCCGGCCAAGAACTGACGCAACCCCAGTCCGCAGGCGAGCGCGATCAGCACAGCGACGGCGACCATCACCGTAGCGCGACGACGAGACATCGGACCTCCATCAAGCATGTCGGCAACCGGATCGGAGTTACGGTGCCATTGCAACCCGATCATGCTCGCGCACATGCGCCGGGTGTCCAAGGCATCGCAGTAGGAGACGTCCCGGCTGAATCTCCTACTCAGGCATGAGTCCCGGAGGGATCATGGCCTGACCGCGGTCTCACCGGCGGCATACCTCGAGGCGACGAACCGTCGCCCGGAACAACGGACCGCACGCCGCTGCGTCGTCGTTCCGGGCGGACATACCCCCACCGAACACGGCTGCGGCCCCGACACCACATGGGTGCCGGGGCCGCAGCCGAAGCGCACGCTTGTCAAAGACGAGGCACGCCGCCCGGGCGCGCCGTCGTCGAGCCGATCAGCGCTTGGCGGAGCCGACGGAGCCGAGGCGCTCGCAGGCCTCGACCACGCGGGCGGCCATGCCCTCCTCGGCGGCCTTGCCCCAGGCGCGCGGGTCGTAGGTCTTCTTGTTGCCGACCTCGCCGTCGATCTTGAGCACGCCGTCGTAGTTCTTCAACATGTGGTCCACGACCGGGCGGGTGAAGGCGTACTGGGTGTCGGTGTCAACGTTCATCTTGATGACGCCGTTGCGCACCGCGGTGGCGATCTCCTCGTCGGTGGAGCCGGAGCCGCCGTGCATGACCAGGTCGAACGGGGAGTCCTTCACGCCTACCTTGGTGGACAGGCGGTCGCCCAGGCGGGCCGCGACGTCCTTCTGGATGTCGCCGAGGATCTCCGGACGCAGCTTGACGTGGCCGGGCTTGTAGGAGCCGTGCACGTTGCCGAAGGTCAGGGCGGTGATGTAGCGGCCGTTCTCACCCAGGCCGAGGGCCTCGATGGCGCGCCAGGCGTCGTCGGCCGTGGTGTAGAGGTTGGCGTTCTCGTCGCCGGAGATGCCGTCCTCCTCACCGCCGACGGCGCCGATCTCGATCTCCAGGACGGTGTTGGCCGCCTTGGCGCGGGCCAGCATGTCCACGGCGATCTCAATGTTGTCATCCAGGGACTCGGCGGAGCCGTCCCACATGTGGGAGTTGAACATCGGCTGCTCGCCGCGCTTGACCTGCTCGGCCTCGATCTCCAGCAGCGGAAGGATCCAGGGCTCAAGCATCTTCTTGGGGCAGTGGTCGGTGTGCAGGCCGATCACGCCCGGGTAGAGGTCGCCGACGGCGCGGGCGTAGGCCGCGAAGGCGATGGAGCCCTTCACGCGGTCGAGCCGGGAGGAGCCGGACCAGTAGGCGGCGCCGCCGTTGGAGATCTGGACGATTCCGTCGGACTCGGCGTCGGCGAAACCCTTGAGCGCAGCGGACAGGGTCTGCGAGGAGGTGACGTTGATCGCGGGGATGGCGTACTTGCCGGCCTTGGCGCGGTCAAGCATGTCGGCATAGGACTCCGGGGTTGCAATGGCCACTGGGTGCCTCCTGATGAAAGTGAATAGTCAGTGGTGCGGTGCTGATTCTGTCACGGATTCATGCCCGCGTGAACCGGATCATGGTCCCGGTTACCCAAAACACTCCCGCGGTCGGCGACTCCACCGGGATGATCGTTCACCCCTGGCGATGAGCGTTAGCACTCTCGGCAGGAGAGTGCCAGAATTGAAGCAGCCGGGAGCGGCACAGGCACGCCCCTTGACTCGGCTCTCGGAAACGCCGAGGCCGTAACCACTGGAGGTGGCTCAAAATGGCATCAACATCCTTCGACCCGTTCCGCGACCTGGACCGCTGGCTGAGCAGCGGCATGGTGCGCACCCCCGCGTCCGTGGGCATGCCCCTGGACCTGTTCCGCCAGGGCGAGTCCTTCGTGGCGCGCATCGACCTGCCCGGTGTGGACCCCGCCACCATCGACGTCGACGTCGAGGACCGCACTCTGACCGTCCGCGCCGAGCGCCCGGCGCACGAGGCCGCGGACGTGCAGTGGCTGGCTCACGAGCGCCCAACCGGCACTTTCGCCCGGCAGCTGACGCTCGGTCACGGGCTCGCGCTGGACCGCATCTCCGCCCAGTACACCGACGGCGTGCTCACGCTCACGATCCCGGTGGCCGAGGAGGCCAAGCCGCGCAAGATCGAAGTCACCCACGCCCCGGCCCACCACCCGGTGATTGAGGCCGAGCAGAACTGACCCGGAGGGGCATCCTCACTTCGGGGATGGTCGCAACGACACCCCCGAGCGTCCAGCACTGGGGCGTCGACTCTCCCGGGCCCGCCCCCGCCTCAGTCGGGGGCGGGCCCGGCGTGCTGGAGCACCCAGGCGTGCATGGCGACGGCCGCCGCCGCGGCCACGTTGATAGACCGGGTGGAACCGTACTGGCCGATCCGCAGCACCCGCGAGCAGCGTTCCAACAGTGCCGAGCTGATGCCCTCCCCCTCGCTGCCGAACACCATCAGGCAGCGCTCCGGCAGCGCCGCCTCCTCCAACAGCTGCGCCCGCGGGCCGTTGTCGATCCCGATCACCTCGTATCCTGCGTCATCCGCCCATTCCAGCAGCGCATCCGGCTCGGGATGGTGGCGCACATCCAGGTAGCGGTTGGTGACCATGGCGCCGCGCTTGTTCCAGCGGCGCCTGCCGATGATATGCACGGCGGCCACGTTGAAGGCATTGGCGGTGCGCACGATCGACCCGATGTTCAGATCCTGGGAGATGTTCTCCACGGCCACGTGCAGACCGTGGGCGCGCCCGGCCATGTCGGTGCGGATCGCCTCGATGGTCCAGTAGCGGTAGCGGTCGACAACGTTGCGGCGGTCGCCGTCGGCCAGCAGAGCCGGGTCGTAGCGAGGGTCGTCGGGCCACGCATCCGGGCCGCCGGGCCAGGGTCCGACCCCGACCTCGCGGGATGCGCACCCATCCTCCGCCCGCGTGTCGGACTCGGGCGGCCTATTCGGGTCGGAGGCGGCGTAGAGGGCGTCTGGGACGTCCGGATCGGCGCCGGAGACGTCACCCGCACACCGCTCACCTCGGTAATCCGACATCATCTGCCCCCTGCCAGTACGCGACGCACGACCACCTCCACGATCGCACCTGCGGTAGCTTAATGTCCGTCCTACCGACACGGTTTCAACGTCGCGACGTCGTCCGAGGAGTCCCATGGCCTTCCCCGACATCACCCGGGAACTGATCGATCGCATCATCACACCTCCAGACAAACTGATCTTCCTCACCGGTTCGGGAATCTCCTACGAGGCCGGCTACCCCACTTGGGACGAGTTCGTCATCAACCTGCTGGTGGGCTCGGGCGCACTGCCGGATCGAGACTCCGCGCGCAGATACCTCGCCGCCGGCAACAGACAAGTCATCGCGGAAGGCGCCCGCGCAGTATGCAAGGCCGGTGCGCGTAGGCGCGACCAAGACCCGGATAACGCCTGGCTACTGCTAGTCGCACGCGCACTACACCCCGCCAACATCCCTGATGACGCCATCCCGCCTCCAACCACCCTGCATCACATTCTAGCTAGGCACGCGGCCGCGCACGGGCTTCCGATCCTGACCACCAATTTCGATCTGCTACACGAAGGAGCCGCATCAGACTACGACAGATCATACGTCTTTGTTCGAGACGATTTCCAACTGGGCGAATCTTTCATCAGCTGCGATAACGGAGATGACAGATATCTCCCTACGGTATTTCACCTGCACGGTTATGTTGATGACACAATGTCGCAGGAGGGCGAAACTCTCACAGGATTCACATCCGTCAACCCCATAGTAACCCAGTCCGACTACAATAAAGTACTGCGCAACAAGAGCAGTTGGCAACTCGAGTTGCTGAATGCGATCAGAGTATCTGGATTCAGCCTGTTCATAGTCGGACACTCACTGACGGACCACGATCTACAGGCATGGTTCGAAGCAATACGAGACGCCACATCCGGCTCGCATAACAGCGCCGACTCAGCATCTCCCACTGAGACGACACCCCTGGGCTACCTGGTAATCGCGAAGGAGAGCCTAGGCCCGCTACGAGATCTGGAGGACGCCGATTTCGCGGATTACCGTCGACTTCTCGAAAAGCAGTGGGAAGAACTTGGAATCACGGTGCTTATCACGGAACACTTTTCTGACGCAACGACGCTAATCGAGGAGCACCTGTATCGCTGTGGCGCCGATTCCACCTACCGCAGCGACAACAAATCGCCACAAGAACGTGTTTCTCACATCTTCAGCAGTATTGTCAACAGCGACCGCCTCGAGACTACATCCCGAGCACTCGCCAAATGCGCCATGCTAAACCTGGAGGACGACCGGCTTGCACGGTCAGACGTGTCGGTATGGCTTGCCGATGGCTCCCATCAACTACACAGGATAGGCAAGCAAGGACACGTCTTCCTGACTCCGGAGGTCGTCAAGACGATAAGCACTCGACCGGGCAGTATGTGGGTGGCGGCACAGGCATTACATTCTGAAACACAGCGAGTGGAGACAGAAGACATAGAGCATTGGGACGCAATTCTTGGACAGCGCGTGACAATCTCCCAGCCGGATAAACCACCAACCGTGTGCGGATCCGTCACGATCGCAGTCCAACTCGCAGATGGTGACGACGCCGGTTCGAAAAACGCCCAGGATCTCGCGGATGCCATAGTCGAGGACTACGCCCTGCGCGATCACCTTGATAAGCTCGTCAAAGACGTAGCCGATGTTCTTGAAGGCCAGGTCGAGACGCTCGCCTAGCCGCCGCGAGTCATGTATCCTGAGTTGGTCTCTTAAGGAGCAGACATGACGATGATGATGCAGTCTCTACCGCAGTCACCGAACCAGCCCGCACAGGAAGAGCGTGTTGTCGCCGTCCCGGTCACTGGCGACGGAACTCGGTTCCGTCTGGTCACCGTGCGTACCGGCCAGCGCAACATTCGCACGCTACCCAGGCCGCAGCGCACCGAGTCGCAGTCAAGGGCAGCGAAAAGCGCCTGACCGTCGCCGATTCGTAGCTGACGGACGCCTGCCGACCCGCTCAAGCATGGACAGCCCGCAAACGTCGGGCCCGGGGTTTGCGGGTAGCCGGCGTCAGTCAAGTCCGAGTTCCGCGAGTCCGAGGGCGGCGTAGTAAGGCAGGCCGGCGGACTCGATGCGCTCGCGCGCCCCGGTGGCGCGGTCGACGATCACGGCGACCGCCAGCACATTCGCGCCCGCCTTACGCAGCGCGGCGACGGCCTCCAGCGGGGAGCCGCCGGTAGTGGAGGTGTCCTCTAGGACGACGACGTTGCGGCCGGCGACCTCGGGCCCCTCCACGCGGCGCTTCATGCCGTGGTCCTTCGCAGCCTTGCGCACCACGAAGGCATCCAGGTCCAACCCGCGGGAGGCGGCCGCGTGCAACAAGGCGGTGGCCACGGGGTCGGCCCCCATCGTCAGGCCCCCGACGGCGTCGACGTCCTCAGTGCTGAGCCCGGCCTCCTCCAGCATGTCCAGCATGACGTGGCCGATGAGGGGTGCAGCCTCGTGATGCAGGGTGGCGCGGCGCATGTCCACATAGAAGTCGGATTCGAGCCCGGAGGCGAGGGTGACTTTTCCGCGGACGACGGCGAGATCCCGGATCAGTTCGGCCAGGCGGGCGCGGTGGGAGTCATTGGCGATCACGTCTGTACTCACACCGCCAAGGCTAACCCGGCGGTGCCGAACATTGCAGGAAGAATTGACACCAGGACGACGAGCGGGACGTAGTCGTCATGCTCGGGCCCATTGGGTATGCGCGTTTGCGGTTCGTGCGATTCGGGGATGATTCGACATCCCGAGGTGCGAGGCGTCCGCCGGAGGGTGTGATGCGTCGGGGCGGGGTGTGATGTGGCGGGTCGG
>NZ_JAUMUL010000041.1 GCF_030530635.1 Actinomyces sp.
GCCCGCGCCCGCGCCGGCACCAGCGCCGGCGATGCCGCCGGCCGCCGCAGCGGCCAGGGCGAGCACCGTCTTAGTGGTCTGACCGACCACCTCGCCGCCACGCTCGACGCCGCCCTGCACCGAGCCCTGCATCCAGGCAACGCTCTCCTCGCCGAGGAAGTCGAAGAACTTGAAGCACACCCACGGCGCGAACATCGCCAGCAGCACCATCGCAACACCCACAGCGAGGTCACCCAGCCAGGCGATCATGCCAAGGCCCTCAGCCGTGAAGTCCCCAATGCGGTCCGTCAGGATCGTCAGCCCCAGCCCCAACACGATCAGCACGCCGAGCTTGCAGACGATCAGGGCCAGCAGCCACGAGATCACCTGTCGTGGCCACCGCCGCGACGTGCGCGCCGCCAACCCGCTCATCGCCATCGGCAACACCACCGTGCACGCATACAGGCTCAGCTCACGCAACACCAGCGTGATGATCAACCCGATGCCACCGATAATCACGCAGACCGCGAAAATGATGAAGATCAGCGTCAGAATCACAGACGCGGCGCCCAGGCCCATCGTGGCCGCCACCGCAGCCAGAGTCGCCGGCGACCACAAGTCGGTGATCGCCGCCGCCAGGTCATTGACCTGATCCTTCAGGTTCCCGGCCATCGCCACACATAGGCGGTCAACCGCCGAGCTGATAGCTGCCAGGATCGGGATCGCGACCATTGTGCCCGCCGTCGCCGCCGTCGCACCCACGCCCGCCTGCCGCACCCCCTGCAACGGCCGACCACGCACCGCAGACGACATCAACTGCCAAAACGCCAATAACAACGTAAGCGGTATCGCAATCGCAAATATCTTGCCCGCCCACGTCCACACAAACTCCGCATTCAGATCCGCGCTTGTCAACGCGAAGGCGAACTGTATGAGCGTCGACAACAGCCATGCAGCGGCCGATCCGAGCGTGCCCGCAAGCCAGGCCGCGACCGCGCCCATCACCGCCTCAATCGCCTCCGGGATGGACATGCCAATCAGATCCCCGACCGTCGACACAACATTGCCCACGTCCTTGGCAAGATCCCGCACGGCCTCCACCAGACCCGACGCCTTATCCTCAATCCACCTCCCTACGCCACGCAGGGCATCATCCGGCGAGCGACCACCCGCGTCCTCTCCCGCACTGAGCCTACGAGGCGCGCCAGCGATCCCACCACCGCCATCAGTCCCATCACCCCCCTGCGGGGACTTTTGGGTATAGGTACCGGTGCCCTTATCCTCCACCCAAACCGGTGGCGGGCGCCTATCCTCGCCCCACCTGCCCTCAAGCGGCACCCGGTCACCACCAGTCAGACCCTCATCCTCATCGACCCTGTCGACGACACGACCGAGCTTGCCATCGCCACGCTCCACCTCGTCGGCGTGCGCCGGCGCTGCCAGGCCCACGCCCACGATCAGCACGAGCGGCACCAGCAGAGGCAGCAGCAGCCGCCACCAGCGCTGCGACCGTGAGTTCTTCACGAGTCCTCCCGTGTCTGGCCAACCATGCCGATCAGCGAGCAATAGTCGCCGTCCGGGCAGTGCACCAGGATGTGCGCCCCAGTCGTGACCGTCCGCGTCCAGCCAGCGACGTCATCGACTGCCTGCACCTGGGTCGTCAAATCCGCCCACACGTTGTACTGGTAGATCCCTTTAGACCGATTCTCCACGACCTTCAAATACGCGTTGTCACCAATGTCCGCGTGCAGATCCTCATTCGAGAGGGTCTCCACGCGCGTTATGTCGATCGAGTCGTGCTGCCTGGCATCCACGCGATACGCCAACTCATCCAGATCCACAGACTTGGACACCGCGCCCCGCAGAGCATCGTGCACCTCAGCACCGAGTGGCCCGTCCGTGCCATCCATGCCCGCCAGCATCTCCGTGGTGATCCGGTCCGCCTCAGCCATCAGATCCTCAGGCTGATACTCGCTGTAGTCATACCCCAGAGCTGCACGCACAGACGCCGCAAACACAACCGGATCGTTGGTCCTCGCGTACTGCGACTCGCCCAGGCGGGGCAGGCCGGCCCCATAGTCCACGCCCGTACTGGATCGCACGTCCTGACTGTCCCCCGGAGGCGCCGACGGCAGCCCCGACGGCACACCCAGCGTCGGCTCCACCGCCGCATCAACGGTCGGCTCATCACCGCCGGCCACAGTCCGCTCGGCCGCCGACCGCTGCCCAATCACCACCCCCACCGCAAGCACCAACACCACCGCAAGCAGTCCCATCACCGCCTTACCGCGCCACGTGAACCCGTCGAAGAACCTCGTGATCACACCCATCTTGTGGTGCCTCCCTCCAAATCGCTGATCGCTGCTCCGGCCTCACCCCCTATATGCGACAGCCCCCCGCACACACGCAGGGACGCCCAGCCAGGGAGCCCGGCCGGTCACTATTCGATCACACGGATATAGCGCGGCGCGCCATAAACCGGTATACGCACCACCCCCTGAGCCGGCGTCTGAGCGCCCACCAACTCACCATCGCCCAAATAGATCCCAACATGTCCGGGCCACCACATGATGTCCCCCGGCAGCGCCTCAGACGCCGACACCTCACGCCCGGCCGACCGCTGCGCCTCAGACCAATGCTCCAGCTCCACACCGATCTGCCGATACGCGCCCTGCACCAGCCCCGAGCAATCCCAGCTGTCCGGCCCCTCCGCACCCCACACATAGGCATCCCCGAGCTGCTGCAAAGCGAAGGTGACTACCTTGTTGCGCTTCTCATCCAGGCCCGTCGGCACCCCACCCACAGACGCCGAGCCGCTACTGCTGCAGGTCACCGTCGACAACGCCGACAACAGCGACCTCGCCACCGGCTCCCACCGCGCATAAGCCGACGGGAACGCCGACACCTGCACCGCCTGAGCCGCCGCCGCAACACTCATCGACTCCCACCCAGACACGCCCGCCAGCCGCTCATAGAAGGTCGACGAGCTGGTGGCCGGGTCCATGATCTCCTCCACCGTCCCCCAACCAGCAGACGGCCGCTGCTGAAACAGGCCGATGCTGTCCCAGTCCGATCCCACACCATCGTGAGGCAGATCCATCGACCCAACCACTACCGACCGGGCCGACTCCCAGGCAGACATCGACATCACCCCACCCGAGTAGGAGTAGCTGCCGTCGTTGGCTAAATTGCGCAGCCCCGACTCCGTCAACGCGGTCGCCAGCGCGATCACCTGTGCCTGCTGCCCCATGCTCTGACCCGCCTGCATCACCACCGCGGCATTACGCACCTGGGTGGCGTCCAGGGTCACCTCGGTGCCTGACGCATCCCTCGCGGTCACCGACGCCCCGCCGGTGTCACAAACGATCGATGAGCCGCCCGCGGCCGCCGACTGCTGCTGATCACCCAGCAGCGCCAGGCCGAAGAATCCTGCGATCGGAACCAATGGTGCCCCCAGCACTAGACCGAGCACGAGCACGCCCACCAGCACTCGCCGCCCAGGGGACGATGACGAGGCCGAGGATGACGCTGAGGACGCGGGAGTACTCACACCCCCTTTATGTGACCGCAGCCCGCACACGCGCAGCTCTCCCGGCACAGCAGGCCGCCGGGCGCTGCACCGACGCTATGCGGCAGCCACGTCCGCGCCGGCGATCGTCGGTGCTCCGAGCAGCACCTCAACCAGCCACGCCTCTTGCGCCGCCAACAGCTCCGCGCCGTCCCGCAGTGCCAGTGTCACCGCCGACGCCGCGCCCAGGCGCCGCGAGCCCGTCACAATGCTCATCCACGCCCCCGCCGCAGCCGGCGAGATCCCGAGCTCTCGCAGCCAGCCGCCCTCGGCGTCCGTCCGCGCCCGCGTATGCCGCCGATCTCGCTCGCCATCCACGGCCAGTTCCAGGATGCGGCACGTGCCCAGCCACGCCGGCTCAGGCCGCACCCCAAGCGCAATCAGCAGAGCCACCACCGACTCCAAGGCCGGCCCGAGATCCCACGGGTGCACCTCACCAGGCCACTCCCGATCCGCCAGCGCCCACGGCAGCTCCGCCTCCGCAAGCGCCGACGACTGGTCCAACCCCGGGTACGCCAAATCCTCCCAACCCACAACCGGCCGCAGACCAACATGCTCCACCAGCCGCCGCAGATTTGAGTCCCCAGTCAGACCGCCCAGCCGATCCAGCAGCCACTCTCGCTGCAACACGCCCAGAGCGTGCCTCAGGACCCAGCCCCACACATCCGCCCCCGAATGCGCGCCAGCCCAATCGACCAGGTCCTCCGACCGCGTCAGCACCACCAGCCGCACCGCATCAGTCATCTCCTCCAAGCCCCACCGCGGAGAGTGCCAGCGCTGGGCGGTCGCCTCACACAAGCCACAGGCCACACGCCACCCAAGGACCGACTCCCAGCCCGCCGGCGCATCCAGGACAGCCGATACGGCAGCCACCAGCCCCTCCGAGGTCTCAAGCCCACCAACAGCGCCAAGCTCGTCGACGTCGATCATTGCGGCCTCCTGCTCCGTGACCGCTTCGCGGCCCTAGCTACACGCTTTTGTGCCCTGGCGTGCACCCTATCGCGCAGCACCGACACGTCAACACCCGTCTCAAGCAGCTCCCGAGTCGCCTGCGCCTGATCCAGCCGCGACGCATCCGGCAGCTCGGCCACCACCTGCGCCCAAGCCTCCGCCCACCGCGGATCACGCACCCGCCGGTCAGCGTCGGGCTCGGCGATCGCCTCCGACCGCCGCCGCGTCTCCTCCTGACGCTCCACCTCCGACCGCTGGCCCGCGCCATCAGCCCGCGGCGCAAGCGCCGGATCAACGTTGCCCCTCAGCCGATAAGCCACCAATGCGCTCATCCGGCGAACCGGCTCCGACGGCGGCGGAGCATCCATCACCCCACGGATCGCGGCCGGCGTCCAACCAGCCCGCAGACGCTCCACCAGCAGCCCCGCCACCAGCGCGGCACCATCCGCATCCATCGCCCTCATCCACCCCGGCAGACACGACGCCAACAACCGACCCACATCCGCCCGAGCGACATCATCCGACCGTGCGGCAACAGGTGCCGCACCGGCAGGCTCGGACATGGGACCATCGTCCCGCTCTTTGACCGCTGGCGGCGACGACGTGCCGACAGGCACAACCCCGGCCAACTCCCGGGAATCCGCCGAAAACGCCTCAGGCGGCACCGTTGACCCGCCGTCGGCCGACCGTGCGGCACCTGTTGCCGCACGGTGCCCAGCACCAGCCGGCGAACCCACCGACGGAGCCGCCGACGTCGCCGGGGACGACGCCGACCGGGCCGAGGGCGCAGCCCCGGCCCACCCGTCATCGCCCGCTCGCTCGAGCCGACCAGACCCGACCCGCACCAGCTCCGAGCCGATCGCCGCTGGTGACGTCACCTCATCGGTTAGGTCAGGTCTGGTGGTTCTAATGACGGTTCCTATATGCAACCGGCCAGCACTGGCCGGTTGCGAGCGGCCGATCTGGCCTCTTGCGCAACCGGCCAGATTGGCCTGTTGCCGGAATCGCAGGCGAAACCGACTGCCCCGCATCCGGGCCTGTGGAAAACCCCTCTGGCTCATCTCCGCAACCGGCCAGATTGGCCTGTTGCCGAGATTCCAACGAATTCTCCAACCCGACACCAATATGCAGCCGGTAACCATTCGACCTCCGGCCATGCGTCGACGAACGACGAACAACCGTCAACAACCCGAGCTCCTGAAGCGTCCGAACATGCCGACGCACCGTCCGCTCACCCATCTCGCAACGCTCAGCAATCACGCTCTGAGACGGCCAGCAGTAACCACTGTCATCAGCCTGATCAGCCAACGCAGCCAACACTAGCTTCGGGTAAGGACCAATACCCCTCACCAACCACGCCCACGTCGACGCCAGATGACTCACGACGGATCAACTCCGTCCACGTCCAACGCAAGCGACACCTCAGTGCCCGGGCGCGGGGCGTCAGGACCCGCCAGCCTAGCCGACAGCAAACCCGACTCCGACAACCGAGCAAAGCACTTCGCCAGCGTGTCACTCGACACCTCAACCTGCTCAGCCAGGCCTTCCAGGTCGACGATCGCGACGCCGTCAGGCTGGGCGTTATCCGCCACAGACACCAGCACCAACCGATCCAGGGGCTTCACGCCGCGAACGTTCATAGCCCACGTCAAAGCCTTGAAACTCATCAAAAACACCCCCTTCCATCAACTCGCACTCACCACGGTAGCCGGAGACGCCGGCGACGGCCACGACAACACCGGCTGCCCCGGCAACACCCCATCAGGCGACGGCGGCGGCGACGCCGAGGGCGCAGACTGTTCCGCGTTGGTTGATCGGTGGCGTTTCAGCTCCTCTATGGCTGAGCGAGGGAAGAGTCGCCTTCCACGCTTCACATACTGCACCGAGGTGACGTGTCCTTGGCGTGCCCAACGCATAAGCGTCTGGTATGTGACGCCCGGCAGAAGCTTCACGGCATCGTCACCAGTGAGCAGATCGTCGTCGTCGACGTTGACCGTCTGGTCGTCAACAGATCGTTCATCCATGACGTTGATCATGTCCACGAGATTGATCTTTGTCAACCAATCGTTTGACGGCGCGTCGTTCGTTTGGTACTTTTAGTTCATGACGCGCACACGGAAGCGGAGGGCCTACAGCGGACCCGGGCTGTCGTTCGACGCCGCCTTAGGTGTTTCTCTCAACCAGTACCTACTGGTCCACGGAATCACGCGTGCCAAGCTCGGGGACATCCTGGGTGTCGCTGGCTCGAATGTCAGCCAACGAATCCGTGGGCAGGTGACGTGGCCCGTTGAAGATGTCTTTACTGTTGCTCAGGTCTTCGGAGTGACAGTTGACGAGCTGATGCCGCACCGGACTGATGAGGGCTGGGTGCCGGCTCCGTATGTGCCGGCCCATGTTGGTGCCCCCCGTGGGGCTCGAACCCACGACCTTCGGATTAAAAGTCCGCAGCTCTGACCAACTGAGCTAGAGGGGCGCGCCCTCGGCCGGGACAGAGCCCAGGCGCCGACGGCGTCGCCAAGCATAGCGGATTCCATCGGCTCACCAGCAGCCGATGCCATTGCAGTCCCAGCGGCGCCGGCATGCCCCGCGCGGCCGCACCTCGAACATGCCCACGCCCGGTCCGGCGCCCATTCGGCCCGCTAACGTTTCTTCCGCCCATGCGGGACAATGGACTTGGACAAGATGTAGGCAACGCGAGCCGGACGGCCCACCACCGTGTCGGTCGGCGTCGGCACACAACCGGGAAACACGAGGACACGAGGAGTTCCTATGGCCCGTCAATTCCACCGTCCCGCACGCCTCGATCCCGAGGCGGCCGAGAACATCGAGGGCGGCGTCGATACCGCCGTCGCCTCCGAACTTGCCCACCGGGCGGCACAGGCACTGGTCGGCGGCTTCCCGGAGGACGACCTCGAAGCTGATGCCTCCGTGGAGCGAATCACTCGCGACGGCGTAGCCGGAGCCGTCGCCGGTCACGGCGTCGACGCCGTCGCCGAGCTGTGGGCCGATTCTCCGGCCACGACGCTGCCGGGCGCACTTTGGCGGCTGTTCCTCGTGCGCGAGTGGATCCGTCGCGATCCGGATCTGGTCGAGCGGCGCTACGCCACCGTCGTCGACCTGAGCACGATTGCGAGCGAGCCCGAGGCGGCCGCCGCCCGGGTCCGGCTCGACGCCGCCCTGGTAGACGCCCGGCGCGTACCGGCGCCGCAGGAGCTGCGCGCCGCCCTGGACGGCGTCCTGGGCGGCCAAGTCGACGGCTCCGTGCCGGCCCTGGTGCCGGTCCTGACGACCACGGCCGGCTTCCTGCGGGCGCTGGCAGCCGGCAGCAGCGCCGCCTGGATCGACGACGACGCCGACGAGCTAGCCCACCGGGTCACCCGCCGCGACTCCGCGCTCCTGACGACGGCGGATGAGCTCGCCGAGGCGGCCCGGCGTGCCGGCGCCGGACTGTTGGACTGACTCCGCCCGCACCCGCCCGGCGCAACCGCCACCGACCGCTCTGGCCGCGGGCGCCCGTTCGCACAGGGTTCACCGGTGCCGTTCACTGCCCAATACCGGCTCAGACGTGGGACGATTCCCCCATGACGACGCCCGACCAAGCAGCCACCCCCTCCACGACCTCGGCGCCACTGGCCTCCTTCCTGGGCGGCTGGGCCCGTGCCCAGGCCCGGCACGCGGCCGACCCGGGTTCCTCGCCGGTGAGTGCGGAGGAGGCGGGCGCGCGCATCGGGGCGTCGGCACTGGCGGCGGATGGGGAGGACGCCGTGGCATTGACCAAGGAGGATTTAGAGATCATCGAGGATCATGTCATCGAGGCCGCCGATCCCCGTGATTTCGTGGACGATGACGCCGGTCCCCAGTATGAGGACGAGGACTTCGATGAGCATGCTCCCGCCTCGGGGACCGATGGGGGCGATGGTGCGGCCCCGGTACCGCCTCCCGCCGTCAAGGGCGCAACCCGTCTTCCGGACTCCCCGGACCTCAATGCGGCCGATTCCGAATCCGGTTCGGCGACGGCAGTGGCCGCCCCGCCCATGCGCTCGCGTACCGCGGCCGGAACCCCGGAGCCCGACCTTGCTGCCCGGAGCGGTGCCGATGCCGCCGACGTGCCCCGGCCGGAGGAAGAACTGCCGCCGCTGGAGTCCTTCACGGAGCGTTTCACGGACCGGGAGTTGACCTGGCTGGATTTCAACGAGCGTGTACTGGAGCAGGCCGAGGACCAGAACCTGGAGCTGCTGGAGCGCGCCTGGTTCGCAGCGATCTTCTCCTCCAACCTGGACGAGTTCTACATGGTGCGAGTGGCCGGGCTCATGCGCCGCATCAAGGCCGGCATCACGCCGGTACGGGCCTCGGGTCTGGACGCCTATCAGGTGGTCGCCGCCATCACTGAACGAGCCAAGGAACTCACCGCCCGGCAGGCGGCGCTGTTCCAGGAGGACATACGGCCCAAGCTGGCCGAGCACAACATTGAGATCCTCACCTGGGACGAGCTCGACCCCGAACAGACCGAGAAGATCACCCGCTACTTCCGCCACCAGATCTTCCCGGTGCTCACGCCGCTGGCGGTCGACCCCTCCCACCCCTTCCCCTACATCTCCGGCCTTTCGTTGAACCTCGCGGTGCTGCTGCGCAACCCCAGGTCTGGAAAGGAGCACTTCGCCCGGGTGAAGGTGCCGCCGTCGCTGCCGCGCCTGATCACCGTGCCCGGGCGCGAACTCGATCCGAAGAACAAACGCGCCGGCACCGCCTTCATCCCCATTGAGATCGTCATCGCCCAGCACCTGGACCACCTGTTCCCGGGAATGGACATCCTCGAGCACCACCTGTTCCGCGTCACCCGCAATGAGAACCTCGAGGTGGAGGAGGATGATGCCGAGAACCTCCTGACGGCCATGGAGAAGGAACTGGAGCGCCGTCGTTTCGGTGCGAGTGTGCGCCTGGAGGTTGAGGACACCATCAGCCCCTTCGTGCGCCGCTATCTGGTGCGCGCCCTGGGCCTGCGTGACGACGACGTGTTCGAACTGCCGCCGCCGTTGGACCTGACCAGCCTCAACCAGCTCCACGACATGGACATCCCGGATCTGAAGTATCCGCGCTTCGTGCCGGTGACCGCCGCCGGGCTGGCGCCGGAGGAGTCCAGTTCCGCTGGTGACGTTTTCGCCGCCATGCGCGAACGCGACGTGCTCCTGCACCACCCGTATGACTCCTTCTCCACCTCCGTGCAGGAGTTCATCTCCCAGGCGGCCGCCGACCCCAAAGTCCTGGCCATAAAGCAGACCCTGTACCGCACCAGCGGCGACTCGCCGATCGTGGACGCCCTGATTGAGGCCGCCGAGGCCGGCAAGCAGGTGGTGGCGATCGTGGAGATCAAGGCCCGCTTCGATGAGGAGAACAACATCACCTGGGCGCGTAAGCTCGAACGCGCCGGCGTGCACGTCGTCTACGGCATGGTCGGGCTCAAGACCCACTGCAAGCTGCTGCTGGTGGTCCGGCAGGAGTCGGACGGGCTGCGCCGCTACTGCCACGTCGGCACCGGCAACTACCATCCCAAGACCGCCCGTGGCTATGAGGACCTGGGTCTGCTTACGACGGACCGCGATGTCGCTCAGGACCTGACCACCCTGTTCAACCAGCTGTCGGGATACGCGCCGCGCGCCCGCTTCCGTCGCCTGCTCGTGGCTCCGCGTACCGTGCGTGACGGCCTCATCGAGCGCATAGACCGGGAGATCGCCAACAAGCGCGCCGGCAAGCCCGCCTGGATCCGCATCAAGGTCAACTCGATCATCGATGAGGCCTGCATCGACGCCCTCTACCGGGCCGGCCGGGCCGGGGTCGACGTCGACATCGTGGTGCGGGGCATCTGCGGCCTGCGCGCCGGAGTACCGGGTCTGAGCGAGAACATCCGGGTACGCTCGATCCTGGGGCGCTATCTGGAGCACTCCCGCATCTTCGCCTTCTGCAACGACGGTGACACCGACCTGTTCATCGGGTCTGCCGACCTGATGCACCGCAACCTGGACCGTCGGGTGGAGGCGCTCGTGCGCATCACCGACCCGGTGATGATCGGGCAGCTGGAGTGGCTCGTCACTCATGCCGCCAGCGACGCCGTCTCCTCCTGGTGGCTCAACCCCGATGGCACCTGGACCCGTCACACCCACGACGCCGACGGCAATCGGCTCGAGGACATCCAGACCACCTTGATGACCTGGGCGCGTTCACGCCTGCGGGCCGGGCACTGATAAGCGGGAACCACCACATATGGCAGGTAAGTCCGTAACGAAGAGACGCATAGTCAGAGCCGCGGGCGCCCTCGTGTGGCGCGAGTCGAAGGGGCACTTGGAGGTGCTGCTCGTCCACCGGCCCGGCTACAACGATTGGTCCTTCCCCAAGGGAAAAGTCGAGCCCAGGGAGTCGGTGCGCACCTGCGCGGTGCGGGAGGTCGCCGAGGAGACCGGTGTCCAGGTCGCGCTCGGGCAGCCACTGGACACCATCCGCTACAAGCTCTCCGACGGATGCCGCAAGGAGGTGCACTACTGGGTCGCCCGTGAACTGGCGGAGGACAGTCCGGCCTTGCTCGCCCGCAGCCCGATCAAGCCGGCCCCACGATCCGAAATAGACGGTGTGGAGTGGGTGCGCGTGAAGAAGGCCCGAAACCTGCTTACCCACTCCCTGGACCGCGACCTGCTGGGTTCCCTGGTGGACCTGTGGGAGGACGGCAAACTCGACACCTGGACCTTCGTCCTCGTGCGCCACGCCCGCGCCGTCAAGCGTTCAGTGTGGAACCGCCCCCACCAGCGCGACGCCGAAACGGATGAGGCCACCCGCCCCCTGACCCAGGACCAGGGGGAGGTGCGGGCCCGGGCGCTGGTGCCGGTGCTGGCCGCATACGGGGTCGCCCAGGTGATCACCAGTCCGTGGCGGCGCTGCCATGACACGGTCGCCCCCTACACGCGAGCGGCCGGGATCGAACTGGTCACCGAGTCGGCGCTGACGGAGGCCGCACATGCGGCCAAGCCGAAGGCCGCGCGCAAGGTCGTGTCCAAGGTGCTGCGGAGCCGTGACGCGCCGGTCGCCGTGTGCACCCACCGGCCGGTGCTGCCCACCGTCATGGAGGCCATCTCCGAGTACGCTCCCGGCAAGCTGCTGCGTTCGGTCCCGGATCAGGACCCGTGGTTGAAGACCGGGGAGATCATGGTGGTGCATATGGCGCGGCGCCCGCGCGGCAAGATCCGTGCCGTGGCCATTGAGAAGCAGCGTCCGGTGCTTTCTGAGGGCCGCTGACGGGGTCCCACCCGCGATCGCCGCCTCTTGAAGCACCCGAACGGCGTCGATGGCCCGATCCACCCGGGCGTGAAAGAGCCTGGAGGTGACGTCGGGCCGGAGAGCGCCAGTCGGCGCGATGGCCGCTCGTGGCGGCTTATGTTGGAGCCCGGGGCCCGTCGCGGCCCGACGCCGCAACCAGGTTAATACAACTGGGGCTCAGGCGACGACCTCGTCCAGGCCGATTTTAAGCTTCTCCCAGGAGCGCCCCTTGGTGTCCTTGAGGATGTCGTACTCGACGTCGACATGCGGCTCGATGGCGCTGTACTTGTCGTTGGGAGCGCCGATCACGAGTTGGAAGCCCAGGCCTCGCCAGGCGCCGATGGCCCGCTTGGTGAAGTGGGCGTCCGCCTTGATCAGGGCCTCGTCGAGGAAGACGACGGCGTACCGCGGCCGCTCGGCGGCGGCGTCGCCCAGCTGGTAGCGCAGGGCCGCCCCCACGATGAAGGCGATCAGCTCCTGCGACTCCCCGCCGGACTTCTCCCCGATGTGGTCGTACAGGGCAGCATGCGCACCGGTGGCCGCGTGGACCTTCTCGGCGCTGATGCGTACATGGTTGCGCACATCCACGAGCGTGCTGAAGTCGGGGGCGGACCGCCGGATGCGGTCGATCAGCCGTGACATGCGCACATACGCCTGCGCCCGCCGGGCCTCGGTGTCGGCCGCCTCGATTAGGGCGCGCACCTCGCGCAGGTCCCTGCGGAAACGTGACCGCACCCGCGACTGGTTCTCCCGCAGGTTGATCTGCAGTCGGTGGGCGTCGTCGTAGAACGGCAGATCGGCCATGATCCGGTTGACCGGCTCGATGCGCTCACGCACCTCCCGCAGCGCCCGCGCGAGTGCGGAGTCCAGGTTGGCCAAGTCATTGCCGGACAGCCGCAGCAGGCTGTTGCGCCACTGCTCCTCAAGTTCATGCAGGCCGGAGGTCTCCAGGTCGGTGAGTATCCGTTCGAAGTCCCGGTAGGAGGTCTCCGGGTCGGCCCGCAGGCCCGGGTTGGGCCAGGCATCCAGGAAGGACTCCAGGGCGTGGCGCAGTGCGGCACGCTGCTCGTCCAGGGTGGTGCGGGCGTTGGCCCGGTCTTCCTTCAGTAGACGCGCCCCGGCGGCCAGTGCCGTGTCGAAGTGCTCCAGGCGCCGGAGCGGGTCCAGTTCCGCGGCGGCGGGTGTCGGCGCGAAACGCCCGGACAGGTACTCGCGCTCATCGTCGGTTAAGACCTCCCCGTTCTCTTGCGCCTCGTCCAGCAGGCCCTGGGCCTCGTCGACGGCGTCGGAGGTCACCGCCCAGCGCTCCGCCAGCGCCTCCTGATCCGCCCGGGCCCGGCCGACCTGTTGCTGGAACTCCTGCACCTTCCGGCCCAGTTCGTCCACCTTGCGGCGCAGAGAGGTCACCTCCGGATTGTCGGTGGACGCCTCGGCGACGACGCCGCCCCAGCGCGCCTGCTCCTGCTCCAGTGCCCGGACGTCGATCTGCTCCCAGCCGGTGTCCAGTACACGCCGGTAGGCGGCGCGATGCGCCTCGACGTCGTCGAGAGCCCGTTCGGCCCGCTCGCGGGCGGCCTCGGCCCGCGTCAGGTCCGCGGCCAGGCGCTCCTCCTCCTGTGCGAGTTCGGCCAGGCG
The DNA here is from genome assembly GCF_030530635.1 of Actinomyces sp. Lineage (GTDB taxonomy): Bacteria > Actinomycetota > Actinomycetes > Actinomycetales > Actinomycetaceae > Actinomyces. The sequence goes on from NZ_JAUMUL010000041.1 coordinate 13,436, forward strand.
CCGCCGACTGGAGAATCCCAGTACGTTGGACCGGCCGTGACCGCCGTGCGCGCCCCGGTTGCCCTGCGACATCTGCCCGGTGATGGTCAGCGCGCGGGCGTGGGAGGCGAGTTGGTCCGGGGAGTCCACACAGACGAAGGCGAAGCGCTGCTCCAGGCGCTCCTTGAGCCAACCGGTGAACTCCGTATCCCGGTACTCCAACCTGCCCGGGAGACTGTCCGGGTCCAACCGGCCCCGGTGCTGCACCCCGGTGCGCACACCCTCGTAGCGCAGTCGGGTGGACAGGCGCAACTCGTTGATCGCCCCGCGGAGGCGTCCCAGTTGGGTGGCGTCGATCAGCAGGGTCGTCGCGAAGCCGCCCAGCGCCAGGTTGAAGGCCTCTCGCCACGGCTCGTACTCGGCGCGCACCTCCACCAGCTCCCCGACGAAGGGCAGCTGCTGGATGTGCAGCCCCGCCGCCCGGGCGAGTTGCTCGCGTGCGGTGTGAAGCCCGGCCGGGATGGAGTCCTGGCGGCTGCGGGCCTGATCCTGCTCGGTACGCAGCCCTTCCAGCCGTCGGCGCAGCGCCTGAGCCTCGGCGTAGGCGCGACCGTGGTCGGTACGCGCCGAGCGTCTGGTGTCGGAGTCCGCCAGGGCGGCCTGGGCGCGTTCGCGCAGGTCCTCGAAGTCTTTCCGCCCGGTGATCTGGGTCCCCAGACAGGCGGTGGCCTCCGCAAAGGCCCGGTGTGCTGCCCGCACCTCCTCCAGTCTGCGCTCGGTCTGCCGCAGTTCCCGCTCGGCGGTCTCCAGCCGGGCGCCACCGGAGCTGCGCAGCACCTCCCGGGCGGCCTCATACTCCGCCTCGGCCGCGGAGGCGGTGGCGGCCGAGGCGGCGACCTGCGCGTCCGCGGTGCTCTTGCGGCGGCGCAGCTCCTCCTCAGCCGCGCGCAGCAGGCTCAACCGGTACTCGGCGCGCCACCTGCCGGCGCGTGAATCTGGTTGGGAGAAGTCACCGACCGCGTCAAGCAGCTCCAGGCGTCGGGCGGCGGCGTCGATGCGGGCGCGCATGGTGCGGATGGGGCTGAGGGCGTGCACCTGCTTCTGTGCGGTGATCATGCGGTCGCGGGTCGCCTGGAGCTCGTCGAAGTGAGAGACGACGGCGTCGGCGGTGGCGAGCGTAGCCGGCTCCTCCAGCACCATGCGCTTGTAGAGCTCGTCCACGGTGGTGATCTGCTGGCCGGCCTGAATCCGGGCCAGCAGACTCATGGCCTTGGTGCCGGAGCCGGCGGCCCCGATTCCCAACACCGAGTAGATGCGGGCGAGAAACTCGCGGTCGGTGGGCTGGGTCTCCACCCCGGCCTCCCTGATCGCCGCCGCGCCCAGCCGGTGGGCGGCCGCCTCCTCCAGGCGGGTCAGCTCGAAGGGGCCGTCGACGGTTCCGCGTATCTTGACTGTGTCATCCACGCCCCTGGCGGAGGCCGGGATGTACCAGGCCCGCAGGGCGGTGAAGCGGGAGCCGTCGTGGTCCAGCCAGGTCATGGCCACGGCCGTCCAGGTGTCCTCGCCGTCGCCACGCAGCACCCGCATCCGGGTGCCGTCCTCGGTGCGCGACTCATCGAGCTTGCCGCGGCCGTAGGACAGGATGTTGCGCTGTTCTCCGCTGCGCGCCCGCCCGGTGACTCCAGCGTTGGAGGCGCCGTTGAAGGGCGTGGTGTGCGGCATCATCAGTGCGATATAGGCATCCATGAGGGTGGACTTGCCGGAGCCGGAGCCGCCGCACAGGAGTGTTGCGGTGGGGGAGAACCGCACCCGGTGGTAGCCGTCGTAACCTCCCCAGTTAATCAGTTGCAGCTCCTGGGCGAGCCACTGCTGCCCGCGGGAGGCGGCGGGAATCAGGCCGAACAGGGTGTCGATCATCGTCATGGGCGGGCTCCCGCGGAATCGGGCGCGGCTGTGCGCATGGTATCGGCGGCCGTGAACAGGGGGTCGGGCTCCGGCTGCTGCGGTGTGGTGGGCGACTCGGCGGCCTCACTTGGTTCAGTGGGGGCGGCTTCGGGCGGCTCGGGGGCCTCGGCATCCAAGTCCTCCAGCGACTCCAGCCCCGCCTGTGTCCGCAGCCAGGTATCGAGCTGCTTGAGTCGCTCGGCACTCAGGATGATCTCAATGACCGGGGTGATGCGGAAGCGGCCGGCCGACTCCTCCTCGATCAATCCGTCAGTCGCGAGCCGGTCCAGAGCATTGCGGATGGTCCGCTGGCGCCGGGCGGTCTCCCGGTCGGCATGGGTGAAATAGCTCAGGGCCGTCTGCTCGACGTCCTCGGCGTCCACCAGCACCGCGCCCTCACCCGCCGTCGACTCACGCTGATACACGGCACGCAGGTAGATCAACACCAGGGTTTCGGCGCGCGTGTAAGGCTTGTCGCGCAGCAGGACCGGAGCCTCGATCCCCTCGGTGCGCACCTGCTGCTTGTAGGCCACGCCCCGGTCGGGGTCGACCACCAGACGGATGAACAGGTCGTGGAGCCGGGATTCGATGACCTGCTGGTTGTCCAACAGGATGCGCCAGTCCTCCCGGTTGCGCTCAGCGTGAAGGAAGCGGTCGCGCAGGAGCCGCACCAGTACACGCCGCACGGGCGCCTCCAGGGTGCCGCGGTCGCCGGGATAGTACTCCGCGGGGTCATCCTCCATGGCAACCGGATCGATGAAGGCATCGGTTTGGGGCGCCTCGACCCGGGCGATCGCCTCGGCGGCGGGAGTGTGCTCGTTCAATCGGTGTCCTCGGTGGTCGGGGTCGGGCAGGCCTGGGCGGTGACGGAGCCGAAGGCGAATCGCCTTGAGGTTCCGTCGGGGCGCCGCGCCTGGACGACGGAGACTGTATCGCCCTCGACCATGCCATTGCGGTGGGCGATCTCCAGCAGGCCCAGCAGGTCGACGGGACGCCGGGTGCGTTCGGCCATGCCCTCGAAGGCTGCGGCCAGGTCGAAATGATCGGTGCCGATGGTGCCCACGTACTCTTCAATCTCCCCGTAATGCGGTCCGCCCCACTCGCGCGTGTCGGCGTCGAGGAACTCGACGTCGTCCTCCTGGCTGTGCAGGGGCTCGGGTTTGCGGGGCGGGTGCAGATCGCTCAGGGACTGGCGCAGGTGGCCCAGAGCGGGGGTCGGCAGGGAGCGTATCGGTTCGACGGCGTCGACGGTGGAGGATGCGTGCATCCAGTTCTGCATGGCGGCCATTACCGAGCGCAGCAGATCATCCAGCTCCCGGTCGCGGACCGGATCGTGGGTTCGCACCTGGGCGGTGATTACGTGCGAGGCGCGCCGCTGGGCGGTGAGCACCTCGTCGACTCCCTGTTCGATGCGCTTGGCGACGGCGCGCAACTCCTCGCGCTGGTCGGCGGCCAGGAGGGCGGTGAATGGCAGGTCGAGTACCGAGGCGAGTTGCTCGTTGATCCGGTCGATCTGCTCCGGGGTGCCGATCAGCCGCAGGGCACCGGCGAAGGCCCGTCCCTCGGAAGTCGACTCCATCACATGTTGCCCGCGCTCCAGGTACTCGCGCAGCACCTCCCCGGTGGGGCGCACATCGCGGCGCAGTTCGGTGACCACATCGCGTTGCATGGCCTTGATGGACTCCGCCACGCGGGCGAAGTCGGCCGGCAGTTCCTGCGACAGGTGGAGTACGTTCTCCGCCTCCTCCAACAACTGGTCGTCGTCGGCCGGCTTCACCTTTCCGGCGCGGATCTGCGCGATCGCAGCATCTAGTTCGGCGCGCTCGGCCAGTAGCCGGGCCAGGCGTCGCTCGGGGTCGGTCTCGGCGCTGGCGACCAGCTGGTCCACAGCCTCCAGGAGGGTGCGTACGCGGGAGCGTGATACCCGGGAGCGGCCTGCGCCCGAACGACCGACGAGTTCCAGCGCCCCCACGGCCTGGGCGGAGAGCCGGTAGACCTCCACGCCGTCATGCATCTGGGGGATCAGCCAACCCACGCGCACCCAGTAGCGGCAGATGTCCCGGCCGGAGCCGGTGGGCAGTCCGCGTTCGTCCTCGTCGTAGCCACAGGCACGCAACTGCTCGACGGCCTCGGTGACCTCGGCGTGGGCGTCGGCGACCGCGACCAGCGGCCGGTCCGGAGTGAAAACGAGGGAGAGGGCGGCGACGACGAAGGGCGCGTAGCGGCCGTGCAGCAGGTCTAGTGTGGGACTTCTGAAGGCCGCCAGCGCGCGTCTGTAAGCGGCATCTGCTCGAGGTTCAGACATCGGGTCCAGGTTAGCGATTCGTCGGGGTATTCGGCCTGGCGGCCTTGTTACCCCTTCCTCCTCGGACGCCTCACGAGCAAGCTCGCGGGCGTCCTCGTCGTCGGGGTATTCGGCCTGGCGGCCTTGTTACCCCTTCCTCCTCGGACGCCTCACGAGCAAGCTCGCGGGCGTCCTCGTCGTCGGGGTGGCGGGATTTGAACCCACGACCTCTTCGTCCCGAACGAAGCGCGCTACCAAACTGCGCCACACCCCGTGTGCGGGAAGACTATATCCGGCCGTCCGGCGGTGGGGGAAATCGTGTCCCTGAGGATTAGGTCACCCACGGGCGGAGAGGTCACCGCACTGGTAACAGCGTCAGGAGTGTCGCCTCCGGACGGCAGGCCATGCGCACCGGCGTGTACGGGCTCGTACCCAGGCCGGCTGACACGTGCAGAAACATCTGCGTCTTCGGTTCGCCTCCGGGCTCGACGTCGGGCCAGCGGGACAGGCCCGACACCCGATGACGGTCCAGGTCGCAGTTGGTCACCAGGGCCCCGTATCCGGGAAGGCACAGCTGGCCTCCGTGCGTGTGCCCCGCGAAGGCGAGTCCGGCGCCGTCGTCGGCCATGGCGTCCAGTACCCGCCGGTAGGGGGCGTGCATTAGTCCCAGCCGCAGCGGCCGGCCCGTGAAGTCCCGCACCACAGCCGCGTCGTCGGCCGGCGGAGCGGGGGATGGAAACGCATCCCGGTCGACGTGCGGATCGTCCACGCCGACCAGGTCGATGCGCCGGCCAGAGACGGTCAGGCGGCCGCGCGCATTGGTCAGGTCCACCCAGCCGGCGGCGGTCTGTAGGTCGCGGACCTCCCGCCAGGGGAGCGGCTCAATGGCGGCCTCCCGCTCGGGGTCGTCGCCGGAGCGCGGATCCCGCCGCAGATAACGGGTGGGTAGCTTGAACACGGTGGTGCGGTAGTCGTGGTCACCCATCACGAAGGCGCCTGGCAGGTGCGCGAAGGGCGCGAGTGCCCGGCCCAGCGGCTCCAGGCCGTTGGCGAAGGACAGATTGTCACCGGTGTTGATGACGGCGTCGGGACGGGTGCCCGCGAGGGAACGCACCCAGGCCACGCGCGCCTCGGTCCGGTCGGTCAGGTGCAGGTCCGACAAGTGCAGGATCGTCAGCGGCTGCTCGTCGGCCGCCAGCACGGGCACGTCCACGTGGCGCAGTATCGGCGAGCGCGCCTCGAGCAGGGCGTAGCCGAGCAGACCGGCGCCTACGGCCAGGCCGCCGAGCAGGGCGGCGCGGTACGGATGCGGGTCAGTTACCATCGTCGCTATTGCTGTTCCGTGTTCCCTGGGAGTTCTGGGAGCCCTGAGAGCTGCCCCCGGTGCTGCTGCCGGACGAGGGCGCACTGGCGCTCAGACTCACCTGGTTGAAGCCCTCTACGGGCTGATCGGCCAGGGCGGCGTCCATATAGGTCTTGAACAGGGGCGCGGGCAGGTCGGCGCCGTACATGGTGGCGTAGTAACGTCCGCCGATGTACTGCTGGTTCATCGCGTAGTAGCCGTCGGAGTGGCCGGCCCAGATCGCAGTGGCCAGCTGCGGGGTGTAACCGACGAACCAGGCGTTGTCCATCTCGTCAGTAGTTCCCGTCTTGCCGGCCGACGGGCGGCCGTCCAGGGCGGCGGTTTTGCCGGTGCCCTTGCTGCCCATCACCGACTGCAACGTGATCGTCACCTGGTCCGCCGCGTTGGCATTCATGACCTGCTTGCAGTTCGCCGAGGGGGTGCTCATCTCCTGGCCGTCCGCGTCGGTGATCGAGTCGATGACGATGGGGGAGCAGTACACGCCGTGGGCGGCGAAGGTCGCGTAGGCGTTGGCCATGGCCACCGGGGTGGTCTCGGTGCCGCCGAGCACCACCGAGGGATACGGGTCCACCGGTTCTCCGGTGGCCTTGGTGACGCCCATGTCAGCGGCCAGCCTGGTCACGGCGCACACGTCCATCTGTACCAGCATCTCCGCGTAACCGACGTTGATGGACAACGCGGTGTTATCCACCACCGAATGGCGGCCGTTCTCACCCGGGTTGGCGTTGTTCGGCGCCCAGGGCTCGGGATACGCATCGGGGTCGCAGGAGATGGTCCACTCGTAGGAGCCGAAGGTGCGCGGAGTGGTATTGGTGACCGCGTAGCCGGAGCGTCCCTCCTGGTACCACTGGGCCAGGGCGAAGGTCTTGAAGGCCGATCCGGGCTGGAAGCCGTTGGCCGCCATCCCGCCGTGCAGGTAGTCCGCCGAGTAGGAGATCTGGGTGGCCGTGGGGTCGGCACCGGTGGCATCTCCGTAGTTGGTGTTCTGAGACATCGCCAGGATTCGTCCGGTACCCGGCTCAACCGACACCAGCGCCGCCTTCACGTTCGAGGGGTCGCCGGTGGGCACGTACTCCTGCACCGCGGCGTCGGCGGCGGCCTGCTTGCCCTTGTCCAGCGTGGTGGTGATCTCCAGCCCACCGCGCAGCAGCAACTGGCGGCGTTCGGCCTGGGTGGAGCCGAAGATGTCGGAATTCTCAATCTCGCCGACCACATACTCGCAGAAGTAGGCGGCCGAGCCGGCTGCCCCACAGCCGCCTACGGAATCGGTTACGCGCAGGAGGTCCGCGATCTGGGTGTTCTTACCGGCCTCGTACTCCTCGGCGGTTATGAACTCCTCCTCGTACATCTTCTGCAGCACCCAGTCCATCCGCTGCTTCGCGCTTTCGGGGTATTGGACGGGGTCATACGCGCCGGGGGCGTTGGTCAGGCCCGCCAGCAACGCGGCCTCGGGTATGGACAACTCCTTGGACGAGTGCGAGAAGTAGTGCTGCGCGGAGGCCTCAACCCCGTACGTCGAAGGGCCGAAGGAGGCGATGTTGAGGTATCCCTCCAGGATCTGCTGCTTGGAGTACTTCTGCTCCAGGGTGAGTGCGTACTTGATCTCCCGGAGCTTGCGGGCCACTGTCGGCGCTTTGGCGGCGGCGACGGCGGCGTCGTCGTCCTTCTGCAGGCCGGCCTCGATCAGGATGTTGCGGACGTACTGCTGCGTGAGGGTCGAGGCCCCCTGGGTGCCGCCGCTGGCGTTGGATACGACGGCCCGGACAATGCCCGCGGGGTCTACGCCCTTGTGCTGGTAGAAGCGCTGGTCCTCTACGGCGACGATGGCGTTGAGCATGTTGGGGGAGATGTCGCCCAGGGAGACGACGATGCGGTTCTGTGCGTAGAACTGGGCGATCTGCGAGCCGTCGGAGGCCTTGATCACCGAGACCTGGCTGGGCTCGAGGACATTGAAGTCGTCGGGGAGTTCGTCGAAGAGCTTGGCGGAGGCGCTGGTGATCGCGGAGGCTACGCCGACGGCGGGCATGGCGAAGCCCGCGGCCAGCACCCCGCCCGCGCTCGACAGAAGCAGGAACACCAGCAGCATCGCCACGACCTGGGCAGGGGATGACAAGGACCTGCCACGGGAGGAAGACTTCGACATGGAGCCCACACTACGGGGAAATGGGCCGTTTGTGCACCGGGAAACGGTGGGCTGCGGCTGAGAAGCGCCTCAAAGACGCCGGCGAGCGCTTGGGCGCGAGCAGGGTCCGCCCCCGAGGCGTGTACGGGTTCTGCCGCGGCGAGAGCCCGGATTGCCAACGGGATCGTGGAGGCTCAGGCGGTGAAATCCAGATACGCGGAGGTGGTTGCGGGCGGGATGCGGGTGACCGATTTGGCAAATGACCATCGGTTGGCATACCGTCTACGTGTGATCCGGCCGACATTGTAGTCGACCGTCGCGCTAGGGGAGTGAGAAATGACGAGCGATCAGACCTGGGCGGCGCGCGCGGCCTGTGCAAGCGTGCCGCCTGACCGGCTCTTCGGTAAAGGGGCCGAGCAGCGTGACGCCCGTTCCCTGTGCTTCACCTGCCCGGTGCGCATGGAGTGCCTGGCCGAGGCGCTGGACTCCGAACTGAGCTTCGGCGTGTGGGGAGGCCTGACCGAGCGTGAGCGCCGTGCGCTGCTGCGACGCTTCCCAGAGGTGACTGATTGGAGCGAGTGGCTGCGTCGCGAGGACGATGAGCTGGTGGCGGAGATCCACGCTCGCCGCGCCCCCCGCATCCTCGCCAGGGTGCGGTGACTTTGCCGCCAAAGCCGTCGCATGGCTTCCAAGACGTGGGAGTGCGCCCATAGGCTCGGGGCATGACCGACACGACCAGTAACGCTCCCGGCTCCAACAACGCGACCAGGTGGGAGTATGCGACCATCCCCCTGCTGATCCACGCCACCAAACAGATACTCGACCAGTGGGGCGCCGACGGTTGGGAGCTGGTACAGGTGGTCCCCGGCCCGTCCGGCTCGGAGAATCTGGTCGCCTACCTTAAGCGGCCGCTGGCCTGAGGAGCCTGCGTCCGGCCTCGCCGCGGGCCGGACGGTGCAGAACGTCGATACCGGCACGTCATTAGTGCCGGTTTCGACGTTCTGCCTGTGCCGGTCTCGCACGGATGCGAGGCCGTCAGCGGGCGCGGCGGCGCAGTCGATCGACGTCGAGCAGCGTGACGGCGCGGCCCTCCAGGCGGATCCAGCCGCGGGAGACGAACTCGGCCAGCGACTTGTTGACCGTCTCGCGCGAGGCTCCGACCAACTGGGCCAGTTCCTCCTGGGTGAGGTCGTGGGGGACGTGCACGCCGTCCTCGGTGGATGAGCCGAAGCGGTCTGCGAGGTCCAGCAGCGCCTTGGCGACCCGCCCGGGCACGTCGGAGAAGACCAGATCGGCCAGGGCGGTGTTGGTGCGGCGCAGGCGCTGCGCCAGGGCGCGCAGCATGTCCTTGGCGAGGGTGGGGTGCGTCTCGATGAAGTTCATGAGCTGGGTGTGCTCGAGGGCCAGTAGGTCGGTGGGTGCGACCGCGGTGGCCGTGGTGGAGCGCGGACCCGGATCGAAGAGCGTCAGCTCACCGACAACCTCGCCGGGGCCGAGCACGGCCAGCAGGTTCTCGCGGCCGTCGGCCGAGGCGTGGCCCAGCTTGATCTTGCCGGAGAGCAGGATGTAGAGGCGGTCGCCCGGGTCGCCCTCGTTGAAGAGGATCTCGCCGCGGCGCAGGGTGGTCTGCGTCATCATGTTGCGCAGCTCCTCACGCTCCTCCGAAGTCATCCCCTCGAAGAGCGGGATTCTGGAGATGATGCTGTCTTCCACGAAGGTCCTCCTGTGGTGTCGTCTGGCGGGCCCGGGAAAGCACGGGGCCTCTTGTGTCATATCCTAGCCACGGCTTGTGATCTGTGGCACGCGGACGTGCATTGTAGTCTCACTGTGTGCCACGTCAAACTCTTCACTCGCCCGGGACGCCCGATGCCGAGTCCGATTTGCGGCCCTTGGCGGACGTGCAGCGGGCCGCCGCCGTCGATGACGTCCTCGCCCGCCTGTATCCGGAGGCCGATTGCACCCTGGATCATGACAGTCCCTTCCAATTGCTGGTGGCAACCGTTCTGTCGGCTCAGACGACCGACGCCCGTGTCAACACCGTCACCCCGGACCTGTTCGCGCGCTACCCCGATGCCGCTGCCCTGGCGGGCGCGGATCGCAGTGATCTGGAGGCCCGGCTGCGTCCCCTGGGCATGCACCGCACCCGGGCGCAACGCCTGATCGCACTGGGCGCCGAGCTCGCGGCCGAGCACGGCGGTGCGGTTCCCGCCCACCGAGATGCCCTGGTGGCTTTGCCCGGAGTGGGGAGGAAGACCGCCAATGTGGTGCTGGGCAACGCCTTCGGCGAGCCCGCGATCACAGTCGACACCCATGTGGGCCGGCTGTCGCGCCGCCTGGGCTGGACGACGGCGCACGATCCGCTCGCCGTCGAACGTGATCTTGCCGGCCTGTGGGAGCGGACGCGGTGGACCGATGGCTGTCACCGGCTCATCGAGCACGGGCGGAGGGTGTGCCGTGCCCGTGGCCCCCGCTGCGGGGAGTGCGCCTTGAACGCCGCCGGGCTGTGCCCGCGGGTCGGCGTATGAATGAGGTCCGCCACGGCCTGCGGGCGGCCTGCCGCGGCCGCTCCGAGGACGACGCCGAGGTCTTGAGCGCCGCCTGCTGGGCGGGTGCCGCCACCTCGGTCAGGAAGGGCAGTAGCGCGTCCACGAGCTTGTCGGGCGCCTCCTCCTGCGGGAAGTGCCCGACGTCGCGAATCGTCACCTGCTGCAGGACACCGGCCACGTGGTGGGTGTCGCGCGCGTGCGCCCGGGCGGGCTGAACCGGATCGAACTCACCTTGAACGGACAGCACCGGCACCGTCGTCGGCGGATAGAGAGCCTGCGCCTCGGCGCGCGTGAGGGTGGTCCGGCGCGTGCTCTCCAAGGCCGAGTGGGCGGCGCCCGGACGCGCCAACAGCGCGGCGTAGTACTCGGCTCCCTCGCTTACCAGCGGGCGCGTACCCGGGGCCGCCCAGGAGCGCAGCAGACGCTCGACTCCCGCTGTCGTCCGCAGGCTCCGCTCGGGCAGGAGGGGGACGTTGAAGAACAGGTGCTGCGCCTTCGAACCCATGACGGTGCGCATGGGCAGGGAGCGCACCGCCAGCGGATGCGGCGCCCCGATGGGCACCAGCCCCACCGTCAGCTCGGGCTCCAGGCCGGCCAGTGTCCAGCCGACCTGCCCGCCCAGACCCGCCCCGACGACGATCGCACGATCATGTCCCAGCGCCCGCACCACGGCGGCGACATCACGTGCCAGAGTGACCAGGTCATAGCCCGACGGCGGCCGATCGGAGCCGCCGAAGCCACGCAGGTCAAGGGCGGCCACGCGGCGGCCGGCATCCGCCAGGGCCGGAATCACATGCCGCCAGGTCCACCAGCACTCCGGAAAGCCGTGCAGCAGGAGGATCAGGGGGTTATGCGGTCCCGCAGCGGCTCCCGAGGCGTCGATCGGCGCCTCGGGACCTGCCAGTACCACATGGAAGCGGGTACCGCCGGCGGTGATGTGGCGATGGGCCCAGGGCCCGGGACGAGTCACGGTGGCGCGCACAGTGGCAGCCTACTGGCAATGCGGCGGTGTGTGCTCGGCTCATAAGCGGTTCAGGCAATCAGGAGCGAGGCCGCCACGTAGACGGCGGTTCCGCCGATCAGTGACAGGCCCATGGCTCGGCGCCACAGGTGCAGGCCGGCGGTTGCGCCGATGCCCGCCAGGGCAGGCAGCCAAGTGGAGGGTGCCGCGCAGACGCCGTCGAGCGTGTAGGCGACCAGGACGATCATCACCCCCAACGGCATGGCGCTGCCCAGGAATCCGAGCAGCGGCATACGGTCGCGGTCCCGCAGCAGCACGAAGGGGGTGATGCGGCACGCGAAGGTGATGGCGGCTACCAGCACTACGGCGAGTGCCAATTGAGGGTTCGTGAGCATCAGGGCCTCCCCTCTCTTGCGGCGGTGTGGTCGCGGTGATTGTGGTCGCAGCGATGACGCCAGGTGTACAGGGCGATGAGTGCGATCGCGAGCGTTCCCAGTGCGCTCAGCAGGGCCGCGGAGCCACCCACCGCCAGCCCGACGGCACCGGCCACCAAGCCGGCGAGCAGTACGGCCAGATCCGGGTGCGCTCGCCAGTTCTCAATCGCCAGGACGACGAACAACGACGTCAGGACGAAGCCGAGCAGGGTGACGCGCTCACCGATGAGCGCCGCCAATCCGGTGCCCGCGAGAGCCCCGGCCGTAGTGCCGAGTATCCAGGCCGAATGGTTCATGATCTCGATGGCGACGATATAGCGTCCGTTCATGGCCTTGCGGTCCCGCGAGGCCAGCAGGGCGTATACCTCGTCGGTGATCGCATGAATCGCATACAGGCGGGTGGCGGGAGTCGGCCGAACCCGGTCCAGGGGGAAGCCCAGCCCGTAAAAGACGTGCCGGCCGGACACGAACAGTGTGGAGGCCGCTATTGCTGACAGGGGCTCACCCGCTGCGGCCAGGGGCACCAGCAGCATCTGCATAGTCCCCGAGTAGATGACTACGCTCCACACCGGTGCCCACCACCAGTCCAGGCCCGCGGCGACCAGCAGCAGCCCCGCGGCCAGTCCCAGTGTGATGTAGCCGATGACTATAGGCAGGGCGTCGCGGGCGGCGTCGCGCACCGTCGTCATGGGCGCCGGTGCGCGAGCTGCGGAGGACGGCGGCTCGGCGGGGGAGGGACGTGACGCGGAGGTGGGCACCGGGACAGAGTAGGGGCTCTTCGCATGTGGGGGTGTGCTGGCGGGAGCGGCAGTTCTGGGAGGGCGATGAAGGTGTTCAGACGCGGCCGGGCTGCGGAGCGTCGCCGGGCCCGCACCCCGGCGGCGCGGTCACTCGTCGCTGGGGCGTCGATCCATGATCCTCTGCTCGCGTTGGCCTGCGCGGCGGGCGCTGTGTGAGACCACGCCCACCATGATCATGAACACTCCGAAGGCGATGAACCTGCCGCTTACCGCATCCGCCCAGAAGTAGGTCGACAAGGAACGGCCCAGGTCGGAGTGCGCCGTCAACCTATCCAGAAGCGGTCCGACGACGCCGTTCATCACCCTGGGAGCCAGCAGGAACGGAAGCCCGGTCAGCAGCGATACCGTGCCGACTACGAAGGCCCCCAGACTGGAGTGACTCGCCGTCCACAGTGCGAGTGCCAGCACGAGAGCTCCTGCTCCCAGTTCTGCCGGCGCGCCCGCCGACGTACCGAAGGTCAGGGGTGCGGCGTCCTCGACCGCCCTGGCGGCGCCGTCGTGGAGGAGGAACCAGCTCAGGGGCAGGGCGACCACCCAGATGAGCACGCCGGCCCAGTGGGCGGCCGTGCGGGGGTTCGGGTGGCCGACGACGCTGGAACCGTCCAGCAGGATGTCCGCCTCCGAACGCGAAGGCCGGGAGGTCTCATCGCCAGGCGCGGCGGGCTTGGCCGCCGTGCGGGCTCGTTTGCGGTCGGCGGCTGCCGGCAGGTCGACATGTGGTGGCGGCGGGGGCTGTCGTGCTGCTTGCGGTGCCTGCACCGCGGCGGGGCGGGGAGTGTTGTCGACGGCGCTGGAGGTGGAGTCGGAGGCGTCATCCCAGGCGGCGGACTCGGCCGTGGGGCCGCGCATGGCCTCCTCCCCAGGATTGTGTCCGGCGTTGGTATCGGTGCTCATCACAACCTCCTTATCCGCTCAGGCTAGCGGCTCGGCATCCCGATGCGGGGAGGCGTGCCGAGCCGTGCTCCGAAGGCGCCTCAGTCGGAATCTCCGGCGCGGGCGTCACCATGCATGAGGCAGTCCGCGCGGCGGTGTGGGCGTCTCCCGGGAGCGCAGCTCGAGCAGTTCGCGCGCCCGGCCCTCGCGGCGGGCCAGGTGTGCTCCCCAGCCGGCCGTCGTCAGCAGGATTCCGGTAAGTAAAAGGCTCGCACCGGTCGGATCGTCGGGCAACAGCCCGGCCAGCGCCGCCCGCCCGGGGAGGTTCGGCCAAACGCCCCCCAATAGTGCCGGCAGCGCGCACAGGATCAGCAGCGCACCGGTGGCGCGGGCGCCGAGTGTGGATCGGCCCGTGAGAGCCGCGGCCGGGATCAGGAGGGCGAGTGCGGCCAGGGCGGTGAGCATGGCGCCACTGGGGATCGCTCCCGGTGTCACGAGTCGCGCATAGCCGTTCGCAATGAGAACGAGTGCGGCGCCTACGGCCAGCAACGTGAGTGGGAAGGACAAGATGTGGTCCCGGCGTCGTGACGGAGGGGCTGCCGGGGTGACGCCCGGGGTTCTGTCGTTGGCGCTGAGCCTGGAGGACAGCCGTGCATCCTCCCGGCCGGCGCGGCGGGCCTGGCGCATCCCCCACGAGCCCCCCAGTAGTAGCGCCGCCGCGATGAGCACCGCGCCCGTGGGGATCAGGGACCGGGCCCAGGCGAAGGGTGCGGCTGCGGCATGCCCCGGTCGGGCCAGGATCACCGCCTGGGCGAGCAGCGCGACGGCGCCTCCGATCAGTCCACCGAGGGAGGAGCGTGCAGCGAACAGCCACTGGGCCAGTGCCGACACGATGAATACCGTGACGGTGAACAGGATGATCCGGGGCAGTTGCCCGGCGCCGGCGGCCCGGGAGGCCAGGCCGGTCAGGGTGAGTGTGAGCGGCGGCAGGAAGATGCCGATGACCGCCGTCAGCAGGTAGTCGCCGCGACGCGACCGTGGTGCCGTTTGGACCGCATTCGGGGGCGAGTCGGAAACCGGTGATGTTGGTCCTGTCTGCGTTGCCGGACCCCTGGAGGAGCGGATGTCTTGGCTCACGGCTCGAGTTTATGTGATCGGAGTTGAGATGATTGGTGATTGCCCATGTGGTGCAGTTGTGGATCGTGAGCCTTGACGGGTGGAGATGCCTCCTCCTGGGGAAGGAACGCCATAGGTGTAGATTATCGGTCGGTGGGGGGAACGGTGTTTGCGTCGCGGTGCCTACATTTCCTGTCATGAGAACGACAACGACTCACAAGCGCCTCGGCGCTCGAGCCCTGGCTGTTGCCGCGGTCTCCTGTTTGGCCGTGTCGGCATGCACGACTGGAGGGGGTGCCGCGAAAGGTGCCTCTGCGCCCGCCAGTCCGGTGGATGCGCAGAGTGCTCCGCCGGTGCCCGCGGGCCTGGAGACCTTCTACAATCAGAAGCTCGACTGGAAGGAATGCGACGACGACGCCTCCTTCCAGTGCGCCACGGCGAAGGTTCCGCTGAACTACGACGAGCCCTCGGGCAAGACCATCGACCTGGCGCTGAAGAAGCTCCCCTCCACCTCGGGCAAGCCGATCGGTACGCTGCTGACCAATCCCGGCGGTCCCGGTGGTTCCGGACTGGAATACGTCTCGCAGGAGGGAGTCTTCTCCGATGCGCTGCGAGCGGGCTACGACATCCTCGGTTTCGATCCGCGCGGGGTGGGCGAGTCCACGCCCCTGACCTGCTTGAGCCCGCAGGAGATGAGTGAGGTGGCCGAGGCCACATTGCAGCAGAAGAGTTCCGGAGCCACCAACCAGCAGCAGGACGATGATGCCGCCGATCCGCAGCAGGACTCCATGCCCGTGGACTTTGAGGAGGAGACCGCCGAGAGCACTGAGAAAACTGCGGCCGAACTGGCCGCCAAGTGCAAACAGTACTCGCCTGAACCCGATCTGATCGACCACATGGACACCGCCTCGGTGGCGCGTGACATGGATGTGCTGCGGGCACTGTCGGGTGACGCGCGCCTGCACTATCTGGGCACCTCCTACGGCACCTACCTGGGAGCCCGTTACGCTGAGATGTTCCCTGCGAACGTGGGCCGTATGGTGCTGGACAGTGCGCAGAATCCCGCACAGGAGAACGCTGAGAACATCGTCCAGCAGGCCGAGTCCATTGAGAAGAGCCTGCGTGCCTACGTCGAGCACTGCCAGGCGGGGGAGGACTGCCCGCTGACCGGGGATGTCGACTCCGGCGTCGAGCAGATCAGGCAACTCATTGAGAAGGCCAGCATCACGCCGCTGCCGTCCACTCAGGGTGACCCCGTAGACGGGGCGACGCTCACGAAGACCCTGATCGACATGATGTATGACAACAGTGCGTGGGACCTTCTGACCGCGGCGCTCAGCCAGGCGATCAAGAACAATGACGGCACGGCCCTCGCCGTACTGACCAATCCATCACTGGTGGACGATGAGACGGACCCGCAGGAGCTGGCTGAGAAGGAGGCCCGTGACACGGCCAATGAGAACGCCATCAGCGCCGTCGACTGCCTCGACTACCCGGTTCGTGGAGACAAGTCCAAGTGGGATGAGCAGGCGGCCAAGATCAAGGAGGTGGCGCCCACACTCGGCACGGGACTGGGCTACCCCGACGCGTTCTGCAAGGGCTGGGGCCACCACACCGACCACCAGCCGGGCAAGATCCGTGCCACGGGCGCGGCGCCGATCCTCGTCGTCGGCATCACCGGAGACCCCGCCACCCCGTACCAGTGGGCCAAGGATCTGGCCGCCCAACTGGACTCTGCCCGTCTGCTGACCGTGGAGGGCAACGGTCACGGCGCCTATAAGCGCAAGGGTGACTGCGTGGACAACACCGTAGACAACTACCTGCTGCGCGGTGAGCTGCCGGAGAAGGACTTGACCTGCAAGGAGGAGATCAAGCAGTACTAAGGAGGAGATTGCAGTACTACTGAACCCGGGCGGGGCGGGTCGGTTGAACGGACCCGCTCAACCACCGCTGTGCAATGTTCAGAAAACCATAGAAGTTGAACCGATCGTTGAAAGTGAAGCATCTGATGACTGAGTCCGCTCCAACCTCCTTCTCACTCACGCGCCGCTCTGCCGTAGCGGCTATCGGGGCCGCGCTCCTGCTGCCATTGGCGGCTTGCGCGGGCGGCAATGACTCGCAGAGCAAGAGCCCGGCGTCCACATCGCCGACCCCCGAGTCCCCCGCGGGGGCGCAGGACCCGCTAGGCAGTCTGGCCGGTGCGCCGTCGTTGTCCGATGAGCAGTACGAGACCGTGGTCGAGGGGGTGTCCGCCTGGGTGACCCGTATCTGGCCGATCATGGGGCCGGTGTGGCCGGGGGTCGATTACACCAGGCATCGGATCGTGGCCATGCAGGTCGACGAGCAGTTCAAGGTGAAACGTGCGTGGGCGATCTCGGTTGACGGTCAACGGGAACTCAAGGCCGACGAGTACGCGAGCATTGAGGTGCCCACCTCCTACGGCAAGATCACCTTCGAGGACCAGCCGTCCATCACCCTCAACCTCGGTCAGGCAGCCACGGTGGGGGTTAGCAACAGAGAGGGCGGTGGGGCCGCCGCGGGTATGAACTCCACGCCGTCCGTGACCGCCACCGGCGCCTCGGAGCCCGTCGCGGATCTGAAGGATCCGGCCACCTACGCCTTCGCGCTCATGACCCACGAACTGGTCCACTTCTACTATCAGGGCGAGATCAATGTGACCGCCTCCAGCAGCAGGGACACCCCCTACCCGTACCAGGCGCGGCCCCGCACCCTGCGGCGCATGATGCTGCACCGCTTGCGTCAGGCGGCAATGGATGCGGACAAGCGGTCCGAGCACCTGGGGCACGCCCGCTACTGGATGGACACGTGGAAGTCGGAGTTCGCGGGCGAGGCCGAGGACATCCACCACTACGACATCGCCGAGGGCATCGCCCGGTACGTGGAGTACATGGCGCTGTCCATCCAGGAGAATCAGTCTCCTGAGCAGCTGCAGACCCGGCAGGCGGCGCTGCTGAAGGAGGAGCCGCTGGACGTATCGGTTGACGTGGAGTCCTATGCCTTCGGATTCATCACCGGGGTGCTGTTGGACGCGGTCAAGCCCGACTGGAAGAACGGGTTCTACGCCAGTGGCAAGACACTCACGGAGATGCTCTTGGAGGACGTCGCCCCCGTTCCAGAGGAGGTGGACCCCGAGGTCGGTGGTCAGGTTGACGAGGCGATCAAGGAGGCGGACCAGTACGTTGCGCCGGACATCAAGAAGGTCGACGACGCGGAGGCGGACACCTCGGTGGCCTACCTGCACCTGCCCAAGTTGGATGAGATCGGTTACTCCAGTTCTTTCGTCTACAAGGACAAGGTGGTACTGACCACCACCATCATGGTGCTGAATGGCGATGGTCAGAATCTTCAGGTGCTGGGAGTGCCGACCTTCACCGGTGCTGACAGGGAATCGCTGTACATCCCCTTGATCAACGCGCCGCACAGCTACGCCGACGGTGTGCTCACGGTCACGGGCGATGAGATCACCGGAACCATCAAGGCTGAGAAGACCACCGAGAACGGAAGGGAGGTGTTCGTCGCGAAGTAGCGGAAGCGACCACAACTATTGCCTAGCGGTCCTACCGTCACGAGAAGGGCGAGTGCATAGGGGCCGGCCGACACCAACAGTCGGCCGGCCCCTGCGCGTGCTCGACGGCACCGCCGCATTTTCGCGGGCCGAACCGCGATTGGAATTTGAGGGTGTGGCGGTTGGCCGGG